>DATKWN010000085.1:0-16934 GCA_035529515.1 Candidatus Krumholzibacteriaceae bacterium | reverse complement strand
TCCGTGCCATACTCAGCGGTACGGAGAATGCTCTCCACGATCATCCTGAGGGCCGGCACCTCCTCCGGCGGAGCGTGCTTAACTATCTTGTATAGGACCTCCATCTCCTGTTGACGGCCCAGCTGAGCCTTAATTAGTACCTTGTCCGCCTCGGCGTAGTCCTCATCGAAGACCGCGTCCATCGCGCTCTCGAAAATCCCTAGCGCGAACTCGCTGAGCTTCTGGAGCTCCTGAAGTATCTCGGGGTTCACTATGCTGAGGGTGAGCTCGAGCCTGTTGTGGGCGATGTTCACGGCGTGGTCGGCCATACGCTCGACGGACTTGGTTATGAGCCTGTACCCTAGACATTCCCTGGGCGACTTGAGGCCACTCTCCTTGAGTATGTGCCCGTCGGTCACGGCTACCTTGAGGAGCCTTATGATGTAGAGGTTGAACCTGTCCACCTCGTCGTCCATGGCGATGATCTCCCGCGCCAGCGTGGACTCCTCCGTGCCCAGGGCGGTTATCGCGTCCCTGTGCATGGCTGCGGCGATGACGCTCATACGCCTCAACGCGTCCTTGACGGATAGCTCGGCGTAGCTAAGCAGCACCTGAAGCGTCAGATCTTGGGGCAGGTCTGAGAGGATCTCGGTGCCCACAAGCTTCTTGCGGGTGAAGTCCTTGACTGCGAACCTCTGGCCGCTGTCGATCCTCTGATGGCTGGTCCTCAGCTGCATGATGTTGTAGCCCATGAGGTAGGCAGAGACGACTCTGCGTACTATGCTCTCGGGCGTGTCTTCCTGTTTAGGGTTGATGATGACTCTACGTGTGCCGTCCCCGGTCTCGGCTCCCTGGGGCTGGAGGCATAGAGTGAGGTCGTCCTTCTGGTTTATCCGTACGACGCTCCCCTTCTGTAGCCCCATCTGCTCCACCCAAGCCTTGGGCAGCGATATGATGTAGGTTGAGCCGCCTGTCACCTGTACCTTGCGTAGTTCCTCGCCGGGGCTTCTTCTCATCAATATTGTTTCACTTGACGCTATATCACAGCCAGCAGTAAATATATTTATCGAGAATATTGGGTGAGGACGCTAGAAATATAAAAAATATATAGATATATTGTTATATCATACTCTAACGTCGTTTCTTTATATTATGTAAGTAATTTATTTATTCTGTTCTCCCACCAAGGCGCGGCTTCCAGCGGATTTCGCTGACGCCCTAGATACAGGCGGCCTAGACAAAGCCTAGGGCTTCTAACCGCCTATAAGCGCGGAGATGATTCTATCGATGAACGCCAGGATCCATGCTATTATCTGGAGTAAGAAGCTGGGCTTACTTACTGTCAGTGAGTAAGTCTCCTCTGAGACGTTTTCGTTAACATCGTTGACTAGGACTGTTACTGAGTGGACGCCGTTGGGAACCTCCGACACGTCAAGCAGGTAAGTCACCCTTCCTGTCTTGGTGTAGTTGAAGCTATAGGATTGAACGGTCTCTGCGTCGAGCCGCAGCTCGGCACAGGATAGCCCAGCGTTGTCGAAGACGATGAACCACAGATTATAGTCATTAAAGATGGTCTGGTTCTCGCTGAAGCTGATTGAGTCGATCGTTGGAGGGAGAGTGTCCGTCCCGACTGTGATCGTCTCAGTTGCGAGGTTCTCCCTCTCGTCGAAGGCGTAGACGGTAATATCGTACATGCCCTCGTCGAAGGGCAGGTCGAGGGAGTAGCTTAACTCCGCCTCCAAGCCGGCTATCTGCTCGGACTCGTAGAGAACATCGCCCACGGAGCCGTTGAAGTAGTCTACGCCATGCCTTTCCAATACCAGGTATGTTCTCGTGAGGCCTTGATTGTCCCTCACCGTCCAACTCAGCTCGAGGGGCGTCCCACGTTCCAAGTACTCCGTGTCTTCGCTCAAGATGTCTAGCCTTAGTTCAGGTGGCTCCGTGTCTTCCCATATGGCCATCCTTTGCTCCGCCTCGGGGGGCAGAGGGCTCTGCAGCGGATACCCCGCCAGGGGCGGCTCTGTGACTGTGATGCCGAGGGATCTGTATATCGTCGCGGGTATGTCGGGGAGGAAGAGCCGCGTCTCGTTCACGTTGGCTTCGAGCCTGAGGTCGTTGGAGACCAGCCATGTGAACGGCTCTTGGGGGTGCTCGAAGCCGTCCTCGAGGAAGCCGTGGTCAGTGCAGATGTAGACGAGCGTCTCATCCATTAGGCCATGCTCCTCCAGCTTGTCGAGGATGAGGCCGAGGTATCTGTCGCATCTCAGCCCGCCCTCGTGGTACTCTGGGCTGTTCTCTCCGTAGAGGTGGCCCAGCTTGTCAGGCTCCTTCGTGTGGAAGAATGCGACGAAGTGGTCTTCGTGGTGGTCGTCGATGAACCTCAGGAACTTTTCGCCGGTCCCGCCTGTCTCGTCCTCAAGGTACTCGTCCACGATGGACACGTAGTCGACTCCCTCCATGTCGGCGAAGGCGGGGGCGATGTTGGAGGTCTTGCCCGCGATGAACCCGGTCGCCACGTTCCCGCTCCCGAAGTGGTCCTCAGCCCGCTCCAGGAGGGTGTACCCGGTGGGCAGGGGGTGAAAGACGAGAAGGTTGGCGTAGACACCCGTCACGTTGGCCTGGTAGCCTGAGAGCATCTGGGCGTGAGCCGTCTTGGTCTGGGTCTTGTAGTCAATCTGGCTGAGCTCCAGGTAGACGCCCTCCTCCATGAATCTCTTGAGGTTGGGCATCTCCCCGGCTTCCAGCTGTTCCCAGAGATGGTTCCTCTGGTACCCGTCGAAGGAGATGAGTATGACGTTCGGGGGGTCCTCCTCCGCGTATGCAGACGGCGCTAAAAGCATGGAAAACAATAGAATAACCAAGACGCGGCGAACCAGATATCTCACACTGCTTCAGAACAGAGCCACCGTATATCTTAGTTTATAAGTCTATTGCATATACAACAGGCGTCTGGGTTTATATGGGCCGGTACCGCTACGGGAGGGATGCATAATCTGGATGAGATCAGAGCAGGTTCTGAGCCGGTTCTTGAATACGTGGAGGCCTGCAGGGAGAAGGCGCCGAGGCTTCACGAGCAGTACGAGACCTATAGGCTCGACGGGGAGACGGTCGCCAAGATAAGGTGCCACTCTGACAGGTATCTCGTGGTGGTGTTCAGCGCCGAGTGGTGCCCAGACTGCCACAGGAACGTCCCCATACTGGCTCTGCTCAGCAGGGAGGCGGGGCTTGAGGTCAGGGTTTTTGGCCACCTCATGCGGGACGCTAAAAACGATAATCGAAGGTGGAGTATACCGCCGAGCCCACCCGAGGTCGATGATTTCGACGTCGTCAAGATACCGCACATGGCCATCTTAGACATGAAAGGCGAGGTGGTCGGCGAGATCATCGAGAACTCGCCCGAGGGGAAGAGCCTAGAGCAGGCCCTTCTGGACATCTTCGAGGGCTGAGCCAGCCTTTAATACGCCCATTTCTTCTTTTCATAGTTAGAGATGAAGGCAGGGACCATTCTAAGAGAGTTCGAGGCTCGAGACGGCAGAAAGGTCACTTTGAGGACCCCCGGGTGGGAGGACCTGGACGACATGCTGGATTTCATTAACAGCCTCGTCGAGGAGGAGGCCATGATCCTCATGGAGACCAAGCAGACGCGGGACCAGGAGGTGGACTGGCTTGCACGGGCTCTCTCAAACATGGAGAAGGACAGACAGGTCAGGGTCGTGGCAGAGGTGGATGGAAGGATGGTGGCTCAGTGCGAGGTCGCGCTGGGCTCCGGCAGGAAGAGCCACGTTGGGACCCTCGGCATCTCCGTGAAGCAGAGCTACAGAGATATTGGTATAGGCCAGGAGCTTATGAGGGAGGCGGAGAGGCACGCCGGCAGGCTAGGGCTCGAGAAGATAATGTTGGAGGTCTTCGCCACGAACAACAGGGCCATCCACGTCTACGAGACGATGGGCTACAGGGTAGTCGGCTGCGTCCCGGGTGAGGTCAAATACAAAGGAGAGTACGTGGACGGCCTCTACATGCTCAAAGATATTTACTCATCTTAGTTTAATACCACTGAAATTTATATAAAGTTGGGGAGGCGATAACATTCTTCACAGATTTCACTTCAGAGAGGGGGCTCAAGGTCGTTCTCAGGCCGCCAACGTGGGGTGACATAGATGACTTGTTTGAACTGCACAACGAGCTGATCGAGGAGGAGGCCATGATCGGCGGCGACTCCAAGAGAACCAGAGATCAGCAGGTCGACAGCCACGCCGAGATGATGAAGGCCGTGGAGAGCGGCCGAGCCGTGGTGGTGATAGCTGAGGCAGATGGGAAGGCTGTGGGGCAATCCAACGCGAGGAAACGGAGAGGTCGCCTCAAACACACCGCAGGGTTAGGTGTGTTCGTTAGGAAGCAGTACAGAGACCAGGGCATAGGCTCGGAGATGATGAGGGAGCTAGAGAATCAGGCAGGGGCGCTCGGCATAGAGATACTGTACCTTGAGGTCTACGGCATCAGCCCTGCGATGAGGCTCTACGAGAGGCTGGGTTACCTGGAGCACGGCAGGCTCCCGGGGGGCATCAAGTACCGCGGCGAGTACGTTGACTGCATCTCCATGTACAAGCGGATCTCCGGGTGACGAATACCTTTTTAAAAGCCTCGGCCACCATTCATTGTACGGAGACAGGGAAATGAGTGTGTATCACTCGGACTGGACAGGATCCTCCTAGCGGAGGAAGCCGTTTCTAAGCACCACCCCAGCCCCAACCAAAAACCGGACCCAGCGATGACGCTGGATCTTGTTGGAGAGAACCAGGCATGACAAACCAGGACAAACAGGAAATGGTGGTGACGCCCTGGGAGGTGAGCGGCGACATCGACTACGGCAAACTCATAGAGCAGTTCGGTGTCCAGCCCATGACCCAGGGCATCGCGGACCGCATCGCCAAACACGCCGGGTATATGCACATGCAGCTCCGGCGGGGAGTATACATCAGTCACAGGGACACGGACTGGTGGCTGGACGAGTACGAGAAAGGCAACAGGGTGGGCCTCTACACAGGCCGGGGGCCGTCGGGGCACGTCCACCTGGGGCACCTGCTGCCCTGGTTCTTCTGCAAGTATCTTCAGGACGCCTTCGACGCCGACCTCTACTTCCAGATGACGGACGACGAGAAGTACCTGTTCAACGACCACCTTGAGCTGGAGCAGACCATAGGCTACACCTACGACAACGCCTTGGACGTCATAGCCTGCGGCCTAGACCCAGGTAAGACCCACATCTTCAGCGACACCGAGCACATACAGCACCTCTACAAGATCGGGCTCAGGGTGGCGAAGCGGGTCACCTACAGTACCGCCAAGGCCGTGTTCGGTTTCCAGGACAGCGACAACATAGGCATGATCTGGTACCCGGCGCTCCAGGCCATGACGTGTTTCCTCCAGAGCGACAGGGAGGGCGCCAACATACCGTGCCTCATACCCGCCGCCATAGACCAGGACCCCTACTGGAGGATGACGCGTGACATCGCCGAGAAGCTGGGCTACTACAAGCCGGCGCAGATCCACGCCAAGTTTCTGCCCGGTCTCGCCGAAGGCGGCAAGATGAGCGCAAGCCAGCCCGAGACCGCTATATTCACTACAGATCCACCGAAGGTGGCGGCCAAGAAGGTGATGAGCGCCTTCACCGGCGGCAGGGACACGGTCGAGGAGCAGAAACGGCTGGGAGGCCGCCCCGAGGTGTGCAACGTCTATGCCTACTACTACTTCCTCTTCGAGGACGACGACGAGGCTCTGAGGGGGCGCGAGTTGGCCTGCAAGTCGGGCTCCATCCTGTGCGGGGAGTGCAAGAAGCAGCTGGCGGAGCGCGTGAAGGCGTTCCTCGTGGACTTCCAGGCGAAGCGGGAGAAGGCCAAGGACGTCCTGGACGACTTCCTCATCAAGCCGGTGGAGTGAGGTGGCGACGCTCTATTGTGGCAGGTAAGGAAGCCCCTGTAGTCACCCCCTGGGAGGTAAAGGGGGAGATCGACTACGACGGGCTCATGGAACGGTTCGGCACAGAGCCCATAGCCCCCGAGCTGCTTGAGAGGATCAGGCGGCACACCGGTAGGCTCCACTACATGCTCCGGCGGGGAGTGTTCTACAGTCATAGAGACCTAGACGCCATACTCGACCACTACGAGGGCGGCGGAAGGTTCGTCCTGTACACTGGGAGGGGACCCTCGGGGCCCGTGCATCTGGGGCACCTCGTCCCGTGGACGTTCACTAGGCACCTGCAGGAGGCCTTCGGCTCTAAGCTGTTCTTCCAGTTCACCGACGACGAGAGGATGCTCATCAGGGACGACATCGACGAGGAGGCCGCGGGCCACTGGGTGCTGGAGAACTCGTTGGACGTCATGGCGCTGGGGTTCGACCCGGAGAGAACCGAGTTCATCGTCAACACGAGGCACGCATCGGAGCTCTACCCGCTGGCCCTGAAGATAGCTAGAAGGATCACCTGCTCAACCATGAAAGCGGTCTTCGGGTTCGGCGACGACTCCAACCTGGGGATGATGTTCTTCCCCACGATGCAGGCGGCGCCATGCTTCCTGGCGTCGGAGCGGGCGGGGGAGCCGGTGCCCTGCCTGGTGCCCGCGGGCATCGACCAGGACACGTACTGGAGGATCACGAGGGATGTCGCCCGGAAGCTGGGGTACCCGAAGCCTGCTCAGGTGCACGGCAGGATGCTTCCCGGGTTGACGGGGAGCGCGAAGATGTCGTCGTCCCAGCCACTGACCGCGATCTACACCTCGGACGTGTCCGAGCTGGTGGAACGGAAGATAGCGGAGGCCTATACGGGGGGCCACCCCGCCCGTTGCCCCATGTACCAGTATAGGTACCTCTTGCTAACCGAGGACGACGATGAGGCCCGCGAGCTATACTTGGACTGCCTCGAGGGAGGCATCGACTGCCGTGAGTGCAAGGCGCGGCTCGCCGAGACCGTGAACAGGTTCCTGGCAAGACACCGTAGACGGAGGAGGCTGATCAGGGGCGGCGTCGAGAAGATGCTGGAATAAACCTCTTTCGGCACCATGCACATCTATTTTCCATGAGCATCGTGAGAAGCCTCGGCGACATATCTAAGACGGCTCACCCTTTTCTGAGTGGCGTCGATATGCGTGTGCTTTACTCGCGTCGGGATGACGACGGGGACTTGACCTGCTTCGTAGTCAGGTGCCCTGCTGGCTCGGAGATCGAGGAGCATGTCCACGAGGAGAAGTGGACGTCATATACGTTGTGAGGGGGAAGGCGTCGATGTGGGTGGAGGACGGGGGCGTGTTCCCGCTGCGGCCGAGGGTGTTCGTGGTGGTGCCGAAGGGGCTGAGGCACAGAACATTCGACGTCGAGGAGGAGCTAGTCGTCTACGATGTGTTCACGCCGCCCATGTTCTAGGCGTTTTTGCCGTGATTGGCCGTTACCTATACGTTTTTTACATCGATCGTGACCCGTTCAGGGATTTAGAAACAACTACCCGGCCCCAGGTGGTAGCTATTTCTATGAACACAGATAATCTGTAACAAGTTTTAGAAACATATATTCCCTTCACCTGCGACAAAGTACCTGTTGATTGTGATGCCGGATGACTTGAAGAAGCAGTACGGGAAGCTGCTGGAGAAGTCGAAGGAGATGGCCGTTCTGGGTTCGGCGGTCTCCATACTGTACTGGGACATGGAGACCAAGATGCCGCCCCGGGCCGTGGAGCTGAAGAGCCAGCAGCTCGCCATGCTCCAGAAGATTGGGCACCAGATGCTCACCGACCCTGAGAACGGGAAGACGCTGGACGCCATCGAGAAGGACAAGGACTACGGCGCCCTGAGCCAGCTGGAGAAGCGGAACGTCTACCTCACGAGGAGGGCGTACGACGAGGCCATCAAGATACCGGAGGAGCTTGTAGTCGAACTATCGAAGCAGTCCACCGTCGGCGTCAACGTGTGGAAGAAGGCGAAGGCAGCCAAGGACTGGGGCATGTTCAAGCCCGAGCTCGAGAAGATGAAGGCGCTGAAGGACCGTGAGGCGGAGATACTCATGGAGGTCAAGGGAGCCAAGACCCCCTACGACGCCTTGATCGACAACTATGAGCCCAAGATGACGGCGGACAACATTACCAGGATCTTCGACGAGATGAAGAATGGCCTCAGGAAGGTAATGGAAAAGATTATGGCGCAGGGTAAGCCGGACGTCGAGTTCCTTAGTCGCCCCGTACCTGAGGATACCCAGATCAAGATCGGGGAGAGCATCGCCGACTTCATCCAGTACGACGTGAAGTCGGATGAATCCGGAGGCAGGATAGACACCACCGAGCACCCCTTCACCACCGGCTACTACACGGACGTCAGGATCACCACACACTACCACGAGGACAGGTTCGAGTCAAGCATCTTCAGCATCCTCCACGAGGGCGGCCACGCCCTCTACGGGCAGGGGCTCCCCATGGACTGGATGTACCAGCCCGTCGGCGGCGGCGCAAGCTACGGCATCCACGAGTCTATGAGCAGGTTCATAGAGAACATGGTGGGGAAGAGCCCCGAGTTCTGGGCGTACTACCTGCCCGTGATGAAGAAAATCACCGGCGAGACATTCAAGGACGTGTCATACGAACAGATGCTCCGCGCCGTCAACTACGTGACCCCCAGCAAGATCAGAATCGAGGCAGACGAGGTAACCTACGGGCTTCATATAGTGATAAGGTTCGAGATCGAGCGGGACCTGTTCAGCGGTAAGCTGAGCATCGACGAGCTGCCCCAGGCATGGAACCAGAAGTACGAGGACTACCTGGGCGTCGAGGTGGAGCACGACAGCGAGGGCGTCATGCAGGACACCCACTGGGCCGGCGGCAGCTTCGGGTACTTCCCCAGCTACGCGCTGGGCAACATCTACGACGGCGTCTGGCTGACGAAGCTCGACAAAGATCTACCCGGCTGGCGGGACCAGATAAAAGCCGGCAGCTTCAAGGAGACCAAGCGGTGGCTCACAGACAACGTCTACGGCTACGGCAACCTCTACGATCCCGAGGACCTGGTGAAGGAGGTCACCGGGAAGGGGCTCGTGGTGAAGCCGTTCATCGACTACCTGGAAGCCAAGTTCGGCGCCATCTACGGCTACTAGCCAACCTTCTCCCTAACCAGCTCGTCTAGACCTTTCCAGTGGCCCAAGGCGCCTCACCATAGCTTCATTATTATTATGCCCTTACCTCTTTCCCTCCACGATGAGCCTCCCAGAGGAGTTCAGGGCGTCCTACCGTAGACAGAAGTACGGGCTGGTGGGCTCACACAGCGCCGTGAAGACATGCCACTGGCAGAGGCGCAGCCTAAACACCGGGGGAGCGGAGAACTGCTACAAGAACAGGTTCTACGGGATACCCACCCACCGCTGCCTCCAGATGACGCCGAGCCTCGGCCACTGCACCCAGAGCTGCCTCTTCTGCTGGAGGGCGACCCCCGAGACGCTGGGGGTCTCGTGGGACCAGACACAGTCCATACAGGACCCTGAGGACCCGGAGAAGATAATCGAGGGATGCCTAAGGGAGAACCGTAGGGCGCTGAGCGGCTTCGGCGGCAACCCCAACGTGGATGAGGAGATGCTGCGTGAGGCGAAGAACCCAGTCCACGCAGCCATCAGCCTCGAAGGCGAGCCCACGCTTTACCCGGTGCTGGGGGAACTCGTGGACGCTTTCTACGATAGGGGGTTCAATTCGGTCTTCATAGTCACAAACGGCACGAGGCCCGACGTGCTTGGTAGCCTCGGGGTGGAGCCGACGCAGCTCTACGTCAGCCTCTGCGCCCCCGACGAGGAGACCTACAGGAGGACGTGTAGACCGACCTCGTCGGACCTTTGGGGCAGAGTCATGGAGACCATTGAGCTGCTCGACAGCTTCAGCTGCCCCACGGTGCTCCGCCAAACACTGGCCCCGAAGCTGAACATGCATAACCCGGAGGGCTACGCACGGCTCGCCGAGCGGGCCAACGCCACATACATGGAGCCGAAAGCCGCGATGAGCGTAGGGGCGGCCAGAGAAAGGTTCGGCTACGACGAGATGGCTTGGTTCAAGGACATCAAGAAGTTCGCGCAGGACCTCGCCGCCGCGTCAAGCTACGACATAGTCGATGAACACAGGCGGAGCAACATAGTTCTGCTTAGTAGGCTCGAGAAGCCCATCAGGCTCTACTGACAACCATTATTAGCCGCCGTATTCGATAGGGTTCAGTATGATCGATAAAATCGGGGTAAAGACGACCATCAGGGAGCTGGTGGCGTACAGGGAGCTGAAGCCCGGGGAGAACGAGGTCACGGAGTGTGCCAGGCTCAACAGCGAGCTCTACAGGAAGGGGGCCCGGCCTAAGGACCCGACGATGGTTCTATTCTACGACCCCAAGGACGAGCCCGGTTGCAGGCGGGAGGTGCTGATCCCCGTCGACAGGGAGGTGGAGGGCGTGGACACCAAGACGATGCCCGAGATCAAGGTGGCCTTCCTGGTGTTCATAGGCACCGCGAACCCCGTGGAGTACTACTATGAGAGGCTGTACACGTACATCGAGGAGCAGGGCCTGAAACCGGGGACCCAGATGTGCAGCATCGAGGCCGTGTACCAGCCCGACGAGTACGGGCTCAGCTACGGCAGCTTCATAGACGAGGACACGCCGGAGCACTGGCGAACCGAGATCATGATCCAGGTCGAGGAGTAAACGTTTTTTAGCTCCACACTCACCTTGTTTGCTCGCGCGACCGTGGTCTAGCGGTCAGGATTTTGGCCTTCCAAGCCAACGACCCGGGTTCAAATCCCGGCGGTCGCACCAACCGCCGTCGAAACCGATTATAGGCGGGGTACATGATCAGGTGGTGTCATGAGTCGGCGTAGCCTGCTAGCTCTGGGAGCCGTCATAATACTCATGTCGGCTGCATACTACATCGTCTTCATGGGGGGCCACAGCAACGAGGACGCGGAGACCCTCGCGGTGACGTCCGCCGCGTTCGAGGACGGGGGGACCATCCCCGCTCTGTACACCCGGGACGGGAACAACGTGTCGCCCCAGATCGCGTGGAGCAGCGTACCCGGGGGAACCAGGTCGATCGCGTTGACATGCGTCGACGTCGACGCCCCCGGAGGCCGCTTCACCCACTGGGTCATCTTCAACATACCTCTCGGCCAGACGGAGCTACCGGAAAACACGCCGACGTTCCCCGTGCTCGAGAACATGGTGATGAACGGAGTGAACGACTACAAGGGTGTCGGGTACGACGGACCATCACCGCCGTCGGGCGAGACCCATAGATACGCGTTCACGGTCTACGCCCTTGACACTCTCCTTGACCTCAAAACGGGGACCACGCGGGTGGACCTCCTGGCGGCCATGGCGGGGCACACACTGGCTACTGGCACCCTGACGGGCACCTACACTAGGTAGACCACCCCTCCACGTTTCATATACTGGGTCACGGTCTATTTTTTGAGGCTCAAGTTGATCGAGACCGTCACCTTCGACCTGTAGGATACCTTGGTTTACACGCGTAACTATGGCGAGTTCAGGCTTCCTGCGCTGAACAGGTTGTTGATGATGAACGGCGTCTTCCTCGACGATGATGAGCTCAACGAGGCTTACATGGCCGGGTGGAGGCACAGCAGCCATGTCATCAGGACCGAAGGCAACAGGCACGTACAAACGACGGAGATAGTGGACAGGGTGCTGTCGGAGGGGGGCCTCGTCGACCCTCCCAACAGGGACGAGATTGTGCGGAGGTACGAGGAGGCGGTGCTCATGGGCCCCCCGAGGCTGAAGGAGGGGGTTAAGGAGACCCTGGCCGCATTGTATGGCAGGTACAGGTTGGGCCTAGTCAGCGTCACCGGTGTCAGCGCCGGAAGGCTGATGCGCGGCATCCTAGAAGAGCAGGGGGTGCTGGGCTACTTCGAGGCGTTGGCGTTCAGCGACGAGGTGGGGTATGTGAAGCCCGACCCAAGGCGTTTCATGGCCGCGCTGGATGAGCTTTGCGTGGAACCGGCTAAAACCGTGCACGTCGGCGACAGCGTTAAGAGCGATGTGTTAGGTGCAAAGAACGCAGGGATGAAGACGGTGTGGCTAAAGACCCGCGACCAAGCGATGGTTGCAGAGCCCGACCGGATAATAACCAGATTGACCCAGCTGCCAGAGACTCTTAAAATGTTCTAGGCCCCTCATTCCCATCCTCCGAGACTGCGTCCGGTGTCTAGCCCATGGTTGAGAGGTAGACGTTCATCCGGTCCTCGTCACAGGTGAACCGGTGTCCGGCTGCGTTGAGCTCCTGCATGGAGAGCCGGAGCCAGTCACCGAAGCCTCCGGAGGCCGTGTTATCCGGGTCCATTGTGCCGGCGTCCATCTCGAATACATCGCTGCATACCCGGCAGAGGATATTCTTGCTAGCCCAGTAGTCCAGAGCCACGGGGTCAGTGCTTGCGGCTACCACGTTCACCTCCGTGGCCGAGGCGTAGCTTGACCGCGGCCCGTCCCCGGGACGCGCGTTCACCCATATGGCGTCGACGATGTTCAGGGCCGGCACCCGGGTCTGGGCCATCAATGTCCCCATGCCGCCCTCGTCCACGGTGTCGTGGGCCCTGTAGCCGAGGCCCCTGGTGAGCTTGTCGGAGGGGACGCCCATGTAGTGCTTGATACTGGCGGTGACGCCGTAGATCATGTGGGTCTTGAGCACCGGTACGTTGATCACCTTGAGTCTCTCCACGTCGTAGTCGTCCTTCTCCGGCACATATACTCCGTGCTTGAAGCTGACACGTGTGCCGTTGGGGGTCGTGAACTTGGGGTAAGAGACCATGGTGCCGGTGGAGGTGATCACGCTGGTGCTTACAACGTAGCCGTCCTCCATGTCGCCCTCCGCGAACTCCTGCACCACGTTGGTGGTGATACGGTCCCAGAGGTAGGTGCTCACCCTGTGCCCGTCGCTGAATGTGCCCACGACGGCCTGGATGGATTGCCCCCGGTCCAGCGCGTTGTTTCGGCCCCAGTCGAGGCTGCCGCCCGACCCGGCGCCTCCGTACTGGTCCTGCCCGTTGTCCGCTACCACTATCTCGCCTTTGAAGCCGTCCGGGTGGGCGAGCAGGGCCTCGATGAGGCTCTTCACCAGGTCGGTGTTGGTGCCGCCCCTCTCGTCCCACTGGCTGTTCACCTTGATGAGCACCACGTCGCCGGCGCCTATGAGCCCCGAGGGGCCCTGCAGATCGCCCTCCTCAGCCGACCTGTAGAACGGTTGGCCGTGCTCAGCCATCAGCTCCATCAGGACTTGGACGCCGCCGTCGGCGCCGTCGGTGCCAGTCACGGCGTAGATGTCTGACTGAGGCGTCTCTGACGCCGTCATGGGCGTCAACGATAACATGTCCGGACTCATTTGACCATCGCCTAAACCATCGTCTCGGGTGCTCATATACCCAACAGATAGGACGACGGCTACAAGTATGACGGCTAGAGGCTTCCACCTTCTCAAATAGTCTCCCCATGTGTCGACTCTTAGCAATGGAAACACGTAGGTCGCGGCCCAGATGTTAGCGTTGAATGCCGCAGCTCTCTGGCAGGGATACGACGCCCGCGAAGGCTTGGTGCCCGTCCTGACGACGTACCAGACGAGGCAAGTTAAGCCGAAGAGGAAGAACGACTCCTTTAATCTCTCGGTTAACCGGTTCCTGGTCAAGGTCGACCTCAAGCCCGGTATCAACTTAGGAGCTATCAATATATTGCTTAGTGGCGCCAATATCCTATGTTGGTTCCTCGCATCGTTTTTAAGCAACTAAACGATCTTCGGGAACCAATGCTGTCAAGAGTAGGGATACCGGTGGTGGACGCCCACAGCCACTACTTCACCGCAGACACCATGAGGTCGTGGCTCAGCAGAGGCAGGACCCTGGAGAGCTTCAGCAACCGCACCAGGTCCAGGACAGACATGACTAGCATAGAGCTTCCTGACGAGAACTGGGACACCGCCCAGAGGTGGGTGGACGAGCTGGACAAGTACGGAGTAGAGGCCATGGGCGTCATGGTGGGCACGGAGGCGTACGACGAGTTCCTCGTCACCATGAAACGGTTCCCCGGCCGCTTCATAGGATACGCAAACATAAGCCCGTCCGATCCCGACGCCGCCGAGAAGGTGAGGAAGGCTGCTAGGGACGGCTTCAAGGGAATAAAGCTGTACCCGTCGTCGTGGCGTAGTGTGAAGGTCTACGACGAGGCTGTCTACCCGGTCTACGAGGAGTGTCTACGGCGTGACCTGCTGGTTTTCCTCCACTTCGGCATCACCATCGGGGGCCAGGCCGACCTCAGGAACGGGAACCCCATAGACATTCAGGTCCCCTCACGTGACTTCCCCGGCCTCAGGTTCATCATAGCCCACTTCGGCGCGGGGTGGTTCAGGGAGGTGCTGCTGATGCAGTACCAGGCCGACAACGTCTACATGGACAGCAGCGGCAGCAACAGCTGGATGCGATACATGCCCTACGACCTGGACCTCAAGCAGATATTCAGGAAGGCGGTGCAGGCGGGCGGCAGCCACAAGGTACTCTTCGGCACAGACAGCACGTTCTTCCCCCGGGGCTGGAGACTCAACGTGCTTGAGGCCCAGCACGGCGCCTGCAGGGAGCTTGTAGCCGACGGCGTGTTGACGGACGAGGACGTCCACAGGATATTCTACGGGAACATCCTCGAGTTGACGGGGTTCAAGCCCTCAGGGTAGAGAGATCATTTATCCCCAAACCACAACTAGTAGGCTCAATGGAAGAGGAGAAGAAGCAAAGTCTTCTGAGGATTCTGTACGTCACCATATTCCTCAACGCCACGGGGCTCGGCACCTGCACCTTCCTGCTGCCGGTGTTCGCCGAAGCCCTGGGGGCGTCGTACACCGATCTGGGCGTCATAGGCGCAGTCGGAAACGTCGCTTACACCGTGATAACCCTGGCCTGTGGGCTGCTCCTCGACAAGTATGAGAGGGTCCGGCTCTACCTGGTCTTCACGTTCGCGGCGGCGTTGACCATAACTTTGTTCGTGTTTACGTCGACCATCCAGCAGCTTACCCTCATGAGGGGGCTCCTCGGCGTCTTCTCGGCCACCTTCTGGGTCTCCGCCAGCACGTTGACCGCCGACATATCTCCCAAGAGGACCCTAACCCAGTCTATGGGCCGCTACAACCTTGCGTGGATCACCGGGTTCACTGTAGGCCCCTTGGTAGGTGGGGTGGTCTCCAAAGCCTACGGGTTCCGAGCCCTCTTCGCGTCCCTGGCGTCTATTCTATACATGAGCTTGATCGTCATAGCGATCTGGTTCAGAGGGAGGGTGGAGCTCCGCACCGAGTCAAAGACAGGGTCCATCGACCTGGGTAGCCTCAGGAACCTGCTCCTGTCCTACGCCACGCTCCTGCCGTTCACCCTCGTCCTGGGGATCTACATGGCCATCATGCCCGGCCACATGAGCATCGTGGGGCTGTCGTCCTCCTTGATCGGGTTTCTCATATCCATGACTAACGGCGTGAGAGGGCTGATGTTCATGTATGTGGGTCGTTTCGTGGGCTGGGGCACCAGAAAGTCTATCTCCGCTGCAGCGTTTCTGCTCGCCGCATCCATGTTCTTGGCGAGAGTAGCATCGGGGCTGATGGGGTTCGCCCTGCCTCTCTTCCTCTACGGCGTAGGGTCAGGCATAATGACGCCGGTGGTCCTTGACTTCATAGCCAAACGTACCTCTAAGGAGGCCCTGGGTTCAGCCATGGGGCTCCATGAGGGGGTCTACGGCGTCGGGATGTTCATCGGCCCCTTCGTCGGAGGCTTGATCGCCGACGTCTACGGCGCATCAACGATGTACACTCTGTTGGTAGGCGTATCGCTCCTCGTCCTCCCACTCGGGTACCTCATGACCGCTCCCGAGAGAAGCAATCAACGCACCTCAACGCTTTAAACACCCCGAACGTTTTCATCCCCGTGCATAGACGAAGACGGCGGCGAGGGTATCCAACGGCGGTGATGATAGGTATCCGGGGCTTGGAGGCGGTGACCTGGGAGGTCTACAGCGAGTCCGTCAAGCGTGGGCAGAAAATCGGCGAGACTTCCTCATACAGGCTCTACGAGTCCATAGTTGACGCTGTGCGACCAAAGATCAAGCAAGGGGTAAAAACCATACTAGTCGCGTCCACCGACGAGAGGGACTACGCCTCGTTTATGAGTCACGTAGAGAGACACCAAGGCTGGCTCCTCAAAGGATGGGAGCTAAACAAGGCCACATTCGAGCATGTGCCCATGGCCGCGATGGATGAACGTCAGGTCCGTGAAATCTTGAATACTAACGACTTCAAGAAGAGGCTGTCAGAGGCATCAAGCGTGGACATGAGGCACGTCATGGAGGTTCTTGAGGAGCGTCTGAACGACCCAGACGGCATAGAGACACTGCTGTTCAGCTTAGAAGAAATCGAGTCACATATATACGGTGGCGGCGAGGCCGAGTACATGCTCGTCACCGACCAATTCCATGAGAGACATAGTAGAAGGACTCATCGGCTCCTCCAGGTCGTCGCCAACAGGAGCACTCAAACAAGTATAGTCCCAACGGATACAGCTGCCGGTGCTCGGTTGACTCAGTTCGGTGGCCTCGTTTGCCTTATCAAGACACCTTAACCGTTTTTACATGAGACTAACTTACTCCAAAGATTACCCTTGAAGACGTTTCTGAAGGCTCTGTATGCTCTATGACGTTGATCGCTGTATAGATAACAGGGATACCGTTGATGAAATGACTGTCAAGTGTAGCATAATCACGTAGATTCTTCACTCAATGGAGGAATCCATCGTTTTTCAGGGAGAAACTGACAACGGTTTATCATCAACGCGTAAGAGTTTCAGTTGGATTATCCGTGCAACATGAGAGCGACCCATATTTTACTTTAATTTTTTAATAGTTATTAATTTATAATGAGATGAACAC
>DATKWN010000084.1:0-4469 GCA_035529515.1 Candidatus Krumholzibacteriaceae bacterium | reverse complement strand
TCAGCAGAGATGCGGCCGAGACCATCCTACGCTACAGCCGGGGCAGGTTCTTCGACTCAGACTCCGAGTGGCCCATAATTCTACACTGCAACGGCCACGAGCTGGGCTACATGGAGGTGGAGGGCCTGGAGTGGGAGACCCAACTGAAGAGAAGCGAGGTGACGCTCCCCGACGGAAGAAAGGTGGACCCCAAAGAATACTACGAGGCCAGCCCCGAGTCCTGGGTCTACAGGCTCATGTTGGCCCACGGCATAGCCAGGGCCGCCTACAGGACCCACAGGGCCCTGAGCCGCTAGGACTCGTAGATGCGGCTGAGACCCGGGCCGGGCTCTCCTTCCCCGGGGCCTTCTCCGTGGGTATCAGGCCCAGGTTCGTGTAGGACTCGATGCCGTCGCCGCAGGTGGCGAAGCCGTGGCTGTGGTGGCCTCTGTGGTTCTGGGCCAGCATCCCCCAGTAGAGGCGGGGGAAACACATCCTTGTCCGGCGAGTAGGCTCCGAATACGCCGCACTTCTCCCGGGGATTCACCCCATCTCCTCCATCACCTGGTCCACTGTTTTCAGGTCGAAGTCCCCCAGCTTGGCCTGGCCACTAATCACCTTATAGGACGCTATGCACCGCTTGGACACCTCACGGACCACGGGCCCAGGTATGGCCGGCGGCGGCCCGTCCCCCATGTACCCGGTGTTCTTCAGGTAGCTGCGGAGGAACTCCTTGTCTAGGCAGTGGGCCTCCTGCTGCTTCCCCACCCTGTAGAACTTCTCGGCCCAGTACCGGGCGCTGTCATGGGTCGGAGGCTCGTCTATCTGGATGAGCCCGTCACCCAGGCGACCGAACTCCAGCTTGAAGTCGGGGATGATGAGCCCCGCCCTCTTCGCCACCTCCCCGTACCTCTGGAAGAGCCTGAACGTGGCCTCCTCCAGCTGGTCCCACTCGTCCCTCGTGACGAGCCCAGCGTCTATGGCCTCCCCCTTGCTGATCTCCATGTCGTGGCCGGACCCCTCCTTGGTGGTGGGCGTGAGGATCACCTCTGGCAGCTCCTCCGCCATCACCAAGCCGTCCGGCAGCTCCACGCCGCTGATGACCCTGGCGCCCTTGCTGTACGCCCTCCAAGCGGACCCGTAGAGGTAGGCTCGGCACACCCACTCCACGTCCACGCGCCTAGCCTTGACGACCTTCATCGTCCTGCCGTCCAGGGCCTCCATGAAGTGGTTGGGGAAGACGCTCCAGGTCTCCCTGAACCAGAACTCGCTGAGGGCGTGGAGGCTCTCGCCCTTGTGCGGGATGAGCGTGGGGTACACCACGTCGTAGGCCGATATCCTGTCGCTCGTCACGATGAGCATGTGGTCCCCCATGTCGTACACGTCGCGTATCTTGCCGCGCCTCGGCGAAGGGTTACCGTCGAAGAGGTCGCTGGCCTCCAGGACCTCAACCCTGCCGTCCCCGAGGGGGTCATCTACCATATAGGTTTTCTTCATAGAGATCAACACCCATGAACTTACACGCATAGAGCATATTCGGTTATATTTAGGGTTTCTTTTAACACCCTTATGCAACGTTAACATGGGTGAAGCAAAAACTTCAGAGAAAAAGGATGCGGATAACTTACTTTGTACGTGTTTCTTTAAGGCAGTTATAACAGACTCTCTGTTCCTGGTCTCCGCAGTACTCGCAGAAGCTCTTACCGCAGACCTTGCACTTCGTGATGAAGTCCTCCAGCTCGCCACAGATCTGACAATTCATGGTCGTTACTCAATATCGAGGCGTGAACCATAATTCAAACTTTTCTACGGTGCCATCGCACCGTGATAGGCGACGCGGCAGGTAAATTAATCTTGACATCCAATGTTAAGTAACCCATGTTCACCGCCCGGCCCTACAGCCATAGAGCCATCATAAAGGACATGACACCCGAGCAAGTCTATAAGACCGTCCGGTCATGGCTCGCGATGAATGGGTGCAGCTTCCAACAAGCTACGCCCCCCAACTACATAGAGGCGGTGTACAGAGCCAACCATCCCGTCACCCAGGTCGGGCTCAGAGACGACTACCCCAAAGACATAGCCATAAGGATGACGGCGTTCGGCCGGGACACCGTCCTCCAGATAACCGTGACCCAGCGGGAGCCACGGTTCAAGGACAAGGGGTACCTCTACTGGGGCAGCCGCATAGAGGGCCTACTGTGGGAGCTTGAGACACCGCCCACCAGAGAACAGGTCCTCAGCCTCTACCCCGAGGAGATGGTGAACAAGGAGATAAGGACCAAGTTCAGGTTCTACGCAGTCGTCACCGCGGCCCTCATACTGATGCTCGTGGCCTTCCCCGTCCAGATCGATGTCACCGTCCTCGTCGTTTTCGTTATCATCGCCCCGGTCGTTCTCATCGGCGTACTCGACACCATAGACTACTGGAGGCTGCTATCAAGAACGGCGGCGCCGGATCGACCATGGACGTGAACGATCTCAGGCGACGCCCTATAGGGATGCAAGACATTTACAAACTGTTTTTATGCTTATCCTACCGTTTCATGAGGGGATTACGTGAGGGTCGTCATCGTAGGCGCAGGACCTGCGGGGCTCTTCGCGGCGCACGCGTTAAGCAAGCAACACCGCGTAACCATTCTCGAGAGGCGGGACTATGTGGGGGGCTCCGGGCTCCACAGCGACGGTAAACTCAACTTCCACCCAAAGATCGGGGGAGACCTCACCGAGTTCATGTCGGAGGGAGACGCCTGGGCCCTCGTGCAAGGCATAAGGGACGTCTTCATGGGGCTCGGCGTCGAGATGGCTCACAGCGACGAGGAAGGGCTCAGAAAACTGGAGACCCGGGCCTCCCAGGCGGGAATCAAGTTCATCAAGATCGAGCAGAACCACATAGGCTCAGACTACCTGCCAGATGTCATCGCTAAGATGCAGCGTCGTCTCGAGGAGCAGGACGTGGACATCAGGCTTGAGACGGCAGCCGACGAGGTGGTCGTGGAGGGCGGCCGGGCCGTGGCGGTCTCCAGCGACGGCGAGTCGTTCGAGGCGGACGCCGTGCTCCTCGCCCCCGGCCGCATCGGCTCCGGGTGGCTAATAGAGCAGCTAAGCAGTCTCGGGGTGGGCATGAGCTACAACCCCATTGATGTAGGCGTGAGAGTCGAGGTACCCAACGAAGTAATGGATCAGGTGATCAACGGCTACGGCTGCTGGGACCCAAAGTTCCACCTGTACACGCCCAGCTACGACGACTTCGTCCGCACCTTCTGCGTCTGCCCAGCCGGCTACGTGGTCCGCGAGCCCTACGGGGACGGCCTCTTCGGCGCCAACGGACACAGCATGAGGGACACCAAGAGCGGCAACACCAACTTCGCCCTCCTCACGAGGGTGAGCCTCACCGAGCCCCTTGAGAACACCACCGAGTATGGCCGCCGCATCGCCCAGCTCGCCAACACGCTCGGCGGCCACAAGCCCATAATCCAGAGGCTGGGCGACCTCCGGAGCCACAAGCGTAGCACGTGGGACAGGCTCAGCAGGAGCCACGTGGAGCCCACCATGGAGGACGTGACCCCGGGGGACATCGCCATGGCGTACCCCCGGAGGATAACCATGGACTTCATGGAGAGCCTGGAGATGCTCGACAGGGTGATGCCCGGCATAGCCGCCGACAGCACCCTCCTCTACGCCCCAGAGATAAAGTTCTACGCCATGCGCATCCAGACGGACGAGGGGCTGAGAACCAGCATACCCAACCTCCACGTCGCGGGAGACGGCGCCGGGGTAAGCAGAGGCATCGTCGGCGCAGCCGCCACGGGCCTCGTGGCGGCAAGAGGCATCATGGAGCAGCTCGGATAAACTTAAACCAACCACGGCGCTAATTCACATTCGACTTGGTGTCCAGCAAACTCAAGAAACAGTTCGAGAAGGCGGTGGCGGCCGCAGTCAAACCACTGGTACGTTTAGGGGTGACGCCGAACCAAGTCACGGTACTGGGGCTCGCCGTCGCCCTGGTCTCGGCCTGGCTCTACGCAGACTGGGACGGAAACAGGCTATACCTCGTGTATGGCGCCTTGGCCATCCTCCTCTCTGGGCTCCTGGACGCGATTGACGGGGTGCTCGCCAGAGGCACAGGCAGAGCCTCGAAGTTCGGCGGCTTCTTCGACTCGGTGGCCGACAGGTACAGCGACGCCCTGGTCCTCTCAGGCATCACCGTCGGAGGATTATGCAGCCTACCTGGTGGCATCCTCGCCCTAACGGGCAGCCTCATGGTGAGCTACACGCGTAGCAGAGCCGAGGCGGAGGGCGTGGAGATGGCTGGGGTGGGCTTCTTCGAGCGAGCCGAACGAATGATCTTCCTCGCGGCATGCAGTGTAGTAGCATACCGGTGGCCACGTGCGTTAAACTATGGTGTAATGGCACTCGCAGCGCTGGCTCATGTAACGGTTGCTCAGCGGGCGCTGCACTTCAAAAAAAGGGTCGAGAAGACCTAGCTT
>DATKWN010000083.1:0-4270 GCA_035529515.1 Candidatus Krumholzibacteriaceae bacterium | reverse complement strand
TAGCTGATGTCGAGTATGGCCTCGTCGATGAAGACGCCTCGTTGTGTCATCTAACCCCCGTTGAGGGGTCGCAGAAAAAGAATTTATGCATTTCGTATGTTCTAACACACAGAAAGTGGAGGGGTGAGTGAAAGTGGAATCTCCGGGAAAACCTATATCGAGACAGAGCTAACAATAGTCGTGTCACTATGTCCCCGCGAAGCTTCAAGACCGGGAAGGTACCGTCCGACGTCCTGAGGAGGCTCGTTTTCAACAGGCTGGGAGTGCCCACCGACAGGGTTCTCAGTGGCCCAGGCGGGGGAGAGGACGCCGCCGTCATCGACATGGGGGACAGAGTGCTGGTCGCGAAGGGTGACCCCATCACGGGCGCCGAGGATAACATCGGGTGGCTCTCGGTCCACATAAACGCCAACGACATAGCGTCCACCGGGGCGAAGCCCCTCTGGTTCGTCTGCATAGCCCTCCTACCGGAGGGGGCGGACGAGTCCATGCTGGGGGGCATCATGGATGACATCCACGAGGCCTGCTTGGAGGTGGGCGCCAGCCTCGTAGGGGGACACACCGAGACGACTCCCGGTCTAGATAGACCCATATTGGCTGGGTTCATGATGGGGGAGGCGCAGAGGGACAGGTACGTAACGACGGGCGGCGCTAAACCCGGCGACTTGATAATCTTGACGAAGGGTGCGGGGATAGAGGGGACCGCTGTCATCGCGTCTGACCTCGGAGGCCATTTGAAGGGTAAGGTGGACGACCAGGTGGTCGAGAGAGGGGCCGCGATGGTTAGATGGATCAGCGTTGTCCCGGAGGCCATGAAGGCCGTTGAAGCCGGCTCACCCAACTCCCTGCACGACCCGACGGAGGGCGGCATCATAAACGGGCTCTGGGAGATGGCCGAGGCGGCGGGCGTAGGCCTGAGGGTGGATAGGGCGTCGATACCTATACCCGACGAGACGAGGCAGATATGCGGAGCCCTGGGTGTGGACCCGTTGAAGCTCCTGGGCTCAGGGGCGCTCCTCATCACCGCTCAGCCGGGCGAGGCCGAAAAGATCATGGGTGCCCTGACGAAGGAAGGGATCAGGGCCTCAGTGATCGGTGAGGTGACGCCGCTGTCCGATGGGAGGCTCCTCGTAGACGAGAAGGGAAACCATGAGCCCATCGAGGCAGTGCAGCAGGACGAGATATACAGAATCCTCGACGAGCTAAGCTGAGACGTTTCACGGCTTCAGGGCGGTGAACCCCATGACGTCGTCGTGGTAGGAAACGCCCACGAAGCCGGTTTCCCTGAGACGGGATGCCACTCCTCTGCCCAAGTCTACTCTCCTATACCTTGACCCTGGCTCACCTGTGTAGTGGAATAATCTGCCACCCGGCCTCATCAGCCTCCACAGCTCCCCGTAGAACTCTCCGCTGTAGAGGTGCCCCGCGTGGCTGTGGCGGGGCGGGTCATGTACGACGTAGTCGAAGCAGCGATCTGGGAGGCCATTCACCACGTGGAAGCTGTCCCCAAGCAGCATGTGGACGCCGCGTCCCTCCCAGAGCCCGCGGGACCAGGGGTTCATCCTAGCTATCAGTAGTACAGAAGGCTCAAGCTCCACCGTGACCACCTGCAATGCGCCCCTCCTAATGGACTCTATCGCGGTGTACCCGAGACCCGTGCACGTGTCGAGCACCGTTCCTCCTCTTACTCTGAGCTTGTCGAGTTTTCTCCTTGTGTCCTCGTCTGGGGTCGTCTCCTTGGTGCGGTGCATCCTTATTCCGTCTATCTCCAGGGTCGGGGCGCCGGGTGTCGGTACTAGTTTATAAAAGTGTTTCCCCGATGTGGCGACCTGGTACACGTTCTCGCCTGATACGAAGTACGCCGCGTTTTCTTTTTCCGCGATCTTTTCGAGAGATCCGTAGTCGACGCTTTCTCCAGTTGGAATTAATATTGCCTTTTTTGTCCGTTTTATTTCCGTCTTCGTCAGTCCCAGGTCTAGCGATACCTCGTTATTTCCATCAAGCAGCTTCTTTGCGGTGTACGCGGTCAGTATGGGCGGAAGTCTCTGTGGCATCTCTCACGCGTTTTAAATGTTTTTCACTGAATCATAAGATTTTTCATCGATAGCCCCTGCTTTTGCCTATGTTTCAGAAAAGGTTTTTCGCTTTTTCGTCGCCTGATTCCTGGCGTCGATCTATCTCAGCGAACCAGAATTTTAATCTATATTAAAAATATAAATTCCGTAGATGGTAAAGGATGATTTTTATCTATACATATAAATTAGGGGGGTTGTTCTCGGAACCCTTATATGAACCAATTTGTCGTTTGTGTCCCGGTAGCCAATGACATCTGACGATAGACAGATCGGCTTCAAGGGCATGGTTAAGGAGGTAATAGACCAGATACTTCCGCCCAGCGACGTCGAGCTGGAGGCCATAAAAGATGAGGTCTGGGCCGACCTCTCGGCCCTGTACTACAAGTACGAGGACGAGGTCCAGAAGAAGGCGTTCAGGCAGGTCATGCAGGACATCTGTGACAAGATGAGCCAGGGCAAGTGGGACTCCGTCTACAAGAAGCTCTACCGTGCGGACCAGAAGGAAAAGGTGTTTTAGGTAGCTAGCTAAGACCCGTCCAAAGCCGAAAAAGCTGTCACCAACTCATTCTCTATACGGTTACACAGGTCAAGGTTTAAAAAGAATTCAACGTTATCAATACCGGTAAGACTCGTTGTTTCATTGCGTTTCCCAACGTTACGAGGCGAGTCTTACCACCATCTAAGACCCGTACTATCTTGGTGGCAAGAGGTTTTGATTAACTGATTGTAACCGCGTATCCTCTACGCAGAAACATAGATGCTTTTCGTCTAATCAATTAAAGACAAAAACGGTCTAGACTTGGCCCACATACGAAGCGTTCCACGGCGGCAGATAGTACTCGAAGTAAAGCATCTTCCCGTACTCCGTGTCCTCGTAGCCCGCGGCGGTCACGTTGAGGAGGCTGGCCTTCGTCAAGACCCGTAGGACGTCCTCCTGAGAGGAAACCCTGGGCTCGCCAACCAGTATCTTCAGGGTGTCTCCGTCCATCTTGACGCCCATTACTTCGATGACCTTGTCCAGCCTCTCGATGAAATCGGCGACGTACTCTCCCTCGAACGTGAGGTCCGTCCCGATGCTCCTGATCTGGTCCAGTGCCTTCCTTGTCTCCTCGTTCAACTCAGACAGACACAGACGGTAACGGCGTGAATTAACCTTTTTTACTTTAAATGGTGCGTCCTGACGAGTGACACCGTTGACAGCACCGCGAGCACCCACGAGATCACGTTGATGAGATACCAGAAGTCCCTGGCCCACCACTTGTTAACCCTCCACAGGTAGAACGGAAAATCGAAGACATCGCCAGAGAACGCAGACACTATCTCGATCTGCCAGAGGCTCGCCATCAGGAGCCCGGTGGATAGAATGATCCCCAAGAAACCTATCATGAAGTCACGTTTAGGGGTTTGTTCACCGGTGGCAGTCAATTCCATCAAAGCCCTTGGTCGGCCGCTATAAACCGTTTGAAAAAATAGCTTAAACGGCTTAAAACGTAGAAAAATTGGTGAAGGCTACCTTAGCCTTACGAGGTGGACAGAGCACGAGATGCATGGGTCGTAAGCCCTAATCATGATCTCGATGTTGCTCCTGAGCTCGTCGTCCTCGGCACCCGATAGGTTCCCCGCTATCACGCGTATGTCCTTCTCGATGTTGGCGGCGTTCTGAGCCGTCGGGGTTATTATGTTAGCCCTGGTTATGCAGCCACTTTCGTCGAGCTGTAGTCGTGTTATAGCAGGCCACGCGGAGCCTCGACGGCGTTTATCCCCCTGCCATCGCGGACCTCGAACTCGGCGAGGCCCTCCTCCTTGAGTCCATTGCTTAGCAGCGTGTCTATGACCTCAATGCCTCTCTCTAGATCGTGGACGAGTTCCAGCGCCTGGCAGAAGTATTTGAAAGAACACCACTATACTCGTATATTAATAATATTTATTTACGGCAAAAAAACGTTAAAACAATAATTAAAATTGACTGTTTAGGTTAAAAACAGTAAAAGAGAGGGGCTAGAGTCTACAGAGCCGCATAAGGTTCTCGGTGGCAGCTTTCCCTACTTCCTTCCTCGTAAGTCCCTTCATCTCCGCGATCATGTCGCAGACAGTGAGAACTCCCTGCGGATCGCTTGAGTCGGTCTCCGTGAGTAGGTACTCCAACGGCAGTTTCTTCACCGCTTCAAGGAAACCGGGTTCAGCGGCCTTCAACG
>DATKWN010000082.1:0-2589 GCA_035529515.1 Candidatus Krumholzibacteriaceae bacterium | reverse complement strand
GTTTATCCTGTCCCCGCAGAGCCTGATGACCTCGGCCATGGTGCCGGGGTTTCCGCTGCTGTCCTTCATGGCGACGAGGCCGCTGGACTCCTCGGCTATCCTCGCCACAATCTTCGGGTCCACGCTGTACCCGGTGAACTTGGGGACGTTGTACAGTATCACGGGGAGGTCGACGGCGTCCATGAGGTCTATGAAGTGCCCGGCTATCTCGTCTCCCGTGGGCTTGAAGAAGAAGGGCGTCGTCACGAGGGCGATCTCGGCTCCCGCCTCCTTGGCGTCCCTGGTGAGCTCGATGGTCTCTCGGGTGCCCATGGCCCCCGTGCCCGCGAACACTTGGGCGCGGCCGTCCACCTTGTCTATCATGAACTCGATGATTCTCGTCTTCTCTTCCCTGCTCAGGTACGGGGCCTCCCCGGTGCTGGCGTTGGCCACGATCCCGGAAACCCCGCCCTCCACCCAGTGCTCGACCAGCGTCTCCAGTGCGTCGAACACGATTTCTCCGTGCTTGTCGAAGGGGGTTATGCTGGGCACGTAGACTCCCTCGGGCTTCATAGCGATCACCTTGAAGGGGCGCCTCCAAGGATAAAACCGTTGGTAGACCACGATTTTTATACGGGGCGCCTCTCCCCCTTTGATGAATGACGGCGAAGGACAGCTACCCCCGCGGCGTGCCCATCAGCATCAAGTACCCCGAGATGCCGGTGTACGAGTTCTGGAGGAACAGTGCCCGGAAGTTCCCGGACCGGGACGCCGTCATATATCTCGGGGCAAGGTACACCTACGAGGAAATCTGGCGCCAGACACTCTGCTTCGCCGCCAACCTCCAAGGAATGGGGGTGGCGAGGGGGGACCGAGTCGCCGTGCTTCTCCCTAACTGTCCGCAGTTCATCGTGGCCTATAACGCCGTCAACATCCTTGGAGGTGTGTTCGTCGCCCTGAATCCATTGATGCCCGCCCCAGAGATAGGGCGGGGGTTGAAGGAGACCGGCTGCAGCGTCCTCGTCGTCCTGGACAGGCTGTTAGATAGGCTACCCAAGGTTCTCCCGGAGACAGTCATCGTGGCGGAGGGAGCCAGCTATGCGCCCATCCACCTGAGGCTTCTGAGCATGCTCAAGTACAGATACGAGAGCCCTCAGGGCGCGTTGAGGTTCGAGGACCTGACAAGGGGCCCCGCGATCGAGTTCCCCGAGATCGACGCCGCGGAGGACGTGGCCGTCGTCATCTTCACGAGCGGCACCACGGGCGAGCCCAAGGGGGTGATGCTCACCAACTACAACTTGGTCGTTAACGCGCTGCAGTCCTACCACTGGCTGAGGGGGTGGGGCTACAGCGCCAAGCCCCAGCCTGCGGGGTGGCCCGTCGTGCTGTGCGCGCTGCCTTTCTTCCACAGCTACGGCCTCGTGGTGATGAACGAGGCGGTGAGCTTCGGGTGCACACTGGTGCTGCTGCCGAACCCGACCCCTCTGGATATAATGAAGGCGACGGACAGGCACAGGGTCACTCATTTCCCCCTGATACCGAGGCTCATCAGGGAGATACTGCGCCACCCCGACCTGGGGAAGTACGACCTCACGAGCCTGACTCACTGCGCATCCGGCGGAGCAATGATCCCTATCGAGCAAATGAGGAAGTTCGAGGCAGTCGCCGGCGCCAGGATGTACCAGGGGTACGGGCTCACCGAGGCCGGCCCCAGCGTCTCCGCCACCCCGGTGGAGGGGGAGCCCAACTACGCCTGCGCCGGACTACTCTACCCGGACACCGAGGCCAAGATCATGGACCTCCAGCTAGGGGAGGTGGAGGTGCCCCCCGGCGAGAAGGGCGAGATCATAGTGCGCGGCCCCCAGCTCATGAAGGGCTACTGGGGCAGCCCCGAGGAGACAGCCGAGGCACTCAGGGACGGGTGGCTCCACACGGGGGACATAGGCTACATGGACCATGAAGGCTACCTGTACATCGTCGGGCGGAAGAGAGACAGGATCGTAGCCCAAGGCCACACAGTCTGGCCCACCATGGTGGAGGACGCCCTCAAGGGTCACGGAGCAGTCGAGGCCGCCGTCGCCTTCGGCGTCCCGGACCCCCTCAGGTGCTCCACTGACATCCGGGCCGCCGTTAAGCTCGCAGAAGGCCACCAGCCAACACCTGAGCTGGAGCGTGAACTCATAGAGCTATGCGCCGACAAACTCGAGGAGTACCAGGTCCCCACGGCGATAATGTTCAGAGACGAGCTCCCCATGACCCCCATGGGCAAGGTGGATCGAGGCGCCGTCATCGCCGAGGTGGACGAGAGGATCAAGGAACTCATGGAGGGCGGCGAGATGCCTGAGGAGCCCCGCTGATTCTTCTATAAAATCGTCATTCACAGGGGAATTTAGAAAAAGCTGGACGAGTTGATCTAGTCCGAAAACTGGATCCCCAGTCCTCCCTTGCTATTGTTGACGAGGCCCATGACGAAGCTGCCTAGGTCCTCGAGTCTAGCACTCTTCTTGTTGTGTATCGATCCGTACGAGATCAGTTTCAGCTCTCGGAGGATCCTTGCGTTCAACTTCAGAGTGGATAGGGGCACCCCGTACTCCTCTGATAACTGCTTCA
>DATKWN010000081.1:0-17002 GCA_035529515.1 Candidatus Krumholzibacteriaceae bacterium | reverse complement strand
CCTATGCCTAAACCCAAGGGTACATGCGGCGCGACGAAGATGAAGATACTGGCAGTCATATGCAACGACTGCGAGAACGACAAAGAGTCCTACGGGTACAGCATATGGCAGCAGCTCAAGACCAGCTTCTACGTCTACATGAACGACAACGACATAAGGAACGTCTACCACCACCTCAACGACCTCTGCGCACTGGGCTATATAACGAAAAGCGAGGGCCCCGAGGACTGCCCCAAATGCTTCTACGAGCTGACGCCGCGGGGACACGGAATCAGGCACCGCTACCAGAAGTTCATAGACATACGGAACATAAGCCCAAGCTAGTTCTCCAGGGACACGTGTAAAAGCACCACGTCCCCGACCTCCTTGACAGCGCCGCCCCTAGGCAGCGAGAACGTTAACGTATCATCTTTCATCCCTACGATGTATTCCACATCGTCTCCTTTCTCGGCCACGTCGAGGACGGTTCCCTGGACCTGGGTTTCCCGGAATGAACCCTCAGAGACTTCGTCCAGCATCCTCCTGAACCTCTCGAAGTCCCTGACGTATCGTCTCCCCAGCTCCGTTATCTCGGTGCTTCCCCCTCCGTGTCTCCCCCCCTTGGTGGCGGATATGAGGGGCTCCCCCAGCTTCTCCTCCGCCTTCTTGATGAGACCCCACGCGTACCTGTAGCTCATGCCCAGGGAGGCGGCGGCCTCCTTGAGTGTCCCCTTCTCCTGTATCTTCCTGAGGAGGCTGTAGACGCCTGGGCCGAAGACGTGGCCCTCGTCGGTCTCCAGCCAGAGCTTGTAGGCTGGCCTTGCTCTCCGCACCTTGATCATGGCTACCTGGGCGGAGTCGATTGATAACCTTTGGCTCAGGCACACAGTGTTGTTTATGGAGTCTACATACATTTTCTTAATAAAGCAGTACGGGGAAAACTCTCCAAACCTAGGTAACTGGTGTTGGTATAACAATGAGGACAATTTCCAAGTCAAGACGAGCAATGACCGGTCTAGAGACCGCCATAATCCTCGTCGCCTTCGTGATCACCGCTGCGGCGTTCGCCTTCGTCATACTGAACATGGGGTTCCTGACGGCCGAGAAGGCCCAGTCAGTCATCTCCGCCGGCATGAGCGAGGCCAGCAGCTCCATGCTCATCGACAGCGGCCTTGTAGCGTTCTTCTCTAACACGACTAACCCTGGGGCGCAGCAGTCAGATATCTGTTTAACCAAGATCGTCTTCTATTTGAAGCTGAGTCAGGGGCACGAGCCGGTCGACTGCGATGACAGCAGGCTGGTAGCCACCTTCACGAACGACGTATGCCACGGTGAGATCTATAACACCAACGGGACAGTCATGACCATCAATACCGCCAACGGTGACACTGACACCCTGCTCGAGACAGGGGAGAAGTTCAAGGTGACAGTCGACTTCACCGAGCTACTGTTAACGGACGTCGAACCGAGCCCAAGTAGCAGGATTAACCTGTACACTCACCCGTATGAGAACTTCAGGATAGAGATAAGACCGAGCCAAGGCGCCGTGATGTCCATAGTGCGTCAGATACCCGCCGTTTACACGCCTGTGATGGTAATAGACTAGCTCCCTATCTTTTTCACACCTTCTTTGAAACCGCTTTTATAGTGTAGTCGTCAGTATTTTTCCCTATGCTTGACTGTGATGCCTTCCTCGGCGTGAGGGTTCTGGATCTGAGCAGGGTCTTGGCGGGGCCCTTCTGTGGGATGCTGCTGGCTGACATGGGGGCTGAGGTCATAAAGCTGGAGATCCCAGGCAGGGGCGACGACTCCAGGCAGTTCCCCCCCTTCGTGGGCGGGGAGAGCATGTACTACGTTAACCTGAACAGGGGGAAGCGAAGCATCACGATAAACCTAAAGACCGACGAAGGTAAGCGCCTCTTCATTGAACTGGTAAAGAGATGCGACGTGCTTCTCGAGAACTTCAGGCCGGGCACCATGGAGCGTCTTGGCCTGGGCTACGATGCGCTCAGGAAGGCGAACCCCCGGCTGGTCTACGCCGCCATCTCGGGGTTCGGCCAGTACGGCCCCTACAGGGAGAGACCCGGATACGACATCATAGGCCAAGCCATGGGGGGGCTCCTCAGCATCACCGGGTGGCCCGACGGGCCGCCCACACGGTCCGGGACCGCGATAGGCGACATATTTAGCTCCCTCTTCTGCTGTGTAGGCATCCTCGCCGCCCTCAACGTGAGGGAGAGGACGGGGGAGGGGCAGATGGTGGACGTCTCGCTGGTGGACAGCGTCTTCGCGGCGCTGGAGAACATACCCCAGCGGTTCTACGTCGATGGCCTCGTCCCAGGGCGCATCGGGAACCGTTACGAGTTCATCTACCCCTACGATACCTTCCGGGCGAGGGGTGGCTGGGTCGTCATCGGCATAGCCAACGACGCCATCTGGGACAGGTTCATAGAGGTGACCGGCCTCACGGGGCTCGGCGAGGACCCCAGGTTCGCGTCTAACATGCTCAGGGTCGAGAACCATGGGGCGCTGAAGCCCCTCATCGAGGAGTGGACCATGTGTCACGAGAAGGACGCCGTCGTTGAGCTGCTAAACAGGCACCGCGTTCCCTCGTGCCCCATCTACGACGTCAGGGAGGCGTCCGAGGACGAGCACATCGGGGGCGTCCGCGGCATGGTGGTGGAGCTGGAGCAGCCCGGCCTCGGAGCCGTCAGGGTTCAGGGCAACCCCGTCAAGATGTCTGAGACTAGACCCGTTCCCCGTGGGCCGGCCCCATCGCTTGGCGGGGACACCTTTGAGGTGCTCCGAGACCTTTTAGGCGTGTGCCCCGAGGAGTACGAGAGGCTCAAGGAGCAGGGCGTGGTGTAGTGTACCACTCGGCGGACGAGGCGAAGACGACGCGCATGGACGCCCTCAGAGACAGAGCCCAGTCCTGCACGCGTTGTGAGCTATGGGAGTCCCGGACCAACGCCGTGGTCGGGTCTGGGAGCCTCGACGCCGAGATCGTGCTCGTCGGGGAGGCGCCGGGTAGAACCGAGGACGAGTCAGGCCTACCTTTCGTCGGGAGAGCGGGGAAGCTTCTGGACGACATCTTGGGGAAGGCGGGTCTCTCCAGGGAGGATGTGTTCATCATGAACGTCGTCAAGTGCAGGCCCCCAAACAACCGCCGCCCCAAGAAGGGTGAGGTAGACACCTGCGAGCGGTTCATCGCGGAGCAGCTCGACATCATCAGGCCCAGGATGGTAGCCCCGATGGGGAACAGTTCAATCAGCTACTTCTTCGAGAAGCACGGACTGGGGAAGGCGGTGGTTGGTGGCGTCCACGGAGTGGAGTACGAATTAGAAGCCGGCTGGGGCGTGTTTAAGCTGGTGCCGCTGTACCACCCCGCAGCCGCCATCTATAACAGGCGCCTCGTCGAGGAGCTCGAACGAGACATGAAGAGGCTAGTCGGACTCGAGGGCCCTTAGCGCCCTGAGCCTCTTCACCATGTTCGGGTGGGTGCTGAATAGCTCGAGGAAGCCCTCGAACCCAGACACGCGCCTCGCGGCCAGCTGGTCCACGAGATCGGAGTCGCCGGCGAACCCCGTCTCATACATCTCGTTGAGGTCCCTGCTGGCCCTGTCGGGGTCGGAGATGAACAGCGCCTTGAAGCTCCCCGAGCCGACCTGCCTCGGGGCGAACATCTGGGTGCGGTAGGTTGCCTGGCTTATCCTCGCCAGCGCCGAGCCCATCTTCCGGGCGCCTCCCGGCGTGAGGCCGGCGCTATGCATGTCCGCGTAGTACTCCCGCGTCCTGCTGAGGCCCAGGTTTGCGAGGCTGAGCACGAAGTAGACGAGGAGGCTCGCAGCGCCCACGAGGCCGTAGCTTCCCCTGTCCCTGTCGCGGCTGAACATCGTGGACCGGGCGATGATGTAGAAGAGGCTGGGCAGGAAGCTGGCCATCATCATGAGGTGCATGTCCCTGTGTTTGATGTGGCCCAGCTCGTGGCCGACGACGGCGTTCACCTGCTCCGCGTCAAGGGCGTCTAGGAGCCCCCGGGTCACGGCTACGTGGCTCCCTGTGAGGGGGGAGCCGTAGGCGAAGGCGTTGGGTATCGGGAGGCTGGATACCATGAGCTTCGGGGTCTTGATGCCTGAGCGTCTGCTGAGCTCCTCGAGGCTGCTGTGGAGCCCCGGGTTCTGGTCGGGGCTCATGGGTTTGACGCGGTAGGTGAGGTTGATTAGGTAGGGGGCGAGGAGCCACTGGAGGAGGTTGAACCCCGCCGCCAAGAGTATCAGCGACGTGAGGTTCAGCGTTCCAAGGCTGGACATTATTAACGCGAGTCCGAGGGTGGACACGCCTATGATCACCGCCGCGGTTCCGGCCATCGATAGCCTCAGCTTGTTCAGGCTCATGCTTACAGTCTCAATATTCTGCGAAACGCCCGGAATATAAACAGATTGGGTTCTGTTACATCCGTTCAGGCGCCTCGATGCCGAGCACCTCTAGAGAGTTCCTCAGGGTTATCCTCGTCGCGTCCACGAGCGCCAGTCTGGCGCCTATGAGCCCCTCGGTCTCGGCGTCGATGACCCTCTGGGTGGCGTAGAAGCTGTTGAACCTGTCCGCCAGGCTGTTCGCGTACGCCGTTACGTCTCCGGGCTTCAGCTCCTCGGCCGCCCGCTCATAGACCTCGGGGAAGTGGGCTAACAGGTTCACGAGCTCCTTCTCTTTGATGTCCATGAGCTGCTCGTAGTCGGGGTCGGGTGTCTTCTCCGCCCGCTTTAGTATGTTGCACGTCCGCGCGTGGCTGTACTGTATGAAGGGGGCGCTGTTGGTCTCGAAGTTGAGGGCCCTCTCCCAGTCGAACACCACCTGCTTCATGGGGTCCACGCTGAGGAGCGTGTGCTTCACGGCGCCGAAGCCCACCATCCGGGCGATGTCCCTCTTGTCGGCCTCGCCCAGCCTAGGGTTCCGTTTGTCAACCTCCATGTAGGCCAGCTTCACTGCCTTGTCGAGCACCTCGTTGAGGGTCACGTACCTGCCGAGGCGTCCGCTCATCTTGACGCCGGGCAGCTTGACGAACTCGTAGCTGTAGTGGAGGAGGTTGTCGCTCATCCACTGCTTGCCCATGGCGGCAAGCGCTATCCTGAGCTGCAGCTGGGCCAGGTTCTGCTCCATGCCTATGACGTTGATGACCCTGTCTACGAAGCCGAACTTCCAGATGTGGTAAGCCATGTCCCTAAGCGTGTACAGCGTGGTGCCGTCGCCGCGGACCAGCACTAGGCGCGGTATCTCGTGCTCCGGGTGCAGGCCCCACCTCTCTTTCAGGCCGAGGTCCCTGGCTATCCAGTCGCAGTCCAGTATCTGGGCTCCCATCTCCTTGATGACATACCCGGACTCGTTCAGCGCCTCCAGGACCTCGTCGGCTGCACGCTTCCACACCAGGTCGCTCTCGTAGTCGAAGCTGTCGAACCCTATCCCCAACTGCCCCAGGCTAGCCTCGAAGCCGTCCAGGCAGTACCTGACTACCTGCCGCACGTCCTTGACGGCTTCAGGCTCGTCGTTCTCGTAGGCGGTGTTCAGCGCCACTATCTCAGCCATGGGGTCCTCGATTCCGGGAAGGGTCTTCGCCAGGCTCTCGTAGAGCCCGGGGAACCTGTCCTTGAGGTCGTCCGCGGCGGTCTCATACTTCTCGATCTCGTCTCTTGCCTCCTGGGCCTCGTAGACCCAGCCCTGTTCCTCCGCCTCCTTGAGGTCCGCCCTCAACCGGTTTAGCTCTGTGATGACGTTCACTGAGGCGTAGATGGTGCCCACCCACAGCTCCGCGGGGGTCTTCGGCTCGGGCTTACCCATGAGCCTCCACCCGTACGTTGCCATTGCCACCTGGCGTCCCATGTCGTTCACCAGGAAGTGCCTCACGACGTCGTGCCCCCGCTTCTCCAGCAGCTTGGCGAGGCTGTCGCCGAGGATGCTGTTCCTGGCGTTGCCTATGTGGAGGGGGCTGTTAGGGTTGGCGCTGGTGTGCTCGACCATCACCTTCTTGGGCTCCACGGTCTTGAGGAAGCCGTAACCCTCGTCGCCCTCGATCACCACATTCAGCACCAGCTCAGCGTAGCTGCCTGCGTCGGTGTGGAAGTTGATGTACCCGTTCACCGCCTCAGCTGAGGCCACCACGCCGCCCTTCCCCGGCTTGATGTGTTGCACCAGGTTCTCGGCTATCTTGGCCGGGGCCTGCCTGAGCGCCCTCGCGAGCTGGAAGCACGCCGGCGATGAGATGGCCCCCATCTCTGGCGACGGGGGCTCGCTGTACTTGACCTGGGGAAGCTCTGTTCCAGGGTACGCCTCACCTAGGGCGTCCACGAGGAGCTTCTCACACTCCGCTCTTAGCTCTGCGAGGGGATTCATCTTTGTTCACTTCGATTGGCGGGCCCGGCAGGATTCGAACCCGCGATCTCCGGCTCCGGAGGCCGGTGCATTATCCACTCTGCTACGGGCCCGCACACAAATAGGCGAGACAGACACGATTAAAGTATTTCTGATATTACCTGCGTCGGGATCCCATGACCATGAAGGGCTCTGTACGAGTGACGGACGATTTTAGGCGTCACTAAACTGGCTGAACAAAAATGCATGAAAGAAGCGGTTTCACCGATCAAATATTTAAAGGATCTGTTGGGAGTAAATGGGAGTGTACACGGGTTGAGCAAACTAGAGAGTTTAATCGACTCGCTGGACTACGTCCAGTTCCACTTCACCACCCTCTTCGGCGATCTGAAGGCCGTCGAGTTCCCCGCCGAGATCTGGTGCGACATGGCCGAGGGGACCGGAGTCGACGGCAGCAGCCTAGGCTTCCTCAGCACAGAGCAGAGCGACATGAGGATCGTGCCCGACTTATCCACGTTCGCGGTCCTCCCGTGGGACGAGGGCGTCGCTCGGCTGATGTGCGACACCGCCATGAACGACGGGGCGCCTCATCCCCTGGGCACCCGGGCCATACTCAAGAAAGTGGTGGCAGACGCCGAGAACCAGGGCTTCGAGTACAGGACGCGCCCTGAGCTGGAGTGGTACTTCGTGAAGGATGACCACACGCCGGCGGACCAGGGTGGGTACATGGATACCCTCCCCTTCGACTCGTACAGCTTCCTCCGCCGCGCCATAGTGGACGACATCCGGGCCATGGGTGTCCCTGTCAAGACCATCCACCACGAGAACGGGCCCGGTCAGCAGGAGTACGAGTTCACCGTCGGCGACGCCCTGAGTAGGGCTGACGGCGTCCAGACCGCGAGGATGGTCACCAAGACCGACAGCCTCATGGAGGGCATCGTCTCGACGTTCATGCCCAAGCCCTTCCCGGACATCGCGGGGAGCGGCCTCCACATTCACCAGTACCTCACCAGGGGCGGCGAGAACATATTCGCCGACCCCGATAAGGGGGTGAGTGACTTCCTCGTCCACTTCGTTGGCGGCATCATGGAGCACGTGGACGCCATGACGGCGATCCTGAACCCCATCACCAACAGCTACAAGCGGCTGGTGCCGGGACACGAGGCCCCCGTCTACAAGAGCTGGGGCGTGGCTAACCGGACAGCCCTCATAAGGGTCCCCGGGTACGAGAGCGAGGCCCGGATGGAGTACAGGGCCGCCGACGCCTCGACCAACATCTACCTGGCCTCGGCGCTGCTCCTCGCCGCTGGCCTCGACGGCGTCAAAAGGAGGATCGAGCCCAACCCCCCCACCACGGAGAACGTCGAGAAGATGACCGAGAAGCGCAGGAAGGAGCTGGGTATCACCCGGCTCCCAGGGGACCTCGGGGAGGCCTTGGGCCACCTGGAGGGCAGCGGCTTCGTCAGGGACGTGCTGGGCGGCGACCTCGTGGAGACCTGGCTCGAGCACAAGCGAAGCGAGTACAGGGAGTACCTCGACGCCGAGAGGCTCGGAGAATCAGAGGCACGGCAGTGGGAGCTTAAAAGGTACCTGGAGCGGGTCTAATCCCTGCCCTCATAACATGTTACGTTGTCCAGGCAATTTTCTAGTCTGGTTTCTCGGCTCCGCGGAGCGCGATGTACGACTCGTGGAGCAGCCGCTGTGCGTTCTCGACTATCACGGGGCCCACGCCCTTGACGTCTGCCAGGGGGCCGACGAGCCTCTTGGTCTTCCCGCTCTTGCTCACCCGCACCTCGGCGTTGGCGAACTCCTCTATCACCCTGTACGGGGTCTCGTAGGCGGTGAGCAGCTCCTGGGCGAGGGTTGTGCCTATCTGGGGAAGCCCCGAGAGGAGGAACACCTGCTGCTCGTGGAGGGGCAGGCTCCTGTTCACGCTGCGGAGCTGTATGGTCCGTTCCTCCTTGGCCTGCTCCCTGTAGGCGAGCCTGTGGAGGAGCACCGCGGTGGACTCGGGGCTGTCCGTGGGGATGATGTTCACGCCGTAGTCCAGCGCCAGGCTGCTGAGGGCGCCGTAGACGCTGGCGGGCCGCATGGCGCTGCGTTTGAAGGCGCGGCTGAGCTGGCCCTCTAGGATTACTATAGGGCGCTCGTACGCCTCGGCCATGTCGCGTGCCTGGCTGAAGAGGCGCCCGTCCTTCATGCTGCCGATGAAGTCGCTGACGTCCTTGCGTTCGACGCCGACGCGGTCGCTGACGACGTAGTCGCAGACGTCCAGCTTCCTGACGTCCACCTCGACGCCGTTCCACATCATGTAGTTGACTATGTCGCGGCGGCTGGACGCCTCGTTGCTGTCGATGCAGATGTGGAGGGCTTCACTCATCGTCCTCTACCTCGAAGGCTATCTCGACCCTCCGGGGGCTGCCCACGCCCTTGAGGCTCCTCAGGAACCCGACCAGCATGCCTTTGAACGCCCGCTGCACGAAGCCGCCTAGGGGCACCGTCTCGTCGTTGACGCGGAGAGTGAACTCGACGCTGTTCCTGACGCACTGCTTCGCGTCCGCCTCGCCCCTTAGGATGGCCTCGCCGAGGCTCCGGCAGTCCTCGTAGCCGCATCCGTGGCAGTTCACGCCGGGGAGCATGGGGTATGCCTTCTCCTCGACAATGTCTGCGAGGGCCTCAGCGTCCGCGAGGTTCACGACGGGAAGATCAGTGTCCCCCATGAACATTGAGCCGTGGATCTTCACGGCGGCTATCCCCAGCCCGTTCCTGAGCTTGGGGATGTCGTCGTCCTCACGCGGGACCAGTATCCTTGCGTGGGTGTCCACGGTCTTGAATCCCTCGATGATCAGGATGTCCAGTTCGCCTAGGGCTCTGGCGGCGTCGCTGATGGGCACGTGGCCGTCGATGAAGAAGGCGGCGGCGTCTTGGCGGAGTATCGCCGTGGCGACGGCCCCCGCCTCCCTGTGCCGGGCCGTGTCCTTGCCGGGCGTGTCGAACTCGATGTTCTCGGCGGTGTGCTTCAGTGTGCCCACCCTGTAGCCTCTTCGGGTGAGCTCGCCGACGAGGGCCTCCACCACCCTCGTCTTCCCGGAGTCCTTGAAGCCGACGACGGCAACCGTCTTAGGGGGAGTCATGGTGATACCCATGGCCTCGCTTTATTTATCCTCATGGTTCCCCGTGGATAGGTTTAATTTCCACCAGTTTAGCTTGGGGATGCTTGTGAAGGTCAGGAATTTGGGGCAGACGGGCGCACTGAGAAGGATATTCTCTCCGGACCTACCGGGGGTCTACTACGAGCTCCTGTTCGTGGGGTTCAGCATAATGATGGGGATGAGCCTCTCGTCCTCCTTCCTGCCGATCCTGGCCAACGACCTGGACCCGTCGGGGGCGCTGGTGGGCATGGTGGTCTCCGCCTGGTTCCTGGCAAGGATATTCATGGAGCTGCCCGCCGGCATCATCAGCGACCGAATAGGCAGGAGACGGCTCCTGGTTGTGGGCCTGGGCCTCAGCCTGCTGGGTCCCCTGCTCTGCAGCCAGGCCACGAACGTCTACATACTAATCCTAGCCCGGAGCCTCTGGGGGATGGGGACGGCCCTCTACTTCATGAGCAACATGGCCCTCCTCATGGACATCCTGCCCCCGTCCACGAGGGGCAGGGCGCTGGGCGTGTTCCAGGGCATCGAGTTCATAGGCAGCTTCATAGGTGCCCCCATCGGGGCCTTCCTCGCCGTCTACCTCAGCTACACCCAGGTTTTCTACTTCACCTTCGCTTTCACGCTTATCAGCTTCTTACTTGGCATAAGGTCCCGAAACATGAGGGGCCTGGAGGTCCAGGAACACAAGTCTAGGCTCACCATGAAGCAGATCACCGGCAGCCTCCGTGACTGGGGGATCATAATCGTGTGCCTCCTCACCACCTCCAGGATGCTGGTGATGCAGGGCATCCAGCAGACTGTTCTCCAGCTGTACCTGAACCAGCAGGTTGGGCTCACCGTGGCGGGGATCGGCTGGGTGGTCAGCGCCTTCGTTCTGGGCCAGGTGATCGCGCTGCCCACGGCCGGGAACGTGTCCGACCGGTTCGGGAGGAAGCCGGTCCTCATGGTGGGCTTCGCCATCAGGCTGGCCGGCGTAGTCCTCTTCACGCTTTCAGGCAACCTGGTTGTGCTGCTCCTCTCAGGCCTGGTCTCCGGGATAGGTGAGGGGCTGACCATGACGACGCTTCTGGCGCTGCTGACGGACATAGCGCCCGAGGTGGCGAGGGGCGGCGCCGTGGGCCTCTACAGGACCTTCATGGATGTGGGGGGTTTCCTCGGCCCCATAGTCTTCATGGTAGCCTACAACGACTACGGCCCCCTGACTCCTTTCTACGCGGCGGCGGGTCTCTGTGTGCTGAACATCCTGTTGACGTTCTTCGCCCGCACAGGGTCGTCTGCCTTAACTTAAATTGCCGTTCGTGGATCATTCTCAGGTATGGCGTCGTTAACCTTCTACGGCGGGGTCAACGAGATAGGCGGCAACAAGATTCTGCTGAAGGACGGAGACACGAAGATCTGGCTGGACTTCGGGCAGAGCTTCACCATGGGCGTTGACTACTACGTGAACTGGCTGCAGCCCCGGAGCTGTCTCAGGGACTACTTCGAGTTCGGGTTGCTGCCCGAGCTGGAGGGCCTGTACAGGGAGGACATGCTCACAGGGACGCCGCTGGAGTACCGTGAGGCAGAGTACCAGGGCGTGTTCATCACCCACGCCCACAGCGACCACGTCAGCCACATCAAGTTCATCGACCCCTGTATCCCAGTCTACACCGGGAAGGGGACCAGGCTGTTCATGGAGGCCATGGAGAAGACCAGCACGTGGAGCAACTACGGGGAACACGACTACAGGGGCTTCAGGACGGGCGACGTGGTCAGGATAGACGGCGTCGAGGTGGAGCCCATCCACGTCGACCACAGCATCCCCGCCGCCTACGGGTACATCATACGTCACAGCGAGGGCTCCCTCGTCTACACGGGGGACATGAGGGTCCACGGCCCCAAGGCTGGGATGACCCAGGAGTTCCTGGAGTCGGCCCAGTACGCCGAGCCGGGCGCCATGGTCTGCGAGGGCACAAGGATGGCGCGGAAGGGGAAGAGGAGGAACCTGTCGGAGGCCCAGGTGGAGCGGGGCGTCAAGGAGGTGTGCGCCGAGGCTGACAAGTCGGGCAAGTCTGTGATCTACACCCACCCGAGCAGGGACATGGACAGGCTCCGCACCTTCTACAGGGCGGCGGAGAGCTGCGGCAGGGTCATGGTTATCCACCCGAAGACGGCGTACCTGCTGGACAGGCTCATCGAGGACGAGCACCTGGATCTCCCGGACCCCAACACGGACGACCTCCTGAGAGTCTACTACAGGCGGAAGCGGAGCGGCACCTACAGCGAGAAGGACTACTATGTCTGGGAGCGGTCCTACATGGACAGGATGTTCACCGTCGACGAGCTCAGGGAGCGGCCCACCGACTACATACTGAACCTGGACTTCCAGAACTTCACGGAGCTCATAGACCTCCGACCCGAGCCGGGGAGCCACTACATCTACAGCATGAGCGAGCCGTTCAGCGAGGAGGACATAGAGCACGACGTACTGTTGAACTGGTTGGGCCACTTCGGGCTGGAGTATCACCAGCTCCACGCCTCGGGGCACATGAGCCCCAAGGAGCTGGGGGAGGCCGTCAACTATGTGGGGCCTGGGACGGTGTACCCTGTTCACTGCGAGGAGCCCGAGCTGTTCAGGAAGTATTATGGTTCGGTGACGTTGCCCGAGGTGGGTAGGGAGTACAGGGTCTAGCCTGGGGCTTGTACGATGGTTTTCCCGGTTGCTTGGTTTTGCTTTAGAGGTTGCTGAGGTGTGGATCGACGACTTGGCGTTTCCCTTATAGTTGGTTACTTACTATAAGCGTTTTTTCCGGGTATGCTGTGGGGCTTTGGGTCGACGACTCGGCATTTCCCTTATAATTGGTTACTTATTATAAGCGTTTTTAGGAGCGCCTGTTTAGTTATTTATAGCTGTTATCTAATATTTTTTATGCTGTGCCACTGTTAGTTACCTAGTAGTGAGGATAAAAATATGGCCTCTCCCCCTTTTGTTTTAAGTAGGTTGATATCTTGAAAAATTGGTTTATATTCCTAGTTACATGGAACTACGAAGGATGTCACATTTTTTCCTTGGTTAGCATGTCACTTATACAACTTAAACTAAATGTTGAATAATAAAGAGTTAAAATTATCCGAAGAATGCGCCGAGGCTTGTCTGTTGTGGCCGCCCCACGAGGGCGTCGAAGCTCATGTCCAGCGCGTCGAGAAGCTGCTCGAAGGTGCTCTCCAGGTACTCCTCGTACTTCTTCAGGTCCACGTCCTTGGGCTTGGCGATGATGGCGGGGAGAACGCCGTCCTTCGTCACCACGTAGCTGATGATGTCGCCCTCCACCACCTCGTAGCCCATCTCGACGAGCATCCTGCCCGCCTTCACGTGCTGCGGGTTGGTGTCGTACCTGCTGAGGTCCTTGCCCAGCTGCATCTGGAAAGCCACCTCCCCGATCTTGAAGTCCCTGTCCTGGAGCCGCGTGTGCACCTTCTCCACCAGCCCCTTGATGTCCTCCTTGGCCTTCGGGAACTCGTCCGGCGTCTGGACGTCGCTCAGTATGGCCGTGAGCTCGTCGAACGCCGCCTTGAGTATGGGAGGTATGTGCCGCTTCTTGCCCGTGAGCCCCTTGATGTCGAGGCGGCCGTCCTTGTAGACCCCCAGGTAGTTCTTCTTACGCTTCGAGAAGATGGCGTACCTGTACGTCTTCTCCACCTCCAGGTCGATGCCCAGCTTCTCGTCGGCCCAGTCCACCAGCGCGTCGGTCTGCATCTTAGTCGGGTGGTTCAGGAACACGCTGTCCGTGTCCCCGTACAGCACCTCGATGCCGAGCTCCTCGCTCTTCTTGCCGGCGAGGTCCATGGCGTACCGGCCCACCGCGGCTGTGCTCTCCGCGAGGGGCGGGCAGTAGAGGGGGAAGCTCTCGGCGCCGAAGACGCCGTACGACGCGTTGAGGAACACCTTGAGCGCCTGCTGGACCACGTGGTAGTACTGGCGCTGGTCCTCGGTCAGCGTCATGTCCTTGCTCTTCGGCTTGTACCAGAAGACCCTCAGGTCGCGGAGGCTGCCGATGAGGGTGCTCGTCATCCCCTGCCTGTGGGTGCACGCCCAGTGGGACGTCCCCGGGATCAGGTTGTCCTTGCAGTCCTCGTGGGGACAGAGCAGCGTGTCGTAGCTCAGGTTCCAGTTACGGATAGCGGAAGGGTACAGCGAAGCGAAGTCGACGACTGTGACATCGAAGTGGATGCCGGGCTTGGGGTCCCTGACTGTGGCTCCCTGGTACTTCTTGCCCTTGATTATGGCCTCGGTGGTTGCGCCGCCCTTGGCCTGGATGATGTCCTGGGTGTTGGGGATGAGCCACCCCTCCTGGCGGTGCATCCACTCCATCAACGCCAGAATCCACCTGCTGACACCCAGCCTCGAAGTATCCTCCAGGATGGTCTTGCTGATGCGCTGCAGCATCACCATGAGGTTCATCACCAGGTTGCTGTTGAACGCCGTCAACAGGTACGTGATGTAAGCGTCCTGCAAGCAGTACTCGCCCAGCTCCCTAAGCGGCAGCTGGCCTATGTCGGCCACCTGAATCTTGCCTTGGTTGAGGACGCCGTGGCTGATCTCGTCGAGGCTGAACTCCCGGTAAACGTTGCCGAAGGCGTAGCCCTGGATGCTCCTGTTCCTGAAGAACTGGTAGAGGTCGATGTGGACGCCGTTTGTCAGGTACGCGAACCTCCGCCCCACCGTTATAGGGATGTCGGCGTCGGGGACGCCGAGGTTCCGGGCCCTGTTGCGTAGGTACTTGAAGTCGAAGTCGTCTCCGTTGAACGTCAGCACAACCGGGTACCCGTCGATCACCCGGAACGTCTCCTCGACTATGGAGCGCTCGTTATCATAGACGGTGACCTCGTCGGCGCCGCTGATCACCGGAGTCTCCGCGTCCAGCCCCGAGTCGTCGAGAAGCACCACCTTCCTGAGCCCATCCGAGCCCGCGAACGCCACACAGATAATCGGGTCCCGCGCCATGTCGGCGTTAGGCATCCTGTTCTGAACGCTGGGCCGCACCTCGATGTCCACGGCCACGCGCCTAATCTCGGGGATGGGGCACTGCAGCAGCCTGGCCCAGTTCCTCATGGGGCCCCGGAACCGCTCCTCTGTGTGGCTGAGTATCTCGTCGAACTGCGCCTCGACCTCCTTGGGCAGGCCCCAGTCGCCGGGCACCAGTCTGCCGTCCACGACCCTGTAAGGCATCCCGGGGACGATGCCCTGGTCGTAGATGTAGCAGTTATAGTACCTTATCCTGCTCTCCCAGCTCTCGTCCAGGTAGTTCCTGATGGCGCCTCCTCCGCCGCCGATGCTAAGCGGGTCCTTCGCCACCACCTTGGTGACCCTTATCTCCTCGTCGTGGAGGCCGTCGTACCGAATGACTTCCTCGAACCCCGTGAACCCGTCGTGCTTCGTGATCCGGCTGTTCTCCCCCAGCTCCTCTGGGGACAGCTTCGAAATCAGGTACGGCTGGTGGCCCGTGTCATCGTACCAGAGATATATCTGCTGGCTATCCGGCTCGTATAGCCTGACATACGCCTTCCGCTGCGCCCCGTCGTAGCCAGCCGACAGAAGATAGCTGGTCCCCAAGTTATCCGGGGCAACCCTGCCCTTGGGCTGTATCGCTTCCTCGTCGTCGCTCATCGGGCCACCTACACAGCGTAGATACCATGCGGCGCGATATAATAATAGGCATCAACCGCTGGGCACCCTGCTCAATAGGACCCGGCTGTTCCCGCCTACGTTGAACTCAAAATGTAATCACAATATGTGATTACCATACGTAAACTTCCCTTAAATACCCAGAGACAAAGACCCGACGTATGGATGCCGTCAAACAGACGGAGCAGTTAGAAGGAACGGTTAAGATCCGCGCGTTGATCCTCGGGGCGCTCATGGCGCTGATATTCAGCGCCATCAACGGCTACCTCAGCATCAACATGGGGTGGAACTTCGGCTACGGAGCCGTAGCCGTAATGATCGGGTACAGCCTCTTCCACCGCCTCCAGGGAGGCAGCTGCAGAAGAGAACTCAGCTTTCTGCTGATAACGAGTGGAAGCTCGATGGGGGTATACCAGACCCTCGGCTTCATCCTCTACATGCTGGAAACAGAGCCGTTAGCAACTTACCCGTCATGGATCGCCCCCCCGATGGAAGTCATCCAGGCCAAAGACCTCAGCCTACACCACTGGATCGGGCCCATAGCCTTCCTAGCCATCGCGCTGACCATAAGCCTAATCGCGGGGCTGATCTACTACACCATCCTGCGGGACGAGCTGATCCGAAACCCCAAGATGGTGTGGCCGAACCAGTCCGCAACCACCAAACTCGTGGACGCATGCATGACAGGAGGAGGCTCAGCACGCCTCGTCGCGGTGTCGGCTGTCGTCGGCTTCACCATAACCCTGCTACAGTACCTCCCCACCCTGTGGGGGCTGGACCTCACCATGATAGACCTGTCGGGGCTCCTCCCCCCCGGCTGCATACTGGTCATCAGCCTCAGCGTAGGGTTCGCCTCCATCGGGTACCTCATCAGCCCCAAGACCTCGCTGAGCCTCCTAGCCTCAGGCATGATAAGCTACCTCCTCATAACCCCCACGCTGGTAAGAAGAGGGCTCCTCGAACCCACAGGCGACGTCATGGCGCTCTACCAAGAGTACATGATGAACTACGCGATGGGGCCCGCCATAGGCATCCTGCTACTAGGCGGCATCCTGTTATCAGTCGTCACGCTCGCTAAAAACAGGCTCACAAAAAAGGAGACAGACGAAAACCCAGACAACGGCGAGACAGGGTACCTCGAACTCTACAAGATACTGCTACAGGGAATCCTCGGCAACAAAACATACCTGATAGCCATCATCGCCATCTTCACCCTCCTGGCGTCCCTCGCCTACACACTCAACCCCTTCACGCCCCTACCCCCCATATTCGCGGTAGCCTTCACAGCCTACAGCTTCTTCATAGCAGGCTTCCTAGAAGCCATATTCATCACCAAGATGCAAGGAGAAACAGGCATGGGCATGGGAACAGGCTCCATCCTACTATACGACCTACCCATATTCACCGCCGGCTACAGGGCCTTCACAGGCTACTTCATATACCCATTCCTTCGACCCAACCCGTGGCTGAGCGGCGGAACCCTACCCTACTACAAGTACAGGGACGAGACGAGGGTCAGCTGGCGGGACATCATAGTAGCCAAGATAATCGGCTGGGTGCCCACCTTCATATTCAGCGTCTTCTTCACCCTCGTCCTCTGGAAATACGTGGGCTTCGGCACCCCCATGATGCCCGCCGTCGGCCTCATCCAGTCAAAGGTCTACGTAACCATGCTCGCCACAGGCAACGTCTCCACCGTGATGAACCCCTGGACGTTCCTCGCAGGCGGGGTGATGGGAGCCCTACTCGAAGTCTTCACACCCATCAGCATGATGGGCCTCGGCATGGGCCTCCTCTTCCCACCCCACTACATAATACCCTTCGGCGTCGGCGGCATAGT
>DATKWN010000080.1:0-5247 GCA_035529515.1 Candidatus Krumholzibacteriaceae bacterium | reverse complement strand
CTTCTCCTTGATGTACCTGTGGAACGGCATCCCGGACTTTTCCTGGATCACGTGTCCAAGCATCCTCCACGCCGCGTTGTGGTAGAAGAACCTCTCCCCGGGGGGCGCCACCAGCTCGTCCTGCGCCCCGTTCACCAGCCTGTAGAAGTCCTCCACGCTCCCCCAAGGTATCCCCGTGTCGGCCCCGACGCCCCTGTAGAGGGCGACGCTGGACGACGCCAGGCTCGGCAGCCCCAGGCTGTGGGTGAGCAGGTGATGTATCCTGATGGGTTTCCCCGGGAGCCCCAGCTTGAAGGGTATATGCTCCTTGACGGGGTCCTCGACGCTCAGCTTACCCTGCTCGACGAGCTGCATGACCCCGATGGCTACGAAGCTCTTCGTGATGCTCCCGATCCCGTAGAGGGTGTCCGGCGTGGCTGGGAGATTTCTTTGGGGGTCGCGTGCCCCGAAGCCCTGAGAGTACGCCGTCTCTCCTTCCCTCACCACGGCTATGCTGAACCCGGGCATCTTCCCGTCCTGCATGTACTTGGGGACTATGTGCTCTATCCAGCCCCGCAGCTCAGGTTGATCTTTGCTGGTCAAACCTATCGCTGAAGACTCTGGCTTGGGCTGTATAAAACATGTGATAGAAAATGTCGTTTTAGAAAAAGGAGAGGCTACGCCAGCGCCTTGATGAGGTCGGCCTCGCTGAGGGTGCCGGCTATGCCTTCGTCGCCGACGATGAGTATGTGGTCCACTCCGCCGATGGCCATTACCCTTATGGCGTCTGCAGCTTTGTCGTCCTCGCCGAGGACTATGCACATGTTGGTGCCTGTGAGGCCGCACGCCTGCATGAACTCCATGGCGGACGGCGTCTTCATGAGCTCCGCGACCTTAATGTCCCGGACCTCCATGGGGATCTCCTCAAGCATGTTCTTGCCAAGCACGTAGCTCTTCATCGCGAAGAATATGTCCTCGGCGGTCACCAGCCCCCTCACCACGCCCTCGTCCATGACGACGACGACGTCCTTGCCTTTGTCAACCATCTTCTTCGAGACGGCGGCCAGGTCCTCGGAGGGCTTCACCAACAGCGGGTCCTTCTTCATGAGGTCCTTGATCTTCATCTCCAGGTTCAAGGTAAAACCACAATGCTATCGAGGGAGCCAAGGTTAAAAAATCTTAGCCAAGCTTGACGGGTTCTTCGTGTCCCAGGGTCTCGGGGACCATGAAGTGCATTATGGGTATCCTGAAAACCATGTCAACGACGAGCGGTATGACGAATATGAGGGAGGGGTGGCTGCTGTTGTAGAGGTAGCCCCCCAGGATGGGCGCCCCGACCCTAACGAGGGCGCTGAACGTGTTGCTGATCCCTAGCCACCTGCCCCTCTGCTCGGGTGGGACCAACTCCATCATGAGTGTCTGGTATGCGCTGCTGCTCATCGCAAGCCCCCTGAGGAACCAAGCCAGAAGCAGCCAGTACGGGTGTTTTGCGATTACGACGATTACGAAGCTGAGCCACAGCGCGGGCCTCACGGATATAAACGCGAACTTCCTCCCCCTGGTGTCGGCGAACCTGTTCATGGGGACCGAGAAAATGATCGCCGATATTATCTCCACGGTAGTCATGAGTCCGAGGACCAGCTCGTCCGCGCCCTTCACCTCTGCGGCGTATAGAAACACGAAGTTCTCCATGGTGCTCCAGACGAGCGCACCCAGCGCCTCGACGACGATCATCATCTTCAGCTTCCTGCCTCCCCTCATGACCTCAGCCATGTCGCCGAAAAAGTCCACCTCAGCTCTTTCCCTCGGTTGCGGGAGCACGTCGGTGAGCCTCAGGTAGACGTAGCTGTAAACGCCGAGCATCCCTGCGAGGCGTATGTAGTAGAGGGGCCTGATCCCGTCCACGTTGAGGCCGCCGAAGTGGTTGACGAGAAGGGCGGCCGGCACAGGACTAACTAGGCCCAGTATCTGGGCTATTATCATCCTGAACCCCAACCCAGTGGCCCTGTCCTCAGGCTTGAGGCCGTTTATCACTATGACCTGCTGGCTCCGGAACATGAAAGACATGGTGAAGGGGTTGACGACCATGGCCAACAGTATCCACCGCCAGTCCTGGGCGAAGGCGTAGAGACCGATCATCACGACGTGCAGGAACATCCCGACGCCCATCACCCTCTTCAGGTTATAGTTGTCGGTCACCCAGCCGACGGGCATGCTTATGATCATGCCTATGAAGGAGCTGACGCTGCTCAGGTAGCCTATCATTATGTTGTCGGCGCCCAGGGCCTTCGTGTATATGCTGCTGTAGTTGCCTGTGAGGTTGAAGAGGAACATGGCTCCGCCGCTGCGGACGATCATCATCCAGTAGTTGTGGCTCTGCCTGGAGAGAAACTCCCTGACCTCGTTGACCCTGTTCTTCAGCCCCACCTGACTGCACCTAGATAGACTGGGTAGTTGACGTGGCCTCGATAAAAACCGGCCGCATTCAGCGCGGACTGAATTATTATATTCAGCCAAGACCAAACAGCATGCATGGTTAAGGTAAAGGCAAGGGTCATCAGTCAAGAGGGCCACTGCGAAGCCGGGCACAGAGTCGGCGACGAGATAGTGTTCGACTGGGACAGCCATGAGATAAAAGGGAAAATCTGTCTCCACGCCCTGTACTCGGTGCTGCCAAAGATATACGCTGTAGCCCATGGAGCCGACGTCGCTTTCGCGGAGTCCGATGATGGGTCCAGGGTTGCCAGGCACGCGTGCCCAGACGGAAACAACCCGGTGATATTCGAGCTCAAGAAGATCAGTTAGACCATTTTCTCCGGTCTCACCCGGTCTCTCACCAGGAAGGCGATGAGACCAACATCTATCACCGCCAGAACTAGGTTCACAAGCACGGGCATATAGTAGCCGTAGGCATCGTAGAGTATGCCTCCTATGAAGGGCCCGGGGAGCGCCACGAGGCCCCTGAACGTCGCGTACCCGCCTATGGACTTCGCCCTCTCCTCCGGGTCCACGTTCTGCGCGATCCACGCCTGCTCGGCTGGGCCCCAGAACGCGGCGCTGAAGCCCATCAGTACGTTCGCCGCCATTGCCACCTGGAAGCTCTGGTTGAGCAGCAGCGACGCAAGCACTATGCATGACAGTATCTGGCTTATTACCAGGTACTTCACGTAGCCTACCCGGTCCAGGTACCTGCCGAGGACAACTTGGAACAACGCCATGGTCCCCGCGTTCACGGCGATCATCAACCCAAGCATCCCGGGGGTGAAGCTGAACGCCTCCGTCAACAACCCGTTTATGAGCCTCCAGCCCACGCTGAACGCGAAGAGATCGACAGACATGGCCACGTAGAAACCCCAGAGATACTTGGGCGGCCTGAACGTGTCCAGCAGCGATCTCCATACCTGACTCAAAGTGAATGACGCCGAGGTAGCCCTTTCCCGGGTCTCCTCGATCCTTAACACTGTCACCAGCAGCGACGCGAACGCGAAGAGAGTCGAGAGAGAAAAAACTATGCTGTACCCCACGTTGTCTGCCAACCACCCCGCGGCGAGGGTCCCGAGAAGCCCGGTCGCCATGTAGCAGCTCCCCAAGACGCTGTAAACCATTCCCATCTCGTTGCCTTTCGCAGACTCGGCTACCACCGCCTGCCAAACCGGGATCAGGGCTACGCTTAACCCCATAAGCGTCATGCCAACGGCGAGGAGAAGCCATGACCGTGCGAACAGGAAACACAGACCAGATAGGAGTATGAGGAGGTCTCTTAGGATCAGGAACGGCTTCCTCCCGTAGATGTCCGAGGCGGCCCCGAGCACAGGCTGGACAGTTATCTTGGCCAGATCCATGAGGCTCTCGAGCGCCCCGATGCTTCTGATGGAGACGCCGAGGCTCAACGCGAAGGGCTGCCACACGACGACCCTGAGATTATCTCTTATCCCTCGGAGAGCCGTCACCACGGCCAAGTAAAGTATCTGCTTCTCCTCGCGGATGGATTTGAGTATGTCCAATCCCTTTCAATGGCGATATTGAATAAGGGTCTCTCATTTAACTCTAACTGAAAAAAAAAGGAAAGTTACTCAAGCTGCTTGAGGATCGCGGGGAGCCAGGCCGGCATGTCCGGCGGGAAACGGCTTGTCACCAGGTTGCCGTCGACGGCCACGGGCTCGTTCACGTAGTTCCCGCCCGCGTTCTTCACGTCTGTTGAGACGCTCCGCACACACGTGAGCCTACGCCCTTTCACGACATCTGCCTCTATAAGCAGCTGGGCGGCGTGGCATATGGCTCCTATGACTAGTCCGCTCCTGTCGGCGTCTTTTACCAGCTTCACCATTTCCTCTTTGGTCCTCATCCTGTCGGGTGCCCAGCCCCCAGGGATGATAAGCACCTTGAAATCGTTGACGTCGATGTCCCTCGGCTCCTTCGTGGACTTTATGCTTCCGCCCTTCTTGCCGCTGTACGTCTCGTTGGCCTTGGGGCCCACGACCTCCACCTCGTAGCCTGCCTCCTGAAGCCTGTAGTAGGGGTATAGAAGCTCCACGTCCTCGAAGCCGTTCTCCACCAATATGATTGCCTTGTCCATTTCCTGGTCATGCATTGGACGTAGTGGCCGGATATGAAGGTATACAGATAAGTTGTCTGTATGAGCTGCACACATATTTAGCGATAAATCAAGGCCTGTTCATCTGTATCAGGTATCGACAATGGTTGCACTATGCGGTAGATGCGGGGAGCCCATCAGGGGATTCAAGGGATACGACCCGGAGATAGGCGAGATATGCTTCAGAAACCTGATGATCACAGCGAGAAAGCGTCACAGACGGTTCCTCTGGTAGCGTAGAGGCACGGTTTTCCTCGCTCCTGACACCTTTCTGGCCTCATGCATCGAAGTTGGCTTTCTTCGTCGTCATGCTACATGTTTTAAACGCGTCAACGTTACTCATCTGAGACGCAGAATGGTTTCTGAGAAGGACATCGCGGAGTTCGGGGACCTGTGGGCCCTCATGTACTGCACCTTCGCCAAGGAGATGATGGACAGCTTCGGCGAGGAAGGCGAGGAGGCGCTCATCCGCGCCATACAGGCGTACGGCAGGGCACGGGGCGAGCGGCTGCGGGAGAGACACCAGAAGCAGGGGCTTCCAGTCAACCTCCGCAGCCTCTTCGAGCACTACGACCTCCCCGGACACCCCGACAACAGGAAGGAGAGGACCCACTTCACGGACGACAAGCTCGTCAGCTACACCTATCTCTGCCCATACGAGCGGCTCTGGAGAG
>DATKWN010000079.1:0-2832 GCA_035529515.1 Candidatus Krumholzibacteriaceae bacterium | reverse complement strand
GCGCGGCGAGCTCGATCAGATCCCGGGAGTAGGCAAGAGCATAGCCATGACCATCGAGGAGTTCCTGGACACGGGCGAGTCCACGGTGCTCCAGGAGCTCCGTGAGAGCCTCCCCCAGGGCGTCCCGGAGATGATCACGCTTGAGGGGATAGGCCCCAAGATCGCCATGAGGCTACACCAGGAGCTAGGCGTCGTAGGCATCAAGACTCTCGAGGAGGCGGCGAGGCAGCACAGGATCAGGGAGATCAAGGGCTTAGGGCCCAAGAAGGAGGAGAACATCCTCAAGGCCATAGAGGAGCACCGGAGCCGCAGCACCAGGTTCCTCCTGGGTGAGGTGCTCCCCGTGATACAGGGGATGCTGACGTACATGAGTGACTGCGAGGCCGTGAGACGCGTCGAGATGGCCGGCTCGGCCCGCAGACGCAAGGAGACCGTCGGCGACCTGGACGTGCTGGTCTCGTCCACTGACCCTGAGACAGTCACCGCCCACTTCGTCTCCATGCCCCCCATCGGAAGGGTGCTGGCGAAGGGCCCCACGAAGAGCACCGTGGTGCTGGAGAACATGCTCCAGGTGGACCTCAGGGTAATCCCGCCTGAGAGCTACGGCGCCGCCCTCCAGTACTTCACGGGCAGCAAGGAGCATAACGTGAAGCTGCGCACCATCGGCGTCAAGGCCGGGTTCAAGCTCAACGAGTACGGCCTCTTCAGGCGGCACAACGACGAGCTCGTCGAGGCCGAGGACGAGGCCAGGATCTACGAGGCTCTGGGAATGCGGTGGATGCCACCGGAGCTCCGGGAGAACACCGGCGAGATAGAGGCCGCCATGGAGGACAGGCTCCCGGAGCTTGTGACCCTCGACGACATACGAGGCGACCTCCACGTACACACGGACTGGAGCGACGGCCACGCCTCCATCGCCGAGATGGCGGAGAAGGCCGCCCAGATGGGCCTCGAATACATCGCCGTCACCGACCACACCAAGGCCCTGGGCATAGCCAACGGCCTCGACGAGGAACGGCTCACGAAGCAGATAGCCGAGGTGAGGCGAGTAGACCAGGAGCACCCGGAGATAAGGGTGCTAGCGGGCACGGAGTGCGACATCCGCAGAGACGGGCAGCTGGACATCTCCGACGACGTGCTCGCGGAGCTTGACTGGGTGGTGGCCGCCGTCCACAGCGGCTTCAAGATGGAGGAGCAGGCTATGACGAGCCGAGTAATCGAGGCCATACAAAACGAGCACGTCAACACCGTAGCCCACCCCACGGGGCGGCTTATACAGCGCCGCAGCCCATACGCGCTGGACCTAGACGCGGTCTTCAAGGCCGCCGCCGAGCAGGGCGTCATGATGGAGATTAACTGCTACCCTAACAGGCTGGATCTGAGCGACGTTAACAGCAGACGAGCCAGAGAGCAAGGAGTCAAGATGACGCTGGGGACCGACGCGCATACGCCTTCCGAGCTGGAGTTCCTGCCTCTAGGAGTATCCATGGCCAGACGCGGTTGGCTTGAGGCCGCCGACATCGCGAACACGTTGAGCGCCCAGGAGCTTCTGAATCTTATAAAGGGTTAGAACTGGATAAGGTTCGCGCCCCAGGTGAGGCCGCCGCCGAACCCGACGGTGACCACCAGGTCGCCTTTACTAATCTTTCCCACCTGTATCGCCTCGTGGAGGGCCACGGGTATGCTGGCCCCAGCCATGTTGCCGTACTTGTGGATGTTCGTGTAGGTGCGTTCCATGGGGAGGCCGAGCTTTTCCATGCCCACCTTTATGATGTTGATGTTGGCCTGGTGGGGTATGATCATGTCTACGTCGTCCAGCGCGTAGCCGTACCTGTCCAGGACGCCCCTGACCGCTTGGGGGAACGCCTCGATGGCGAAGTCCCAGACGGCCTTGCCGTCCATGTGGAAGTACTGCTTTGCCTCGTCGATCAGTTCGTGGCTTATCGGGTTCCTGGTGCCTCCGGCGGGTATCTCGATGACCTTCGCGCCTCCGCCGTCGGCCCTTAGCCAGCTGCCTATTACGCCGCCTTCCTCTGCCTTCTGGAGCACCGTCGCCCCGGCGCCGTCCCCGAAGAAGACGCACGTGGTCCTGTCCTTCCAGTTGAGTATCCTGCTGTACACCTCGGAGGCGACCACCAGCACGTTGTCGATGTGTGGGTCCACCGCGTACCTCGCGCCCACGTCGAGGGCGTGGATGAAGCCGCTGCACACCGCCATCACGTCGAAGGCGCCGGCGTTGACGGCGCCAAGCTTGTGCTGGACTATCGCCGCCGTGCTGCTCAAGGGCACGTCGGGGCTGCTCGTCGCGAGCACCACGAGGTCCAGGTCCTCGGGCTCCACGCCCGCCTCCTTCATCGCCGGGGCCGCCGCCTTCACGGCCAGGTCGCTGGTGCAGTCGTTCTCCTCCGCGATCCTCCGCTCGCTGATGCCCGTCTTCTTGGTTATCCACTCGTCGCTGGTCTCCACTATCTGGGCCCAGTCGTCGTTGGTCATCACCTTCTGCGGCACGTAGCTGCCTATGCCCTTGATCCCCGCCCTAACCATCTCTAATAATCCTCCGCAGTTGGTCGGTGGTTGCGGGCAGCTTATTTAAGGACTTCGACAAGGGGCGGTAGGCGGGTCGACAGCGGACGAACAGGCTCACTTCCCGAGGCTGGGGATGAGCTTCTCCATCCAGCTGAATATCCAATCCCTGCTGGGCTTCCAGGTGACCGCCACGCAGAAGACAAGGCTGCCGACGACCATGAGACCGGACGCCACGACCGTGCCGAGGCTACTCTCAAGGCCGCCGTACACGGTGCCGCCCACCACGGCGCCCACGCTGTAGAGCGC
>DATKWN010000078.1:0-23709 GCA_035529515.1 Candidatus Krumholzibacteriaceae bacterium | reverse complement strand
CATGCGGTCGACCATGAAGCCCCCTATGGCTATGATGACCGCGACGTTGGCTGCGCTGAGGAGCCCGAAGGTGTCTGCGCCGAAGACCCGGAGGGCCGCGGCGGCTCCTGCCAATGCCACTACTACGGTTGCTATGTGTGTTCTCTTCATCCTCGTTTCCTCCTGTTTGGTTTACCATACTTTATGTGTGTTATACCACACACATTGTTATGTTAACCTAACACCCAGCATATAAACGCTCCGCATAGTCAACCCTTAAACCCCAAGAAACGTCCATAGTAACATGGGTAAGCATGTCCACGTCTGCACCGTGGACCACCCACTCACAGTCACCGATGCAACACCGGAGCAGTAGAAGATGTTACAAGAGATAATAAGGAAGGTCACGGAACACCTGAGAGCCCTCGAGGAGGCCAAAGACAAGGCCTACCCTAAGGCCCGAAAGGCGAGGACCCTCAGCAAGCAGTCGATCCTCATGCTACACAACGGGGAACCCAAAAAAGCCCAGCGACTCATCTCCGAGGCGGCGAACCTGCTCAACGAGGTTCGGGGAGTTGGAGAGGCGTTCCCCGGCGTCCAGAGCAGCGAAATCGTGGTGGCGGCGCGGCAGGAATACGCGGAGGCAGCCATACTCCATTCTCTAATCACCGAGAAAAAGTATCCAACCCCCAAGGAACTAGGGGTTGAGGCGACCGACTACGTACTGGGACTCGCGGATGTCCCAGGCGAGCTCAGGCGCCAGGCCCTGGACAGTCTCAGGGAAGGTGACCTAGGGGCTGCTGAGAGCAGCCTCGAGATCATGGATGAGATATACCTCTACCTAGTCGAGGCCGAGGAGGCGAGCATGATGCTCAAGGGGATGCGCCGGAAGCTGGACGTCGCCCGCGGCGTCATCGAACGCACGAGGGCAGAGGTGACGGCGGAGATCGGGAGGCGTCGCCTCTCAAGGGAGCTAGGGTCGTTCAGGAAACGACTGGAGGCCTAGCCTGCGCCCCGCCTCGGCAAGCAGGTTGTAGGCGTCGAAGAAGTGCCTCGGGCCTCTCGAAACGGTCTCGACGAGGGCTTCGTGGTCCTTCTCCGCGTCGATGACACTCGATCTGAGTCCAGGTATCCATCCAACATGTTCACCTCGTGATGTGTCACATGGCCCATCCGTTCATCTAAACGTGAGTGACGTCTTGTGACTGCCATGCAACAATTAGAGGTGGGAGCCTCTACTTGTGCCGCTTTATCCTGTTGGTCTTACGCTCCGCGGCGCGGTACGCGAACTTCCGGGAGGTGCTTATCTGGCTCCTGTGGTAACGGTATCGTCGGCCCTCCGCGTCGCTGAGGGAGTCGTAGAACTCGGGGTACGTGATCTCCTCGCTGAAAAGCTTGGTGATGACGTCGTTCAGCGTCTCTCTGTTGTCGGGCGCGGCCTCGTCGAAAGCCTTCTCATAAGCCTGGTAAGCCACGTTGAACTTGAAGTCGTTGCTATCGAAACTCAGCTTCTTAGTATCTTCGCCGCTCATACGTCTACAGTCCGGTGAGGCATGTATAGCACACACCAGATTTATAGGTTCCCTGTCCCGTCCACGGTTGAAAAGTTTAAAAGAGCATCGACGGTGTATTGATGCGGATACGAGGAGCCTCTCGAGGCTTGGAGTATACCTACCGAGTAGGAGTGAAAGAGTTGAGTGATCGAAGACGCTTCGACAGTGGCCCACGCGAGATGCATAAGGCGATCTGCAGCGACTGCGGAAAGGAGTGCGAAGTCCCGTTCCAGCCCACCGAGGGCAGGCCGATCTACTGTCAGGAGTGCTACGCGAAGCATAGGCCGCCGCGCCGCAGGTATTAAACCTTGAACAGCCTAGCTGTTCATAACATATTTTATATTTCACCCGTTCTATGCATTCATCGCTAGACAGGAAGAATGAGACTATTGTGTATCTTACCTTAAGACCGGTCTCACGCTCTGCGGGTCTAGCGGAATTGTTGGAGGAGAAGCCATGGTAGAGCACCCCATCCAGATGTATGACACCATGACCCGGCGGAAACGCCGATTCAAGCCACTCAACCCACCTGCAGTCACCATGTACGTCTGTGGCCCCACCGTCTACGGTGACCCCCACATAGGTAACCTACGGACCTTCACCCTCGGCGACCTCATAAGGCGGTGGCTGGAGCACAGGGGCTACCCGGTCAAGTACGTCATGAACATCACAGACATCGAGGACAAGACCATCAGGGACAGCGGCAAGGCAGGGAAGACCCTCAAAGAGTTCACCGACTACTACACAGGCGTCTTCTTCCGGTGCCTGGACCTGCTGAGCGTCAAGCGGGCGACCGCCCACCCACGGGCCACGGTGTACGTACCCCAGATGATAGAGTTCATACAGACGCTGATGGAGAGGGGGGTCGCCTACGACGCCGAGGACGGCGTGTACTTCGACATCGACAAGTTCCCCCGGTATGGCGAGCTCAGCGGCGTCGACCGCGGTAAGGTTGAGCGCACCGAGCGGGTAGCCTCCGACGACTACGACAAGGAGAACGCCCAGGACTTCAGCCTCTGGAAGAAGGCGACGCCGGAGGAGCTTGAGCGAGGCATCTACTTCGAGTCGCCTTGGGGCCGGGGCCGCCCCGGCTGGCACATCGAGTGCAGCGTCATGAGCAAGGAGCTCCTAGGCGACACCGTGGACATCCACGCAGGCGGCGAGGACCTGGCGTTCCCCCACCACGAGAACGAGGTGGCCCAGAGCGAGACAGTCACCGGTAAACAGTTCGTCAGGTTCTGGCTCCACATGAGGCACCTCATGATCGACGGAGGCAAGATGAGCAAGAGCCTCGGCAACTACGTTAGCTTCGACGAGATACTGGAGAAGCACACGCCTGACGCGCTGCGCTACTTCTACGTTTCGACCCACTACAGGCGGCCGCTGAACTTCACGTGGGGCAACATGGAGAACGCCCAGAACACGGTGAGCCGCCTCGAGAACACGCTGGACCTCATAGAGAACGTCATGAGGGGCCCAGACATCAACCTGGACTACGGTGAACGGGAGAAAAAGCTCCTGGAGACTGTGAGGGAGGAGAAAAGGAGCTTCGTCGAGGCCATGGACGACGACTTCAACACGCCCGTCGCGTTAGGCCACCTCCACGCCATAAACGGAGCCGTCAACGAGTACCTCACGGAGCCCGCGAACAAGGGCGTGCTCAGGGAGGCAGCGGACACCTATAGTGAGCTCCTAGGCGTCCTCGGGCTCTTCGAGAAGCGCAGCGCAGGCGGCGACGAGGTAACGGAGCGGCTGATCACCGTGATCACCGATCTGCGGGAGGAGCAGAGGAGGGAGAAGAACTACGCCTTCGCCGACCTCATCAGGGACAGGCTAGCCGAGGCCGGCGTCGAGATACAGGACACGGCTGACGGCATTACTTGGAAGCTGAAGAGCTAGCTACCCCTTTTTCTGATCGTCTCACGTCTTCCCTTCTCGATCGCTCTACTGAAAACCCTCATACACGGCCCACGTGTTCATCGCAGCCCGGTTCGAAGACTTTTATCCTCACAAACGGCTGTCAAAAGTATGACGCGTTTAACCAAGGAGAAGCAGTCCGCTCTAGTCTGGCTCGAGGAGAACTCCGCCGAGATGTACGGGATGAGCGACACCCTCTTCAAGTGGGCGGAGCCGGGCCTCAGGGAGTACCGGAGCAGCAGGCTCCTCGCTGAGTACATGGAGGGGAACGGCTTCACGGTCGAGACGGGCGTCGCCGACATGCCCACGGCTTTCACGTGCACTTGGGGCGACAGGGGCCCCGTCATAGGGTTCTTCGCCGAGTACGACGCCACGCCGGGGCACAGCCAGAGGCCGGTGCCCTACGAGGAGCCCGACGTGCCCCACGGCCCCGGGTTCACGGACGCCCACAACATGCTGGGGGTTGCGGGCTGCTTCGCCGCCGTGGCGCTCCGTAACGCCTCCGAGGAGCACGGGCTCCCCGTCCGGATCAGGCTGCTGGGGACGCCGGCGGAGAAGCTCTGCGTCGGGAAGCCCTACATGGCGAGGGACGGGTTCTTCGACGGCATGGACACGCTGCTGGCGTGGCACCCCGGCGGCCCCACCACGGTGCTCGGGGAGGAGTGGCCACGGACCTACAAGAGCATGCTCTTCAGCTTCAACGTGGACGCCGCCTCGGAGGGCCAGAGCGGCGCAGTCACATACCCGGGCGCCCTGGACGCCGCCGTCCTGATGTACAACAACGTGAACATGATGAAGGAGCACATGCCCGCGCTGATGAGGCGCGGCGGCAGCATCAACGAGTTCATCATGACCGGCGGCCAGTGCACCGTCGCCAACCCGGTGCATAGCCAGATCGTCTACGCGTGGAGGAACAGCAGCCTCACGGACCAGGAGGCGGTAGGCAGCGTCGTGGAGCGGTGTGCCCGTGGAGCCGCCCTTGTGGCTGACTGCAAGGTGGAGCCCAGGGTCATCACCGCCGTCCGCACCGGGCTGCCCAACACCGTGATGAAGGACGTGGTGTGGAGGCACCTCATGATGGTAGGTCCACCGGCATACACCGAGGAGGACAAAGAGTTCGCCCGCGCCATACAGCGAACCATCGGCGTGAAGCCCACGGAGGAGCCGATGTACACCGAGATAGTGCCCCCGGAGAAGGCGTACGGGGACTTCCACCCGGCTGACGACGTCAACGAGTTCACGTGGCACTGCCCCACGGCGCGCCTATACGTCAGCAAGGCCCTGGCCCCCGCCCCCGGCGTCAGGTACCCGCGTTGGGCGAGCAGCGCCCTCTGCGGAGTCGGCGTCACCCACAGGATGGGGATGTGCGCCGCCCAGGTGCTCAGCTTGAGCGCCGTAGAGCTCCTCCTGAAGCCTACGCTGCTGAAGGAGGCGAAGGCGGAGTTCCTGGAGAGGAAGAGGAGGCACGACGAGCGGTCACTGCTTCTCATGGGACTGAAGCCGCCGATAGAGCTGCGTTGGCCCGAGTGGGTGAGCAGGCCCGGCGAGGAGTGGTGGATACCGTCGACGCGGTGAGCCGCGGCGTTAAGCCTCGTCCCTCTCGATGCTTCTGAGGCGCCGGGAAATAAAGACGGCCTATTTAACTCGTTCGGGTTTTCGTCGCAAATACTTTAAGGAAAAACGTGAACCTTCATTCACCCAAAGGTGTTGTAATGTCAAGCGATAACACTAAACTTTACGCAATGGTAGTGGTCGCCCTTCTTGTAGGGGCAGCGATAGGATACGTGGCCAAGCCCGGTGCTCCCGCGGGGGAGACGGTGCCTAAGGCGGACTATGACGCGCTGCAGGCGCAGCTGTCTGCGGCGCAGGCGCAGATCGCTGAGCTGAGCAAGCCCCAGAAGGTGGGGCTTGTGCTGGCGACAGGCGGCCTAGGGGACAAGTCCTTCAACGACATCAGCTACGCGGGCTGCGTTAGGGCTCAAGATGATCTTGGCGTGGAGTTCGACTACGTCGAGCCCACGTCCATCGCCGAGTATGAGAGCTACCAGAGAGACTTCGCCATGAGCGGAGAGTACATGCTCATCATATGCATCGGGTTCGACCAGGCCGACGCCTTGGCGGCGGTCGCGGCGGAGTACCCCGACCAGAACTTCGCCATCGTAGACATGGTGGTTGACGCCCCCAACGTGGCGAGCCTGACTTTCGCCGCCAACGAGGGCAGCTTCCTCCTAGGCGTCGTGGCGGGCCTGACCACCGAGACGGGTAAGGTTGGATTCGTCGGAGGCATGGATATCCCCCTCATCAGGGACTTCTTCGAAGGATACGAGGCCGGCGCGCTCTGGGCAAACCCGGAGGTGGAGGTGCTTGAGCCCGTGTTCGTCGGTGACTGGGGTGACCTCACCAAAGGCAAGGAGCTAGCGACGAGCCTTATCGAGGCCGGCGCAGACGGCATCTTCGCGGCGGCTGGCGGCAGCGGGCTAGGAGCCCTGGAGGCGTGCGACGAGCTGGACGTAACAGGGTACGGCGTCGACGCGTGTCAGTGCTACCTCAACGACAACATGCTGGCGTCAATGACCAAGCGTGTCGACAACGCCGTCTACAAGATGATCCTCGATGCGCGGGTTGACATGTTCCAGGCCGGCTTCTACGGCGGCGGCCTAGCCGACGGGTGGGTAGGCATGTGTCGTCTACCCGACGAGGAGGCGCTCTGGGAGGAGACGTTCGACTTCGTGCACCCCGAGATATCGGAGGACATCCTGAACAAGGTCATCGAGGCCAAGAACAAGATCATCAGCGGAGACATCGCGGTACCGACAGGATACGACTAAGGAAAACACTTTAACCTCTACTCTCTCTCCTTTTTTCCGTTTCACATGACCTCAGCCATACAGATGGTGGGCGTCACCAAGACTTTTCCCGGCGTGACGGCTAACGACGACATCGACTTCTCCGTTGATAAAGCCGAGATCCATGGGCTGCTGGGGGAGAACGGGGCCGGAAAATCCGTTCTCATGAGCATCCTCTACGGTCTCTACAAGCCGGACAGCGGGGACATACTGGTGAACGGCGAGAAGGCGGAGATCTCTGGGCCCTCAGACGCCATGAGGCTCGGCATAGGGATGGTTCACCAGCACTTCATGCTGGTTCCCAGCCTCACGGTGGTGGAGAACGTCATCCTGGGGAGGGAGCCCACCGTCAACGGGGTGTTGCTGGACGTGGAGAGGATGCTCAGAGACGTGGCTGAGTCATGTAAGAGGTATAAGCTGGACGTCGACGTCGAGGCTCCTGTGTACCAGCTACCGGTGGGAGTGCAGCAGAGGGTGGAGATACTGAAGGCCCTCTACAGGGGCGCGGACGTCCTGATACTGGACGAGCCGACGTCCGTCCTCACCCCCGGGGAGACCGAGGAGCTGTTCAACGCAGTCAGGGAGCTTAAGGCAGACGGCAAGACCGTCATCTTCATCAGCCACAAGCTGAGGGAGGTCCTAGCCATCTGCGACAGGATCACGGTGCTGAAGAGGGGGAAGGTCGTTGGCACGGTACTGGCCTCGGAGACGAATGAGGGGCAGCTGGCGGAGATGATGGTGGGCCGTAAGATCGTCTACGAGTTCACCAAGGAGGCCGAGTGCGGCCTCGAGCCCGTGCTGAGGCTTGAGGGCCTCGAGTGCCTGAGCGACCGCGGAATCCCTGCGTTACGCGGACTAGACCTCGATCTATGCGGCTCAGAGATTCTCGGGGTGGCGGGGGTGGAGGGAAACGGGCAGACCGAGCTCGTCGAGGCGGTGATGGGGCTCAGGGAGCTATCCGGGGGCACCGTCAAACTCGACGGCCGGAACATCACGGACACGCCGCCCAGAGGGAGGATAAAGATGGGGGTGAGCCACATCCCCGAGGACAGGTATAAACGCGCCATCGTCCCCGACTTCAGCGTCCTTGAGAACCTTGTGCTAGGCAGCCAGAGGGACAGGTTCACCAGGAACGGGGTCACCATCGACTTCCCCGAGGCTAAACGGTTCTCAACGGACATGATCAATGACTACCAGATAGCCACCCCCGGCCCCGAGACCCTGATAAGGTACCTATCCGGGGGCAACCAGCAGCGCGTCGTCGTCGCCAGGGAGTTCAGCAGAGACCCCAAGGTCGTGATCGCCGCGCAGCCCACCAGAGGGCTTGACGTAGGCGCGACGGAGTACGTGCGACGCAAACTTGTCGAGATGAGGGATCATGGAGCCGGTGTGCTGCTCATCTCCGCGGACCTGGACGAGATCTGGGCACTCAGCGACAGGGTGGCGGTCATATACGAGGGGAGGATCGTCGCGGTCAAGGCCGTCGACGAGACGAATCAGCAGGAGATAGGTCTGCTCATGGCGGGTGGCGGCAATGGGTGAGCGATTAACTGAGGCTGTCAGGCGTGTTTTCAGAGGAGGAGACGGCCTCCAAGATCTGATGATCCAGGTAGCCGCGATCCTGATCGCGTTCATCGTGGGCGCCGCTGTGCTCGCCGTGACGGGGTACAGCCCGTTGGACGCCTACGTCTCGATGGCGTCAGGGGCCTTCGGGAGCAGCTACGGCGTAGGCCAGACGCTGACACAGGCCACACCCATAGTTTTCACGAGCATAGCGTTCCTCATCGGCCTGAAGGCGGGGCTGTTCAACATAGGCGTCGAGGGACAGTTCCTCATGGGGGCCATGGGCGCCGCCCTGGCAGGCATCTACCTGGACGGGCTCCCCTGGGTGATCCATGTACCGTTGACCATCCTGGTTGGTATGATAGCCGGGGCCCTCTGGGCGCTGATACCCGCCGTGTTGAAGACGCGTTTCGACGCCCACGAGGTCATCACCACCATGATGCTGAGCTACGTAGCCACACACTTCACGAGCTACCTGGTGAACTACCCATTCAAGGCGCCCGGGTGGGTGGCCCAGTCGCTGAAGATCAGCGGCTCAGCGGAGCTGCCGCGTATTCTGCCGCCCGCCCAGCTGAGCGCAGCCATATTCGTCGCTGTGATAGTCACCGTGGCGAGCACTTACTTCCTCCAGAAGACGATCATGGGCTACGAGCTCCGAGCCACGGGGCTTAACCCGTCCGCCGCGGAGAACGCCGGCATCAGCATAGACAGGAGCATCCTCGTCTCCATGGCGCTGAGCGGCGCCGTGGCGGGGCTCGGAGGCGCCTGCGAAATAATGGGCATACACCGGAGGTTCATACAGGGCTTCAGCCCGGGCTACGGCTGGGACGGCCTCGCCGTGGCCCTCGTCGGAGGCCTCAACCCCGTGGGAAGCTTCTTCGCCTCGGTCCTGTTCGGGGCTCTCCGCAGCGGAGGGATGATCATGACCCGCGCCACCGGTGTGCCCCTCGACATCGTCAAGATACTCCAAGCCCTGGTCATAATGTTCGTGGCGGCGCCCAAGCTGATAAGGGCGCTGCTCAGGAGGGAGCGGTGACGTTGGAGCTCGTCGACCTGATAAACACGGGGCTCTTCGCAGCCGCGATTCGCATGGCGACGCCCATCGCTTACGCGGCGCTCGGCGGGATGTTCAGCGAGCGCGTCGGCGTCATGAACATCGGGCTGGAGGGAATCATGCTGACGAGCGCTTTCGGCGGAGTAGCTGTCAGCTACTACACGGGAAGCGCGTGGCTGGGCGTCGTGGCCGCCGTGCTCGTGGGAGGATTACTCGGTCTTTTACACGCCATAATCACGGTGAAGTACGGCGGAGACCAGGTTGTGAGCGGCACCGGCATAAACATCCTAGCTGCGGGGTTCACCGCCTACATGAGCCAGGTGATCTGGGGAACCAGAGGCTCGTCCGACGCCGTCAACAGCATACCGGACCTGACCATCCCCGTGCTCAAACAGATACCCGTGCTGGGGGAGGTGTTCGGCACCCACTCGCCCCTCGTCTACCTGATGCCCATAATCACCGTCGCCAGCTACGTCGTGCTATTCAAGACGCCCCTCGGCCTCAGGATAAGGGCCGTCGGCGAGCACCCCACGGCGGCGGAGACGGCCGGCGTCGACGTGGTGAGGATAAAGTACATGTGCGTCATATTGAGCGGGATGCTTACGGGCTTCGGCGGCGCGTTCCTCAGCCTCAGCCACCTGAACGTCTTCAACAAGGGCATGACGGGTGGACGCGGCTTCATAGCCATGGCCGCCATGATCTTCGGCAAATGGATGCCGTTCAGCGTCTTCGGGGCTAGCCTCCTCTTCGGGTTCGCGGACGCCCTCCAGATGAGGCTCCAGAGCCTGGGCATACTGCCCCCGCAGATAATATTGGCCATCCCGTACGTGCTCACGGTGGCGATCCTGGCGGGCGTCGTCGGCAAAGCCAAGCCGCCCAGCGACTACAAGCCCTACGAGAGGGAGTAGCTACCCCTCGTCCAGCAGCTGGACGGCTCGGACGGCCACCCTTATCTCGTCGTCGATGCTCCTCTGGACCCTGTCCGCGAGCTCGCCGCTCCTCTCCCCGGGCTCGAACTCGCCCTTCCCGGTGCCCTTGAAGATGTTGCCGTCGACGGCGCAGATGGCCCCCGCCCTCTTGCCGCGGACGCCGGCGAGAGTAAACATGAGGCTGGCCTCCATCTCGATGCTCAGCACGTTGGCCTCCCCGAACATGCGGAGCACCTCATCGTTCCCTCCGTAAAACGCATCGGTGCTGATGATGATCCCGGGGTGCACCTCTACACCCAGCTCGTCGGCCGCCTCAAGGAGGGCGTTCACCACCTCAACGCTAGCCACAGCGGGGTACTCGACCGGAACATACGTCTTGCTGGTGCCCTCCCACCGGACAGCCCCTGTAGCCACCACGATGTCGCCGCTGTCGAGGTGCGGCACCAGGGCCCCCGTGGTCCCTACCCTGATGAAGGTGTCCGCCCCAATGTTCATGAGCTCCTCCATGGCGATGGCCGTCGAGGGGCAGCCGATGCCGCCGCTGCAGGCGCTGACCTTCACCCCCTTCGTCTCCCCGGTGTAGGTCACGTATCCACGGTAGTCAGCTACCATCTCGGCGTGGTCCCAGTGGCCGGCGATCCTCTTCACCCGGTTCGGGTCACCGCTCATCAGGACGTACCTGGCGACGTCGCCGACGCCGCACATTATGTGGGGCTGAATCCGCTTCATGGACCTGACTCCTCGGTGGAGGGTATAAGCTTGGCTGTAGGGGGCTGGGTTTAAAGGTGAGCGCTGCTTCCCATAGTCTGAAACCACTTGAAGGTCGCCGAAGGCATACACCGGCTCACCATACCCATGGAGAGGAACCCTCTGGGGAAGACGTATAGCTACCTCTTCACCGAGTCCAAGACCCTCATAGACACGGGGGTCCCGACGAACAGCGCATACCAGGGACTCACGGGAGAGCTCAAGCGGCACGACATGAGACCCCAGGATGTGGAAAGGGTCATCGTCACCCATCTCCACAACGACCACATCGGCCTAGCCCAGACCCTACAGGAGTACGGCGCCGAGATAGTCGCAAGCCAGGTGGCAGCCGAGAAACAGGAGGCTGTGAAGCTTCAGCAGGAGAACTTCTTCGAGCTCACCGTCGACGAGACCAGGCTCTTCGGCGGAGAGGAGTACCTCCAGCGCTACAGGCGGGCGTTCAGGGACTTCCCCGAGCCTCTCAGGATCGACAGGACGCTGCACGACGGCGAGACCATAGAACTCAACGGCAAGGAGATGACTGTAATCTGGACGCCTGGCCACGCACACGAGCACATCGTCGTCCATGACCACGTTGACAGGTTGTTGTTCAGCGGCGACCACGTCCTACCCAAGATAACCAGCCACGTCGCCCTCCACAGCTACGAGGACAGAGACCCACTGAACGACTACCTGAAGAGCCTAGACAAAGTCAAGGACCTGGACGTTGACACGGTCTACCCAGCCCACGAGTGGGAGTTCAGCAACCTGGCTGACCGCATCAAGCAACTCAAACTACACCACAGAAACAGGCTCCAGGAGATGAAGGACACGCTTGTGGACGGCCCCAGGACCGTATACGACATCGGAAGCAGGGTCCACTGGGAGAGCCGGCCGTGGCCAGAGATGAGCTTCTGGATCAAGCGCATGGCGGCAACAGAGACCTACGCCCACCTCGTCTACCTGCGAAACAAAGGAGAGGTCGCTGAAACCAAGAAAGACGGAATCCTATACTATAGCCTGGCTTGAGGAGTGGCGCCCCCTTCCCTCCCCAGGAAGGGGGCAAATGGGGGAGATATTTGGGGAGAGTGATCTATCGCCAGACCTTTATTCCGCGTTCGTGGAGGTACTGCGCCGCCAGGTCCGCGATGTCGGGGCCCTTGAAGGGTATCTTGAGCTCCTTTACGTGGATCATGATCTCCGTGTACTTGATCTCCAGGGGCGCCTCCTTCGCCTGGAACTCGTCCAGTATGGTCTGGGCGACCTCCTCGGCGACCCTGAACTTGGGGCTCAGCATCCTGTAGTGGTGCTTGAGGGCCGTCCCAACCTCGTTGGGGGTCGCGGAGTCTATGGCCCAGACGGTGGGCCTTGGGCCGCCCTTGCTGCGCTTCACCTTGCTGACCTTGAGCGCGGGCACCACGACTCTCATCGCCCTGAGCCTCTTCAGGGCGCGGTAGACGGTTGCCTCGGGCATGTTGAGCTCACACTGGAGCACCCAAGCCGTGGATGCGCCGTGGAGGCAGAAGTACAGGAACGTCTCGCTCACGGCCTTGCTGCTGAAGATCTTCTCGCTGAAGCTCATGAGCTCCTGTATGTTCTTCAGGGTGGTCGCGAGGTCGTTCTTTTCGTTTAAAAGCAATAATTTCCGGAAAATATCGACATATTTTGTGAAGTTTAGCTCGCTGACGCCGGTTTTTCTTATCGATCTATTTTTATTGGCGGAGCGTGCTCTATCTAGGGCTACCGTATTCGACACTTAAATCTAACTCCGGGCCTCGCACGCGAGGCAAATTGTTTACAGCACCGATATGCTTATAAGTATACTTGTTAACAAGTAAACAAGTAAACAAAATAAACAGGTGGAACAGTAAACATGCCCCGTAAAACCGTCGCGATCCGTGGCCTAGACACAGAGCTCTACACAGAGGTCTTCACCATGGCCAAGAAGGACGGCAAACGCGTGGCAGACGTCGTCAACAACGCCCTAGAGGCATGGATCAACAACGAGACAGACGAACTCCCCGCCGGATTCGATGGCACACTATCTAACTCCGGAGCAGAATTCATTCTAGCCATCGACGATGAAGGCGAAGTGAGCCTCGGAAAAGAGGATATCAAGGAAATAGCCAAAGAAATGGGTCCATTCGCCATAGAGAGCAATGGAAGCCTATTATTCGAGAAAGACGTCGATAAAAATGCTTTAAACAGCATCACGAAGATTACTGTGCGGTCGGGCACCGTCAAGGTGCCCAGAAAGGCCTACGCCCAATTCCTAATGAAGTGCAAGATACAAGGAAAGCTCGACAAGTATTGAGCCCCGTTTATACGGTAGCTGGGGCCCAGGACGGAAGCTTCGAGCCTTTCCGACGAGGCTATGGCAGGTCCATCCAGTACACTTCTCTTTGTTTAACAAGATTGAGGGGCAGTGTAATACAGGGCGTCCGTCTGGCTCGTGTAACGGTGGACGGGCTGGACGCCACGGAAGCCTTGTTAAACATTCTCGGTTCATGGGAGACTGACGCGTTGATCCTGGGCGGAGCCACCTTCGCGGGGTTCAACGTGGTGGACGTCCAACGCGTAAACAGGGAGACGGAAACGCCTGTGATCGTCTTCAGCGGAGAGTGCCCCGACATGGAAGCCACCAAGGACGCGCTGCGTAAGCATTTCCCGGACTGGAGGGAGAGGTGGAGCCGCTACGAGGCCCTCGGCGAGATACACTCGTTAAAGATTGGCACGTATCCTCCAGCGTACTACGAAAACATAGGCTGCTCGAAGGGCTTCACCGAGGACGTGCTCGGGGAGCAGGCGATATCCTGTAGAACCCCCGAGTGTGTGAGGGTGGCCGACTTGATAGCTAAGGGAGTCAGTCCAGTCTTTCGAGGTCCAGCGGGATGTTCTGGTAGTTCATCAGGTTGAACACCGAGACGACCCCCGGCGTGGGGTCTATCTTCATCCTCCTCTGGAACGGCGTCTGGTCCTGGAAGCTCCCCGTGCTTACCAGGGTGACGTTCTTGTACTTCCTGTGCTCGAAGATGTGGATGTGACCCATCACGAAGACGTCCGGTATCTCCCTGATCACGAGCCTGTCGATCTTCTCGGGCGCCAGCGGCGTTGACTGGCCGTAGATGGGCGCCACGTGGTTGCACCTGAGGAGCAGCTCCACACCCTTCACGGGGTTGTGGAAGTCGTAGCCCGGCGTCGAGCTCAGTATGTCGTCCAGAGCCTTGCCGTGGGCCAGCAGCATCTTCACGCCGTGGAGGCTTATGGTGGAGGGGTTCGGAAGCAGATGGACCCGCGTGTCCTTGTAGAGGCTCGGGGCGTAGCTCTCAGGGATCGGGGGCTGGGGGAGGCTCCTCCTGACGGCATCGTGGTTCCCGGGTATTATGACCATCTCCACGTACTCCGGCAGCTGGGCCAGGAGCCTCGCGGCCTCCTCGTACTGGGCGTCCTGGGTGGTGAGGGTGAGCTCGTCTAGCTGATCAGGGTAGATCCCTATGCCGTCCACGAGGTCGCCGACTATGACCACGTATTTGACCCTTGAGGCGAGCTCCCTGGAAGCCTGAGGCCCCAGATCCATGTTCATCCACCTGATGAACCTCTCGAATAGATCCTCCCTGAAGTACTTGCTCCCCACGTGTACGTCGCCTATGATCACGGCGCAGACGGGCTCGTCGGCCCTACTGGAGTCGCGTATGGGGACGTCCGGCCAGATGAGGTCGTTGGCGATGAGGAGGTCGTCCCTGTACTTGAGGCCGTCTATGCATATCACCTGGTCGTCCAGGATCTCCATGCCTTTCTCAACGGCCTCGGCGCCCGACACCATGACGGTGATGGATGTCTCCGGGGACTCAAGTTCCAGGAACAGCCTGTTGCTTTTGGCGCGTTTCCCGCTGACGAGGCCGATGGTCTTGAACTTGGACTTGACGGGGAGCTTCACCGCCTGGCTCAGGGGGATGGCGTCGCGGACGTCGACGCGCCTCTTGAGTATGATCTCGAGCTGGGCGAACCTGCTGTTGAACAAGTCGATGAAGCCGTTCACGTCTCCCTCAGGCGACGGCTCGTCCACGGGCATAACCTCTAGCCTGGACTCTATTCTCGCCGCCAGAGATGGTCGGGCTTCCCGTGCCACCTGCGTTGGCTCCGGCGCCTTGGATAGGCTCAACAGGAACTCCTGGTCTATGACGAAAAGTTCTGGCCTGCCCTCCGCTACCTGGAGGGCTCTCTCTACGACGGCCGTCACCTGCTCCAAGGGTATGGCCTGGAGATGGGTGAACGCTTCTGGGGTGAGCTGGTACCCCCTCTCTACCACCCTGTTGAGGATGGGCAGGAGTTCTTGTGTCACGGCGGATCGTTTACTAGGCGGCCATCACGTAGTCGACTCGCGGCGGGCTGAAGGCCTCGATTATCACGGCGGGCTCATCGCCCGTGGTCTCGAACCTGTGCTCCTCGTTTGGGGGCACTCTCCAGGCCGCTCCCGGGGTGGCTTTGACCGTCCTGCCGCCCGAGCTCAGCTCTCCCTTCCCTGATAGAAGGGTACCCATCTGCTCGTGGGGGTGGCTGTGCCAGTCGACGACAGCGCCAAGATTGATGACTATGTAGCAGAGGGAGGCGTTGTGGCCGTTCCCTATGATGCTTATCTTTACTCCGGGCACCGGCTCGAGGCACGGAGCCTCCTGCCATGTCGTGTCTTCCATAGAACCCTCTATGGCGCTGAAGGTATTTGAACCCAACTAGAGGCCGATTGGAGCCTGCTCCTTCCGCTCCAGGATGATGTCTCTTATCTCCTTGCGGATGCTGTACCTGTAGGGCATCCCGGAGGTGTTCCTGTCTATGAACCCCCTGTCGTAGAGCTTCTTCAGGAGCCTGGATGTGTGCTCCCTCGTCCTGTCGATCTTTTCCCGTATCTCAGGGACGGTGCCCTCGCCTAGGTCCACTATCATCTCAAGGACCTCCATCTCGGTTTCCGTGAGCTGCTGGAAAACGTCCTCGCCTTGAACCGGGATGGGCGCGTCGACCCGCGTGGCCACGAGTGCCGGGCGCGGCTGGGTGGCGAGCTTGGTGAGGTCGGTCCTCATCTCCTGTATGGAGTTCTCGATGGTGTCCACTCGCTCGGAGAGCTCCTTCACCTTCTCCAGCCCCTTGACGGCGGCGTCGTTGCCTCCCTGTGTAGCCTTCAGGGCCTCGTTGGCCATGTACCTGGTCTCGCTGGCCTCGCGCTCGATCCTGTCGAGGCCAGTCTCCATCTTCTTGACCTGGCGCGTGAACCCCGAGGTTATGTTCCTGACGGTGGACTTACTCTCCTCGTACTCGGTCTGAGCCATCTTTATGCGCTTGTAGAAGATGTAGCTAGCGGCCAAGATCACCATGAACAACGCGATGGTGGTGAACACTAGCTCCAAGGATCTCCCCTGTATTGTGCTCACGGTCTCCCTTTTTTACGGTTTCGGATACGCGAATAATTTGATAAGATGTAAACAATTCAAACCAGATAGGATTGTTTAACAGGTTGCACATGTTTACATGCTTAGAGTTTAAATCACACAGTACATCTAAAACCTGAATGCTTTGAGTTCCGGCGAACGTGTCGAGGCGAAGATCGGCATCACAGGCAGAGTCCAGGGCGTAGGCTTCAGGCCCTTCATCTACCGGATGGCGGTTAGGAATGGTCTCGTCGGGTACGTCATCAACCTAGGTGACGCCGGCGTCGAGATAGTCGTGGAAGGCGAGGAGAGCCAGGTGACTCAGTTCCTTCACGACGTCAGGGAGGAGGCCCCCGAGGTCTCCGAGATCGAGGACATAGTCCACGAGTACAGGCCGTACCGTGGCAGGTTCACCGAGTTCGTCATCGACAAGAGCCAGAACAGGGGCAGGGTCGCGTCGGGCATCTACCCGCCGGACATAGGCATATGCCCCCAGTGCCTGGGGGACATGGCTACCCCGGGAAGCAGGTGGTACGAGTACCCTTTCACGGCTTGCGCTTGGTGTGGCCCCCGTTTCACGTCGGTAAGGTCCCTCCCTTACGACCGTGAGCGTACCCACATGCACGAGTTCCCCATGTGCGAGCACTGCAGGAAGGACTACTACGACGCCATGGACAGACGTTTCGACGCCCAGGGCATCACGTGCAGCGTCTGCGGGCCAGAGATGAGTCTATACGACGCTAACGGAAAACCGATGGAAGCCAACGACCTTTTCATGGAGGTCGCCGAGTACCTGATGGAAGGCAGCATCGTCGCAGTGAAGGGCATCGGCGGCATACATCTCGCCTCTCTAGCCACCAGAGACGACGTAATAGAGGAGTTCAGGAGGAGGAAGAACAGGCCATACCAGCCCCTAGCCTTGATGTCCCCGGATCTGGACTCGATAAAAACCTATGCTAGGCTAGACGGTGACGAGGCCAGGGTGATCCAGTCTTGGAGAAAACCAATCGTGCTGTTGAAGAAGAGGCATAGGGTCATCTCGGAGCTCGTCGCCCCGGGGCTGGACACGGTGGGCGTGATGCTACCCTACACGGGAATCCAGACGATGCTGTTCAAGAGGCTTAGCGAGCCTGCGCTGATCATGACCAGCGGCAACAAGAAGGGCTTGCCCATGGCCATCTCAAACAGGGCTGCGTTCGACGAGCTCGGTGGAATAGCCGACTACTATCTGCTCCACAACAGGGAGATTGTGAATCGCTGCGACGACTCGGTCCTTAGAGTGATCGATGGGAAAACCGCTTTCACGAGGAGATCTAGGGGCTACGTTCCAGACCCCATCGACATCCCACTGAAGAAGGGAATAGGGTTATCCGTTGGCGCTGAGCTCAGGAACGCGGCCGCCGTGGCCACCAACGGAAAGGTCTTCATGACGCAGTACCTTGGGGACACGGACACTCTGGAGGGCTTGAGGTTCGAGGAGGAGGCCATCCAGACAATGCGTGACCTGCTTAATATCACGCGTGACCTGGATGTGATAGGGTGTGACCTCCATCCGGGGTACATGACGTCACAGATGGCGGAAGTGATATCACGTGAGACGGGTGTGACGCTGGTGAAATCACAGCATCATCACGCCCACATAGTCTCCGTCATGGCTGAGAACAACGTCTCTAGGGATGATGGGATACTAGGGATCGCCTTAGACGGCGCGGGATACGGCTCAGATAGGCAAATTTGGGGTGGAGAGATATTAAAATCAACTTACAACGGGTTTGAGAGACTTGGACACCTCGAGAATTTGCCCATGCCGGGAGGAGACCTATGCGCATACCACCCATACAGGATGCTGGTGGCGGGACTTAGTAACGCCGTCACAAGTGATATTATACGTGATATCACAGAAAATCACGTCGAAAAGGCGTTACCCCACGGGAAAACAGAGCTGGAAGTCATCTTAAAGCTACTAAAAGATCCTGAAATCCTTAAGACTTCGAGCGCTGGACGGTTCTTAGACTCCATAGCCGCCCTACTTGGGTCAATATACTATAGATCGTATGAAGGGGAACCCGCCATGAGGCTTGAGGCGCTTGCTGCCGAGGGAAACCCGGAACGTATCAATCATAACGTTGAAATTGATCGAAGAGACGGAAAATATGTTCTTAACACATCAAATACACTATATTTCATGTCTAACATGCTAAATAAGCATAAAAAACAGGATATCGCTGCTTTTGGGCAGAAATATCTCTCGGATGGTGTATCCGAGATGGCTATAAAGGCGTCCGAGGATACAGGGATATCTGTCGTAGGGTTATCGGGCGGCGTCTTTGTTAACGAATATATCACAAGAACGGTGGCGAATAACCTGCGTAAAGCGGGTTTAACAGTTTTATTCAACATTAATGTGCCACCAGGAGACGGCGGAACTGCTTTAGGCCAGGTCTGCAGCGCCCTTGACAGTGTGATGTAGTGTGATATCACACTATTTTTATGCTCGTGGGGGTCGCTAATCGTCCTATTCCCTCTATCAGTTCGTTCTCTATCTGTCTCAGAACCTCTCTAGATGCCTTTAACTCTCTCGACTCGATGATGGACACATATTCCTTCAATTTTTCAGCTAAAACATAATACTCGTCGAAGGGCCTTGCGTCGAATACACCCATGTAGCTCAACAAAACGATGGTGAAGATGCTGGAGATCACATTCCCTCTAGCCTGAGATAAAGAGCGGCTAAAAGAGCCCCTACTCACTTTTTTATCCCTAAATAAGGTTTTTTGTTGAAAAGAAATCTTTTCATCAGACATTATGTCAGTTAACATGTCAATTATAAGTGTTTCAAACTGAGTGCGAGTTAAATTACTGTTTTTCAGCAACAAATCTGTAATTGGGTCTTGAAACGTTTTTCTGACTATATTTTGGTATTCTTCAGAGGCCATTGTTGTTCATCTCACAGCGATATCACAGCAGGCACATATATGCATTGTTGACAAAACTGTATACTAATAAATGATATTAGCCGGATCTGTTTTTGATGCCAAAAACACCAAAACATTGTATAAAACCATTAAATATCATGATTAATAAAACCCTAATTAACATAAATATGCATTAACTGATCTATGGAAGTCTTTATTTAGATATTTGGAAAGAGTTCCAACATGGTTTCAGTAAATGATCTAGGGATAAACTGCGAAAAAATTGAGTATAAGATTAAGAATTTCATAGCCGAAAACATAGAAAAGTCGGGGCTGGAAGGAGCCGTCGTGGCGGTTAGCGGCGGCATAGACTCAGCGGTAACCCTAGATCTCACAGTAAAGGCTCTGGGAGCCGATAGAGTGACGGCGGTGACGATGCCGGAGCGTGACGTCACGCCTGAGCGTGATATCATGGACGTGATGCAACACTGTGAACGCCTCGGCGTCACGTGTAGCACGGTGGATATCACGCCCATATTACATGTGATACGTGACGCGCTGCCTAACTATGACGTCACAGATCGGATCACATCAGGCAACATAAAGCCCAGAGTTAGGATGACGGGGGCTTATTACTTCGCGAACAAGCAGAGGCGCATGGTAATGGGAACCTCCAACAAGACGGAGTTGCTCACAGGTTTCTTCACCAAGTACGGGGACGGCGGCGTGGACCTAATGCCGTTGGCAGATCTGTACAAGACTCAGCTCAGACAGCTCGCTAGACACCTGAAGATACCGGAAAACATCATAGAGAAGCCTCCCTCCCCCGGCTTCTACCCGGGGCAAACAGACGAAGGCGAGCTCGGGATCGACTACACGACCCTGGACCTGATACTATACTCGTGGAAGAAGGGCTCGGACGCATCAATGATAGCCGAAGACCTAGGCATATCGCAGGACCTCGTCGAGTCTGTGATGAGGCGCGTCAATGCAAATGAACATAAACGACGGCTTCCACTAATCTTAAGACTAGGCTAATACACTGCTTATGCAAAAAGAGGGAGTCGGATGGGCCGAAAAAGACAGAAAGTAGTCAAGATCAATAAGAAGAAGCTTCCAGACCAGTATCTGTGCCCCAGCTGCGGGATGAACACCGTCGGAGTCATACTTCACAATAAAGAAGGATATGCTAGGATCATCTGCTCCAGCTGTTCCCTCAAGGAAAAGTTCCCAGTCCCGGAGAACACGGATCCCGTGGACGCATACTGCATCTTCGTAGACCAGTACTACGGCGTCGAGGAGCCGCCAATCCAATGATAGGCAAGGTCGAGCAGTACCTCAAGGACAAAATCTCCGAGCAGGGCTGCATCCACTTCACCCTTCTAGACCCCGATAAGTCATCTGGGTACGACTGCGCAGACATAGCTAATGAGGCTGAGAAAGGCGGGACTACCGCCATCATGATAGGGGGCTCGACCCTAGCCTCGTCCCAGGACCTGGACGACGCCATCCAGAGAATAAAGAAAGATGTGAAGGTGCCGGTGATCCTGTTCCCCAACGGCCCCATGGGGGTGAGCAGGTACGCGGACGCCATATGGTTCATGAGTCTCTTAAACTGCCAGAACCCGTACTACATCATAGATGCGCAGATGCTGTCGGCGCCTCTAGTCAAGCGGTACGGACTTGAGGCTATACCCATGGGCTACGTGATCTGTGGCGAGGGCTGTGCCGCCGGCTACGTGGGCTACGCTAGGCCCATCAGCTACAGGCACCCCAAGCTCGCGGTGGGCTACAGCCTCGCCGCGGAGACCCTCGGCATGAGGTTCGTGTACCTAGAAGCAGGCTCAGGAGCCAATGAACCGATCCCGCCGGCGATGATAACCGCGGTGAAGAAGCATGTGAGCATCCCCGTGATCACGGGCGGCGGCATCAGGGACCCGAAGGCAGCGCTTGCGGCGAAGAACGCGGGCGCTGACGCCATAGTGACCGGTAACATGGTCGAGGAAGAGAGCCTGTTAAGGGAAAAGATCAAAGAAATAGTGTCCGCGATAAGAGACTAGGGACACTGCGTGGAGACGATGAGCGGCTCCGCATCGTGTGCAACGAGACCACCGGTAAGAGTAAAGAACAGCGAGCCACCACAATATTGTGCAGCATCCACTGCCCGGACAGGTAGCCCCAAGTTGATTGAAGTCGAGATGCCCCCGACCTACAAAAGGTACTTCGAGGAGCTAGAGGACAAACTGAACCAGCTGTACGAGGTTGCCAGTAAGGCGCGGGCCAAGGGTCTGGACGCCACCCTGGGGCCCGAGCCCGAGATCACCACCGACATCGCTGAACGCGTAGAGAAGCTCATAGGCCCCAGGGGCATCACGCAGCGGATGAGGGAGCTGAAGGATATGGACCGCCGCGAGATGAGCTTCAAGATAGCCCAGGAGATAGCCCTCGGCCGCTATGGGTCCATGGAGAAGGAGCATGCCGCGGAACAGGCCATCAGGACAGGGCTCGCCATCATGACGGAGGGCGTCACCATCGCCCCGATCCAGGGAATCCCGGAGATCAAGATAAAGCAGAACCCCGACCGCACCGAGTATCTGAGCCTCTACTTCGCCGGACCCATAAGGCCGGCCGGCGGCACAGCCCAGGCGCTGACCCTCGTCATCGCAGACGTGGTCCGAAAGGCGCTGGGCCTCGACAGGTACCAGCCCAGCGAGGACGCCGTGAACAGGTTCATCGAGGAGGTAAGGATCTACGAGAGGAGCGTCAGGCGTTTCCAGTACCACGTAACCGACGAGGACCTGGAGCTGGCGCTCAAGATGCTGCCCGTCGAGGCCACCGGAGTATCCACCGACCCCTACGAGGCCAGCAACTACCGGGACGTCCCCGGGATAGAGACCAACAGGCTCCGGGGGGGTGCCCTCATAGTCGTCGTGGACGGCGTAGTAGGCCGCGCAAGGAAGCTCTGCGGCATCTGCGACAGCATGGGCATCGACGGCTGGGACTGGCTCAAAAAGCTCAACCAGAAGAACACGGACAACGGCGAGAAGAAGCCCACCGCGGCCTTCATGGAAGAGATAATCGTCGGCCGCCCCGTCTTCTCGTTCCCCAACACCCCCGGCGGCTTCAGGCTCCGCTACGGCAGAGCCCGCACAACGGGGCTCGCGGCCTGCGGTATACACCCCGCCACCATGGTGACGCTGAACGGGTTCATGACCACCGGGCTGCAGCTCAGGATAGAGCTCCCCGGGAAGTCTGCGGCCATCTGCCCGGTGGACACCATCGAGCCGCCGGTGGTGAGGCTAAAAGACGGCTCCGTTGTCAGGGTGGACACCGTGGAGAGAGCCGAGGAGATCTACGATGACGTGGACAGGATCCTCTTCAACGGCGACGTGCTCATCAACGCCGGCGACTTCCTTCAGTTCAACCACGCCTTGCTGCCCGCAGGCTACGACGAGGACCAGTGGCGCCTCGATGTCGAGTACGCCATGGAGGCTGTGGGCGGTCAGGCGGCAGAGGAGCTTACGGGGTTACCCGCGGACGTGATCATCGAGCTGGCGGCGGACCCGTGGAATCCTCCGACGCCCTCGGAGGCCATCGCGATCACCCGAATCGACGCGCCGCTACACCCAAGATACACGTACGAATGGTCAAAGACAACCCTGGATAGGCTACTGAGACTCAGAAACGCTCTTGCGGAGAGCTGGAGCCAGCGCGAACAGGGGATAAGGCTCGGGCCAGAGGAGAAGGAGACCCTTGAAACCCTTCTCGTGCCCCACAGAGTCGAGGTCGGCGCCGTCAAGTTCGGCGAAGCCGAGGCCATCCTCGAACGCTGTCTGGCGCTGGACAAGAAATACGTTGAGGCGGAGGCCGATGCACCGCTCCAACAGGTGAACCATTGGGCCGGCTTCACGGTCAAGGAGAAAGCCTACGTCTACGTGGGCGCCCGCATGGGGAGGCCCGAGAAGGCGAAGGAGAGGAAGATGAGCCCCTACGTCCACAGCATCTTCCCCGTCGGCAACGCCGGCGGCCCCCAGAGAGACATTACGCGGGCCAAGCGAGGCGACAGGATAAGGGTCGAGCTGGTGAGGCTGGACTGCCCAGAGTGTGGCTACCCGTCCAGGACGGCTCTCTGCGGTAACTGTGGCGCCGTCACGGTGATGCAGAAGCAGTGCCCGCGCTGCAAGAGGCTCACCGACAGCGACACGTGCCCCGCGTGCAACATAGGCACGGTGGGCTACGACTGGGCGGAGATCGATCTCAGGGAGGAGCTTGAGAACGCGCGCAGGCACATCGGCGGCATCATCCCGGACAGGATCAAGTGCGTCAAGCGGCTCATGAACGAGAGCCGCATGCCGGAGCACCTCGGCAAGGGCATCCTCCGCGCCAGGTACGACCTCAGCGTTTTCAAGGACGGCACCCTCCGCTTCGACCTCACTGACATACCCCTCACCCACTTCAAGCCGGAGGAGGTGGGGGTGCCCGTGGAGAAGCTGCGGGAGATGGGGTACACCATCGACGTGGAGGGGGAGCCGCTGACGCGGCCGGACCAGATGCTGGAGCTCATGGTCCAGGACGTGGTGCTCCCCGAGGCGTGCGGCGACTACCTCGTCAAAGCCACCAGGTTCCTCGACGACGAGCTACGCGACTTCTACAAGCTTGAGCCCTACTACGGCGTCGACCACAGGGACCAGCTCATCGGCCACATCATACTGGGGCTGGCGCCCCACACCAGCGCCGCCATCGTCGGCCGCCTCATCGGGTGGAGCAAGGTCCGTAACTGCTACGC
>DATKWN010000077.1:0-13395 GCA_035529515.1 Candidatus Krumholzibacteriaceae bacterium | reverse complement strand
ACGGACTGGACTACCCGCTGATGTGCCGCCAGTGCAGCGACTGCCCACCCCTGAAGGCCTGCCCAACCCAGGCCATAAAGAGAGTAGGAGGCAGCACCATCACGGTGGACTGGCAGGCATGCATAGGCTGCGGCGCATGCGTCGAGGAGTGCCGCTACGACGCCGTGAAGCTACACGACGGGAAAGCCCTTATATGCGATCTATGCGGCGGCGAACCCGAGTGTGTGGCTAGGTGCCCCACTGGGGCGTTGAATTACGCGGAAGCCCCGGAGTTCAGCGAGACGCCGTGGGACGCCTTCAACCGGCTTAAAGAGGAGTGGGGCATACATGGCTAGAGTCTACGGCTACACGGGGAACGCCCTGAGGGTGGACCTCACCGACCAGGCATGCAAGACGGAGAGGATCACCGAAGCCGAGATGAGGGGATACCTAGGGGGGAGGGGGTTCAACGCCAAGAGACTCTACGACGAGGTGGGTGCCGGCGTCGATCCGATGGGCCCCGGGAACAAGCTCATCTTTGGCACGGGGCCCCTCGTGGGGACCATGTTCCCCACGGCTAGCAGGTTCAACGTCTCGGCCAAGAGCCCCCACACGGGGATACTCGGGGACAGCAACGCGGGAGGCCACTTCGCGCCCGAGATGAAGTTCGCGGGCTACGACCAGATAATGCTGGAGGGGAGGAGCCGCTCACCCGTATACGTATACGTCAAGGACGACCAGGTTGAGTTCAGGGACGCCTCGGCGATGAAGGGGAGCACAGTCTTCGAGGCCGACGGCTTCATCAAGGGCGAGCTCGGGGACAGACGGGTCCAGACGGTGATATGCGGGCCGGCGGCGGAGAAAGGCGTGAGGTACGGCGGGCTCTTCGCCAACCAGGTGAGGGCGGCCTCCAGGACGGGGATGGGGACCGTGATGGCCTCGAAGAACGTGAAGGCCTTAGCGGTCAGGGGCACCGGACACGTGGAGGTGGCGGAGCCGGAGGAGTTCGAGAGGATGGTTCTGGAGCTGGAGGGGGAGATCAGGGAGCACGAGCAGTACCCCGGCAGGATGCTCATGGGCACCACCAGGATACTCATGATGGCCAACGACGCCGGGTTCCTTCCCACGAGGAACTACACGTCCGGAGTGTACGAGGACGCCAGCATGGTGAGCGGCGAGAGGCTGGCCGAGGAGTACAACGTAAAGAACAGGGGGTGCTTCGCGTGCACCATACCCTGCAGCAGGGTCTACTCCATCAGAGAAGGCCCGCACAGGGGGCTCCATGGCGAGGGCCCTGAGTACGAGGCTCTGGGGAGCTTCACGAGCCGAATAGGCAACAGCGACCTGGAGCTGGCCCTGAAGGCAATCGACCTGTGCAACCATCTTGGGCTAGACATACTCACCGTCGCCGGGTGCGTCGGCTGGGCCATGGAGCTCTACGAGGCCGGGGAGCTGACCGTCGAGGAGACGGGCGGGCTGGAGCTCACGTGGGGGAACGGGGAGGCACTCCTGAAGCTGATACGGCTGATAGCGGACAGGGAGGGCTTCGGGGACATCCTCGCCGACGGCTCCGTCGAGGCGGCTAAGAGGCTGGGCAAGGGCATGGAGCGGACCATACAGGTGAAGGGGATGGACCTAATCATGGCCGACCCGCGGGGCCTCAAGGGCTTCGGCCTCGGCTACGCCGTCGCCAGCAGAGGCGGCGACCACCTTAGGAGCGAGCCGTTCCTGGAGCTGAGCGACGACCCGGAGATAGGGGAGAGGATGTTCGGCGTCCCCGAGTCCACCCTGAGGCTCGCCGACAGGGGGAAGGGGCGGCTCGTAAGCTACTTCGAGGACTGGAACGCCGTCATAGACTCCCTTGAGCCCTGCAAGAACATAATGCAGAACATGATGCTTCTGCCCTTCGAGAGAGCCGCCGCGGCGCTGGAGGTGTCCACGGGGCTCAGGGTGACGCCGGAGGAGATGAGGGAGGCCGGGGCTAGGATAGTGACGCTGGAGAGGATGTACGGGGTGCGCGAGGGTGTGTCGCGGGCCGACGACAGCCTCCCATCCAGGTTCAGGGAATCACCCCTCAGGGAGGGAGCCAGCAGCGGGACCGTAGTGGACCTAGACCTCATGCTTGACGAGTACTACGCAGAGAGGGGGTGGGACGCGGCGACCGGACACCCGACACCGGGCACCCTCCAGAGGCTGGGGCTGGGCTTCGTGAAAGACCTCCCCTGACCAACCCGCCTTCAATAAATTTATTAGTCCGGGGGATGTCCCGGAAATACGGTAACCGTTATGCCCATCTGCGAGATCTGTGGTATGGAGGTGCTGGAAGTACACGTCTGCGTCGAGTGCGAGACCAAGTTCTGTGACGAGTGCGGTGATGTCAAGACGAAGCTGTGCTACGACTGCGTGGGCTGGGAGGACAGCCCCCTAGATGAGGAAGATTGGGAGGAAAACCACCTCAACTAGAATAGTTACTGTTATCTTTCACTAATTTATAGTATATTAGGGGTTCAGTTGCAGCTGGATGCGTTCAGCATCACCCAGCGTGGAGGGCTTGAAGGGGTAGACATCTATATAACCGTCTTCAAGGCCAAGGACATCGTCGACAGGTACAGGATAGACCGATGGACCATGGATAACCCCGAGGGGTACCAGCGTATGCCCTCGGAGAGCAGGCTCATGGATCGGCGGGGCAGCCCCGTGCGCTACCTGGTGCGCGAGTGGGGGTGCTTCCCCACGTCGATACTCCTTAACATAAGGGGCGACGTGAGGTACGTGAAGGAGAAGGACCTGGGCTGGTTCAGCTACGGGATGCTGGACACGGGCGACGAGAGTTTCTGGCTCATAGACGGGCAGCACAGGGTGGAGGCGCTCAAACGGGCCATCGAGCGCAACCAGGACTTCGAGGACTACCCCGTCATAGCTAGCATCATGAAGCTCCCGGAGCGTTTCGACGAGATGATGCTCTTCTATATCGTCAACAAGAGGCAGAGAAGCGTCCCCACCGACCTGGTCTACAGGCACCTCCAGAGGATGCTGTGGAAACGCGGGAATCAGTGGGTCATGGACTTCGAGGGCAGTAAAGGCGTGAGGATAGGGCTGGCCACGGAGGTGGTGGACATACTGAACCAGAGCCCCCAGAGCCCGTGGCACGGCAGGATACAGATCGTGGGGGAGCGTAGACACGAGAACCACATAGTCTCGGACAGCCATCTCATCAGATCCGTCTCCAACCTGCTCAGGGAGAACATACTCAAGGGGATGCCGGTGAGCGACATAGCGCGGCTCCTCATAGACTACTGGAACGCCGTGTACCAGCTGTACCCCGAGTGCTTCACGGAGCCCTCGGCCTACACCCTCCTCGGCACACCCGGGATACAGGCGATGCACATGCTGTTCCCCCTGATCTACTCCAAGTGCATCCAAGATAACAGGGTCGAGGAGATCGCCATGGAGACGCACCTGGAGAAGCTCATGGAGAAGACGCCGAGCCACACCGTGCCCGAGCTCCAGGGCCCCGTCGACTCGGAGTTCTGGTCCAAGACCCATGGGCCCCTCATCGCCCTGTCCACGGGGCGGCAGAGCCGGGAGGCGCTGTACGAGGGGCTCGTGGAGAAGATCAGGCTCACGGAGGAGGGCTAAGCCCTCTCGATCCTGACCCGGTCCCCGCTCCGCACCTTCTTGAAGACCTTCGGGTCTCCCTCAACCTTCCCGAAGACGTTGACGGCGCTGGCGGGCCTTATCTCGTCGCCCCTGCTCGCCGGGGTCCTGCCGAAGAATATGCAGAACGCGTTCCCCGGAGGCCAGTACGCGAGATCGCCCAACTCGACTGCCTCCCTCGGGTTCTCGGGGTAGGCGTCCACCGGTATGCCGAAGTATATCTCGTCTCCCCAGGTGTTGGCCCTCGCCTCGATGGGCAGCGCCTCCCATACCGCCTTAGCGGTGTCCGGGCTCTCATCCGTGAGGCTCGCCTCCACTGGCCCCGTCGCGTCCGTCACTATCCTGATCCTCATTTCATGCATGTCTTCGTGCGAGCGAACGCTTAAGGTTTTTACCCTAGTCTTGGATATAGTGTGAGATCAACATCATGCGATTCAAACACGGAGTATCAGTCATCGCCATCTTAACGTTAATACTGGCGTTTCAGCCTGTCTCATCCGTCAGCGCTCTGAGTGGCATCGTCCACGACCAAGATGGGACACCCATAGTGGGCGCCCAAGTGATGTTCATTATGGGGACGAGGTATCTAGACTCAACCGCCTCGGCGTTGGACGGCGTCTTCAGCATCGACGGCGAGTATGAGAGCGGAAACTTGATCGTCTTCCATGACGACCCTGACACGCCCGGCGTCGACTATATCCCATACCTGGAAGAGGTCGCTGACGGCGAGGCTGAGCTTGACATAACCCTCCTTCCGGCCAGCTCCATAGTCATCGAGGGCAGCCTCATGTACGTCGACACGGAGAACCTTGCCCTCCACGCAAATTACGTGGTAATGGGCATAGGTAACGAGACGCTCACGCCGGCGGGCATACCACTCATCTACGGCTCGTTCTCAAACGAGATGAACCTACTAGAGCTGCCTAAAGGGCACATCGTCGTACCCTCCGGGTCCACCGTGAAGGTGGCGGTGAACAGCACGTTCCTGCTGGGCTCAAACGTTATCTCGAGAAGCTTCACGACCAGAGAGACCCTTACAATGCCAAGGGGAGGGGTAGAGGTCCTCGACGTACGAGAGTACAGCCTTCCCCTGAACTTCAGGATCACCTCAGACGCCGAGATCGCCTTGGATGGGATGCTTGAGGAGATGAATGGATACGGGTTCTACCTAACCAAACAGGAGGGAGCCTACAGCGCCGCGTCGCGGCAGGTCTCCGAAGCAAAGACCCTGTACGAGGAGGGGCAGTACACCGAGAGCTTCGACTCCCTGAAGAAGGGCTACATAACCCTGGACCACACCTTGGGGGAGCTTGACGGCATGTACAGGGACGCCAGCCTGTCCGTGTACATACTGATCACCTTCCTAGCAGCCGCGTCGCTTGTGACTGGTTACCTGCTGGCCGACGGGGTGACGCGGCATGCCGTCGACGCAGTATTATCCGCGGGAAGCCTGACTACGCTGTACCTGTTCTACCCGGGTTCAAGGATAATAGCGTTTAGGGGCTTCGTTTCTGTCTGCGTCGCGGCGATAATTGTGCTTTCTTTACTCGGTAACATATTCCCAAGGTTTTTCAGTGTCGGCTCAGGAGGCAGGGTCCACACCAGGAACCTGATCATACCCGTCTTCAGCATCGCCAAGCGCAGCCTCAGACGGCGGAAGCTGAGGTTCATCCTCACACTGGTCTCCATCACCCTCCTTGTGACGAGCTTCGTCACGCTCACAAGCTTCTCGGAGGGGTACGGCATCATCGAGGACACCTATTCTAAGAAGGGCGAGTGGGAGGGGGTCTCCATAAGGGATGGATCGTGGAGCCGGAGCGATCCAACCTTCATCCTCCTCAGCGAGGCGGAGATGGACTGGCTCACCTCCAACCCAGAGATGGAATACCTTTCACCGAAAGCCGAGAACGACCCCCAGCGTAGGCCATACATCTGGATCCTAGGGGAGCCGGTGATGGGCGTTGTCGGCGTAGACTCGTATGAGGGCGAAACCGTGAACATTGGGGGAATACTCCTCCAAGGCGACCTCCCGGACGAGAACGGCGTACTAGTCCCCAGCGGCGTCGCAGAACAGAACGACTTGAGGATAGGAGACGTGATCAGTGTCTCCATCCTCGAGCTAGAGGTACAAGGAATCTTCAGCGAAGACGCGTTAAACGGCCTGAAGGATCTGGATGGCGCCGGCTACGCCCCCGACAAATGGGTGAACGTGAGCCCCGAGGGCGAGGCGCCTAACTGGGTGATACAGGATTGCGAGGGCTCGGAGGTGGTGATCATGAATACTGAGACCGCCATCGGCCTGCCGAGGGTGGGGATCCAGAGGATAGCGATGGGGCTTCGAGAAGGAGTGGGCGTCGAGGGCTTCGCGGAGAGGCTCGCGTTGGAGAGGGGGTACAGGGCATACGCGTCTACGCCTGACGACTACGTCACATTTAGGCTCGGCAACTACTTCGAAGGCCGCGGCCTTTCCCTCATCATACCGTGGGCCATCGTCGTCCTCAACGTCGTAATCACCATGCTCAACAGCCTCTACGAGAGACGGGGCGAGATAGAGATACTATCCTCTGTGGGACTGAACCCGGCGCAGGTGTCGGCCATCTTCGTGGCGGAGGCTTTCATCACGGGCTTCATGGCTGGTGGGATGGGGTACCTCATAGGCCTCGGCATCTACAGGGGCATGGCCTACCTGAACATCGGCCTCCAGGTTCACCAGAAGGTCTCGGCCGTTTGGAGCATCGCGAGCATAACGCTGGCTGTCTCCGCGGTCCTCACGGGCGCCTACGCGGCTCTCCGCAACTCGGTGGTCATTACCCCGAGCCTGATGAGGAGGTGGAAGATAGACAGAGACTCAGGCGGCTTCCATGAACCCTACCGGATCGCGATTCCGTTGAAGCTTGAAGCCGAGGAGATAGACCCGTACATCGAGTTCATTCACAGGAAGCTGAAGGGCATGGAGAATCACCCGACACAGGTAACGTCATCCATAAAGGTGGACGGAGCAGGCGAGGGGAAGAGAATACGATTCATATACAAGTCCGCACAGGCCATGGTAGGCAACTTCTACACGAGGAACGAACTCAAGATCACCCGGTTGCCTAACGGGGAGTACGGGGCGACCCTCGAGTCCCTCGGCGACCCCAACTGGGTTCACGTGGCTGGCTCCCTGATAAGAAGCATGACGATGGAGTACAGCACCGAAGACAGGGGTTAGCCGCGCTCTATCCTCTCGACCACGCCGTCCCTCATCCAGACGATGCGGTCGCTCGCCTTGATCATCTTCAGGTCGTGGGTGGCGGCCACCAGGGTGAGTCCCCTCATCTTGTTGAGGCCGTGAAGGAGGTCTATGATCTCCATGCCCGTGTTCAGGTCGAGGTTGCCCGTAGGCTCGTCGGCCAAGATTATCGCTGGGTCGTTGGCCAGCGCCCTCGCTATGGCGACGCGCTGCTGCTGGCCCGCGGAGAGCTCCGTGGGGCGGTGATGCAGCCTCTCTCCCAGCCCCACCTGATCCAGCAGCTTCTCCGCCTTCTTCAGGCCCTCGTCGTGGGGGGTGCCCGCGAACACGGTGGGCAGGGAGACGTTCTCCAGCGCCGTCAGCACCTGTATCAGGTTGAAGCTCTGGAAGATGTACCCGATCTTCCTGCACCTGAGCCACGCGAGCTCGTAGGCGTCAAGCTGGCTTATGTCCACGCCGTCGATGAAGACGCTGCCGTTCGTGGGCTTGTCGAGGCCTCCCACGAGGTTGAAGAGCGTGGTCTTGCCGCTGCCGCTTGGTCCGACGATGGACACGTACTCGCCTCGCTGTATCTCCAGTTCGACGCCGTCGAGGGCCTTCACGGTCTCGGCGCCCATCTTGTAGTATCTCTGCAGGTCACGTAGCTCTATCACGTTATCATAGCTCATATCTTAAAGCCTCCACTGGGTTAAGCTTGGAAGCCCTCCACGCCGGGTAGAGGGTTGCCACCATGCTGAGTACCATGGCGAGGGAGACGGACCCAACGAATATGGTCAGCAGACTGACCCCGGGGGCGTACAGCACGATGTCGAAGCCCGCTCCGAACCCGGTTATGACTATCGCCGAAGCCAAGCCGAAGGAGAAGCCGACGAGCCCACCCACCAGACCCTGGTAGAAGCTCTCCACCAGGAACAGCAGCACGATGTGCCTGTCGAGGGCGCCGAGGCACTTCATTGTTCCTATCTCCCTGTACCGCTCATAGACCGCTATCAGCATGGCGTTAGTGATCCCAACGATGGAGACCACGAGGGAGACGGCGACGAGCCAGTACTGGTACGACTCGACGGCGACATGGCCTCCCCCCAGCTTGGCGCTGGTGGAGTAGAGAAGATCGGAGATCACCATGGTAGTGTAGAAGCTCAGGCCGAGAGCGATGGAAGCGATGTTAATGAGGGACCGGTCAAGCCTACGCCTGATGTATCCGCGGCCGAGTCTAATGGCGTCCATTAGCGTGAAATGTATCCGCCCCGGGGCTTCCTTGTTCATCTTCAGCATACCCAGTGATCGCTCATAGAATAAAAACTCTGCATCTTCAATGAGTTTATTACGGCGGCGAGGAACCCCTAGGTGTATGGATAAGCTGGGCAGCCTCGTCGAGATAGTCAGGCCGGTGAACTCCGTGATGCTGGGGCTGGCCATAATCGTCGGCGCAGCCGTAACGGGCGGCGCGTCGATACTGGGATCGCCTCTGACGCTTGTCCTCTCCTTCGTCACGGGATTCTGCATGACGGGCGCGGCCATGACGATCAACGATTACTACGACAGGGAGATCGACGCCGTAAACGAGCCGGGGAGGCCCATACCCAGCGGCAGGGTGACCCCTGGAGAGGCGGTCGCGCTGGCCGCCGCTTTGAGCGTCGTCGGGCTCGGGGCCAGCTACATGATCTCGTTGAACACCACGCTGGTTGCGGCGTTCAGCTGGGTCGTCATGATGCTCTACTCTGCTTGGGGCAAACGGACGGGCTTCCCCGGGAACCTGATGGTCAGCGCCTGCATAAGCCTCCCGTTCATATTCGGGGGGTTGATCACCGGGTCCGTTTTGCCCAGCCTGTACTTCAGCCTTATGGCGTTCCTAAGCAACACCGGGAGGGAGGTCACCAAGGGCATCGTTGACGTAGAGGGGGACAGGGGCGCGGGCGTCAACACCGTCGCCGTCTCAAAGGGCCCGAGGACGGCGAGCGTGGTCGCGTCGGCCTTCTACGTGGCGGCTGCTGCCTCATCTTTAATACCCTACGCCTTGAGACTCGTCTCAGCGTGGTATTTACCTTTCGTGGCCGTGACGGACCTGGGGCTTATCTACAGCGCGTACGGCCTAATCACGGAGCCAACCCGCGAGAACAGCAGGGCAGTGAAGAACAGGGTCCTATACCTGATGTTGGTTGGCTTGGTGGGGTTCGCCGCAGGCAGCCTGCTGTGAGATACCTAGATGAGAATTGGATTCAAGGAGTATATGTTGAAGACGGGTTTACCTCGATGAGAAGGCTATCCGCTCGACCTCCTGCTTCCTACGGATCGCGAAGTTGTTGCCTTCGTTGTTGGCGGCGCCGATCAGCTGATCCGCGACGATCTCCTCAAGGGTCTTGCGGTTGCCGAAGGTCTGCTCCTTTATGCCGCGCACAATGAACCGCAGGGCGATGTCGATGCGCCTCTGGGGGCTGATGTCCACGGCGAGCCTGTAAACGACGCCTCCGTACCCGATGCGGGTGGTGTCCTCGTTGGGCGAGACGTTCTCGATGGCCCTCACGAGCACCTCGACGGGGTTTCTCCCTGTCTTTAGGTGGATTATCTTGAAAGCCGTTCGGACGCTGTTAATGATTCTGCTCTTCTCGCCTCCGCTGGACCCGGGCTTTATCAGGCTGTTGATGAAACGCTCCACGATGTTGAGCCTGCTCTTCCTGAACCTGCGTGCCTCGTGCCTGCCGCCGCTGTGGGGGAGCCACACCGGCTCCAGGTTCAGGTAGCGCTTCAGGCCGATGTCGCGGACGTCGATGCCGTCGAAGCTCCACTCGCCGAAGAGCTTTATTCCCTCGTCCTGTACCTGTGCTTCGTCTTCGCTCATTTGACCACTTCGTGAGTGCAGTGACTTTGAAAGGGTTACCTAAATAAAAGCATTGCCAACACCCAGCAGGTTTTAAATCCGAGTACAGGACCAGAATAGGCATCATGTTGCTAAAGGGATACTCGGCCTCCTACTACCTGTTATGCGTCGTGGCCTTCCTCTCCATGCTAAGCATCATGGTGACTAACCCGATTCTTTCGCTGTTCGCCGAGGAGATAGGGGCCACCGGCGTCTGGATAGGGTACGCCGTCTCAGGCTACTGGATCAGCAGGGTGGTGCTCGAGATACCAAGCGGCTACGTATCATCGAAGTTTGGCTACTACAAGTCCATGGTCTTCGGGCTCGCGCTGACCGTGATGGGGAACATCATGCTGGTATTCGTGAACAACCCTGTACACCTGGTCTTCGTCAGGGCGGTGAATGGCTTCGGGGCGCCCTTCTTCTTCGCGGTCTCCATGACGTTCATCGTGAACCTGTTCGGAGCCGAGAAACGCGGCACGGCGATGGGGGTCTTCCAGGGGATAGAGTTCATAGGAACGATCATCGGCTCCGCGGTAAGCGGAAAGCTGGTGCAGGAGCTCGGCTGGCAGGGCGGGTTCATGGTTGCTTTGGCGCTCTCGGTCGCCGCCCTGCTGCTCTTCGTCGTCCCGCCTTACATCAGGAGGGAGATCGTTCGGGGGCCGACAAGTAAGCCGCTGACCATGAGAGAGATATTCGGGGTACTGAAGAACAAAACGCTGTTGATAATGGCGGCCGCGACCGTGGCCGAGTTCATCATGACCAATGGATTGATCATAACGATAGTCCCGCTATTCACAAGAGGGACCCTCGGCTTCAGCCTCGCAGACGTGGGATACGTTATGGGCGCCCGTTCGCTGGGCTTCGTCGTCGCCATGTTCACGATGGGCTCGATCTCGGACAGGATCGGGAGGAGGCCGGTGCTCATGTTCGGGCTGACGGCTACGGCGATCATGGTCGTGGTGATGAGCTTCTTCTATACGTTCTTCACCTTAGCCGCCGTGATATGCGTAATAGGCTTCACTTCGGGGGCGATATGGATAGTGGGGCCAGTGATCTCTGCGGAGGCGGTGGACTCGTCGCAGAGGGGGGCAGCGATAGGGGCCTACAGGACGTTCTTCGACCTCGGCTCTGTTATAGGACCCATACTCATGACCGCGGTCATGAGTGGCTACGGCGTCAAGTATTGCTTCTACATCGCCGCGGCTCTGCTGCTGGTGAATGTGCCGCTGACCTACATGATCGAGGAGACGGTGAAAACAGAGGGCGCCGTGATGGCCCATTAAAAGTGTTGATGCTCAGCGCATCTGTTTCTGGACTTTGCCTGTGACGAGGAGCTTCAGGGGCGTGCCGTTGACGGCGCTGACCTTGAACCTTACGCCGGGGATGTCGCCCATGGACCTTGCCCGTGGTCCGTGGATGCCCTCGATGGTGACCTCGTCGTGCTCGTCCACGTAGTTGAGGGCGCCGTCGCCCGGAAGGAACGCCGTGGCGAGCTTACCGTTCTTGATGATCTGCACACGCACGCATTTACGGATGGCGCTGTTGGGCTGCTTGCTCTCGATGCCCACCTTCTGGAGGACGATGCCCCTGCCCATGGGGGCTCCCTCGAGGAGGTCCTTCTTCTCGGTTCTGCGTTTGAGGCGTAGCACGTAGTCCTTGCTCTTGTACCGCATCTTCTTGCGGACGTTCTTGTTCCTGCGTGCAGAGTATAGGCCGTTTGCCATTTGATTCTCCACCACTCCGATACGGGGAACCCCTTTAAACTTTACGCATTTTCGCTGTTTGAAGCGTATTTCTATCTACTTCGAGTGTATTAGGGACGTGAGACGCGTTTTCCAGTATTTAGCCTAACATTTTTATTCTGCATATAGGTTGAAGGTGTAGGAGAATTCAGAGATGAGCAAGAGGGATAAACCTCACATCAACCTGATCATCATCGGCCACGTAGACCACGGTAAGTCCACTAGCATCGGACACCTGTTCTACAGTGCAGGAGCGATCTCAGAGAAGCAGCTGAGGGACTTCGAGGCTGAAGCCGAGGCACTCGGTAAAGGCTCATTCAAGTACGCTTGGGTCCTCGACAAGCTCAAGGAAGAGCGTGAGAGGGGCCTGACCATAGACCTCGCCTTCTACGAGCTGGAGACAAAGAAGCACGTCTTCACCGTCATCGACGCTCCCGGCCACAGAGACTTCGTCAAGAACATGGTGACCGGAGCGAGCCAGGCAGACGGAGCCATACTAATGATCTCCGCGAAGAGGGGAGAGTACGAGGCCGGAACCAACCCCGGCGGACAGACCCGTGAGCACGCCTTCCTTGCCAAGACCCTGGGAGTGAACCAGCTGGTCGTTGCGGTCAACAAGATGGATGACCCCAGCGTCGACTGGAGCGAGCAGAGGTATGAGGAGGTCAAGGACGGCATCAGCAGACTCCTCAAGATGGTCGGCTACGACCCATCCAAGATCAACTTCGTGCCCACCAGCGGCTGGACAGGCGACAACCTTGTCGAAAAGAGCGACAAGATGCCATGGTACAAGGGCTCAAGCCTGCTGGAGACTCTCGACACTTTCGAGCTGCCCCCCAAGCCCACCGACAAGCCTCTCAGGATCCCCGTCCAGGAGGTATACACGATCAGGGGCGTCGGCACGACCCCGGTCGGCAAGGTCGAGACAGGCGTACTTAAGCCAGGCGACGACGTCATATTCATGCCGAGCGGCGAGAAGGGCAAGGTCAACAGCATCGAGACCCACTACACCAAGATCGACAGCGCCGGTCCGGGCGACAACATCGGCTTCAACGTGAAGGGCATAGAGAAGGACAAGCTCAGGCGTGGGAACGTCGCGAGCCACCTCAAAACCCCGTGCAGCGTAGCCAAGGCGTTCAAGGGGAGGATATTCATCATCCACCACCCGACGGCCATCGGCGAGGGCTACACCCCTGTCCTGCACGTGCACACGGCGCAGGTAGCCGTGAAGTTCGACAAGCTCCTCGCGAAGCTGGACCCCAGGACGGGGCAGACCATCGAGGAGAACCCGGCCTACCTGAGGACCGGTGAGGCCGCCGTCGTGCGCTTCGTGCCCCTCCAGCCTACGGCCATGGAGAACTTCAAGGACTTCCCGCAGCTGGGCCGGTTCGCGCTCCGTGACATGGGCACCACCATAGGCGCCGGCATAGTCATGGAGATCGAGGAGTAAGTCTCCACCCCCTTTTTTAGTAACCTTTAAGTTCTAACTCTCACGTAGTCACGAGGAACCAGTATGGCGCGGCGTGCGAGGATCAAGCTGACGAGCACAGACACCGAGAAGCTGGAGGGCGTCTGCGACGAGATCAAGGGCATCGCCAAGAGGATCGGTGTGAAGATCGTGGGCCCGATCCCGCTGCCGACGAAGAAGCTTGTGGTGCCCACGAGGCGGACGCCCTGCGGGGACGGGAGCGACACGTGGGACAGGTACGAGATGCGTGTGCATAAGCGCCTCATCGAGATTGACGCGAGGGACCGGGTGATGCGGAGCATCATGAGGATCAGGGTCCCCAACGAGGTCTACATAGAGATGGAGATCCGTTAGGATCTAATGTTGCAGGCTTTTTTCTGGTAACCAGGTGCAAGTGTCTCTTGGGCATCTTGTGTCAGGTTACTTGCTATAAGCGTTTTTTGGGTTGACTTGTTCC
>DATKWN010000076.1:0-11018 GCA_035529515.1 Candidatus Krumholzibacteriaceae bacterium | reverse complement strand
ATGACGGTCTCAGCTTCGCCGCGTACCTTTTTCGAGATTTTATCGATCTTTCCGTCCTTGACGGCGACGTCTGCGAAGAACCAGGGGTTCCCTGTGCCGTCAACGATCTTACCGTTCCTGATGATGATATCATACATAACTTGACACAGGGATACGTGTGTCTCGACACGATATATTTTCTTCCAGCGTGGAAAAGAGGTGAGGCTACGTGTTCTTCTCCCAGAGGTGGCGGATTTTGAGGCACTTGTTGGTGGCGGCCTGAACGGCGTTCATGAGGGCCGTCCTCAGCTTCCCGTCCTCTATCTCGTAGATGCCTTCGATGGTGGTGCCCCCCGGCGTCGTCACCATCTCCTCTATCTCGGAAGGGACTGACACGCCTTCCATGATAAGCTTGGCTGTGCCGAGGACGGACTGTGCCGCAGCCACCTTAGACAGCTCTCTGGGCAGCCCCACGCGGAGCCCTGCGTACGTTAGCGCGTCTATGACGATGGCAATGTAGGCGGGGCCGCTCCCGCTGAGCCCGGTAACAGGATCCATGTACTTCGCCTCGACCTCCATGCACGACCCCATGGTGCCTAGGAGGAGCTCCACAGTCTCCTTGTCCTGTAGAGTTGTATTCGAGCCCATACAGTAGGCGGTGAAAGACTCTCCCCCCATGGCGGCGACATTCGGCATAGTCCGCACGAACCTTGCACCAGGGGCCACGGGCTCATAGAACTCAAGCGGTATGATGGCCGCCGTGGAGACCACCAGCTTGCCGCTAACCTCGTCCTTTATCTCGACGAGCACGTTCTCGATGTCACCTGGCCTAGTGCAGAGGAAAACCACGTCCGTTTCGTGTGAAGCGACGACGTTGTTGTCTGTTTCCCGACTCCAATAGGCAGTTGGTTATGGCGCCTCCTATGACGCCTGCGCCTATCACCGCTACAGTGTTGACCAACTCGAATCACCTGCGTTGTTAACCACTTAACATAATATATTACATATAAAAGTTAAGATTCCCGACAGGGCAACGCGTATTTTTACACTTTTTTTTAGCTTGTTGGAAAACTTTAATGCGTGAACCAGACCATGATGCTTTGAGCGGAATGGCGGAGTTCGATGCAGACGCATTCATAGAAGGCCAGATTGAAGCAATAAGGGAGACCCTCGGGGCCGAGAAAGCCCTTGTCGCCTGCTCAGGCGGGGTCGACAGCACGGCCTCCGCTGTTCTGGTTAATAGGGCCATAGGGGATAACCTGGTCTGCGTCTTCATCGACGATAACTTCATGAGGCTGGGCGAGGCGGAGCAGGTGAAGTCGCTTCTGTCCTCTGAGCCTCTGAACCTCCCATTGAGGATTATCAACGAGAGGCAGAAGTTCATCGAGGCTCTCTCCGGGATCTCCGACGCCGAGGATAAGAGGAAGGCGTTTAGGCAGAACTTCTACGAGACGCTCAGCGAGATAGCCGCCGAGGAGCAGTGCAGGTACCTCGTGCAGGGAACCATTAAGGCTGACATCGACGAGACGTCCGCGGGCATCAAGACGCAGCATAACGTCCTTGAGCAGATCGGCATCGACCCGGTGGAGAGGTACGGGTTCACCGTCGTCGAGCCGCTGAAGAACCTGTACAAGTACCAGGTGAGGGAGGTCGCGCGAGCCCTGGGCACTCCACCCGAGTTAGCTACGCGTCAGCCCTTCCCGGGTCCGGGTCTCAGCATAAGGGTTGTGGGCGAGATCACGCCGGAGAAGCTGGAGGAGATAAAGAAGGCGACTTTCATCGTGGAGCAGTCCTTCGAGCCGCATAACCCCTCCCAGTTCTTCGCGGCCATATTCAGCGGCCAGTCCCCCAAAGACCTTAAGGTGCTTAAGAGAGACGCCGCCGAGATCGTTGAACTCGACCCCACGATGATAAAGGCGGGGTTCCTGAACGAGAAGGCCACCGGCCTGATTAACGGTAAACGCGCGTACGGATCTGTTGTGACCCTCGCCTTCAGGGACAGCTCGGACCGCCCCATGGAGCCGAGGTATGAGCAGCTAGAGAAGACGCTTAACTATCTTCAGGACAACTACCCCGAGGCTACGCGTCTCCTTTACCTCGTGGACGAGAAGGAGGGCGACGGGTACGCCGTGTCCATGCGGGCCGTGAAGACGAGGGACTATCTTACGGCCGAGGTGATGAGGCTCCCGTGGAACACCCTCCGAGAGGCTGCGGCTAAGATACTGGATTCGTGCGTCGACGTGACCCACGTCTACTACGATGTGACGCCCAAGCCGCCTGCGACGATAGAATACGAGTAGAAAAAGGTTATTTTTTGATTCCCAGTTCCTTGAACTGGTTCTGTACGCCTATCCGCATGTAGATGAGGTCGTTCCCCACGGTGACCAGGTTGTACCCCTTCTCCATGCGCTTCTTGATGGTGCTGCCGGAACCCTGATGTATTCCCGCTGCGAGGCCTGCTGCCTTCGTGGCGTCGTACACCCTGTCGATGGCCTTCTGAACGTCGGGGTGACTCATGTTACCTAGGTGTCCGTGGCTGGCCGAGAGGTCGGCTGGGCCTATGTAGGTCGCGTCCACGCCTTCCACGCTGCAGATGTCCTCTATGTTGGCGACCGCCTCCTTGGTCTCGATCTGGACGATGACGGCTATCTCCTTGTCTGCCGTCTTGAGGTAGTCGGGGTCGAACATTGCTGCCCTCCTCGGCCCGCAGCCCCTGAGCCCGTCTGGGGCGTACCTCGTTGCCTTGACAGCCAGCTCCGCCTCTTCCTTGTTATTAACCCACGGAACCAGTACTCCGTAGGCACCGACGTCCAGGGCCCTCTTGATGGCGACGATGTCATTCCACCACACCCTGACTATGGGCGTAGTCTTGGAAGTTGAGTGCATGGCCTGCATGAGCGTCTGCGCCGTCATCATGTCGAGGGGCGCGTGCTCGGTGTCTATGACGAAGTAGTCGAAGCCCAGGGTGCTCATCATCTCGGAGACAATGGGCGCCTCCAGGGTGATCCATGTACCGTAGAGCTGTTCATCAGCTTTGAGCCTCCTCTTTAACTCGTTCCTCAAACGATTCACCTGTGATGGTTCAATTAACTCGACGGTGCACAGTATAAAGAATTTCCCAAGATGACTTCATTCTATTTTTGAGAGCATGTCCAGAATGCCTTGGACCCAGCGGAGATAGCTGTTGACGGCCGCTCTCATTGCAGTGGTGTCGCTTGCCTCCGTAGATATGACTATCCCGTCCACGCCTCTTCGGACATCTGTGCTGGACCTCTCAGAGGAAGGCGACTCGACCTCTGGACTCAGAGCGTCCAAGACGGCCTCAACCACTTCCTCGGGCACCTTGATACGTACCTCTGCCGAGGCTTTCTTGGTGAGGCCCTCTTTGGTCATTTTTATTTTAAAAAAGGTGTAAAAATTAGGCTTGGGCGCGAATCCTGTGGGCGGCCTGTCCCAGCCTTGTCGATGGGGTGTAGGCTCCTCCGGCGAACTTGTAGCCGCACTTCCTGCAGCTCCAGAGGCCCACGCTGACGCGTCTCACGGATGGGCTGGCGCAGCTGGGGCACTTGTGGTATGCCCTAACCGTCTCCATTATCCTGCCGTAGCGTTTACGGAGAGAGGCTCCGCCCCTCGTCCGCATTCCGATGTTCTTTCTCTTCTTCTTTGCCATTACTCGCCCGCCAATGCTATAGCCCTTATCTCTGCCGCCTTCTCCGACGCGATATTTATGCATTTCTTTATCTCGTCCACGGTGAATCCGACTGGGCCGCGTTTCTGTATGGCGTTCAGGTTACCGTTCTCGTCTACGGTGACGGTTATCCTGCCGTCCTTGACCTCCTCCTCGTCGTACGTGGGGTCGACGATGAGGGAGTCGCCTATCTTGCACACCGTGACGGCGAGGGGGTGAGCCCTCAGCTTCAGTTTCTCGGTCTTATCCGTCTTCTCGATCTCGCCCTCCTTCGATACCTTGAACTCCGGTGCCTCTGTCGTGGTGAGGGCGGCCAGCGCCCCGGCGGAGCACGCGTCGATGAGGTTTCCGTCGTAGTTCAGCACGTATAGGTCGACGAAGATCATCTGGACCTTCTCGCCCGAGACGAGGCCGAACTTACCCATGTCGATTATCTCGGCGGCCCTCAGGCCCCTGTCGACCACACGGGCAAGCTCTATGGCGTCTATCGGTGGTGGGCCAGGCTCCCACGTCGGGTGAGCCACGGGCGTGTACTCGGCGTTCACCATCATGACGCCCGCGTCGGGGGTGTCCTCGAAGGGGTGGCCTATGCCGATCTTAACCCCAACTACCACGTGGGTCTTTCCCAGCTTCACTTCCGCCGATCCCTCGGACTTTGCTAGGAAGTTGGTCTTTATCTCCCAGTCCCTGTACTGCAGAAGCTCTCTGCCGTCCATCCTTTTCCCTGTGGCCACGACGTCCATGATCTTCTTGCGCTTAAGTCGGGATACTATGTTGTTGCTCATTCCTCTTCAGCCTCCTCGACGGGTTCCTCTTCATCAAGTGCCTCTTTATCAGGTGCCTCTTCGGGCTCCTCCTCTGGTGCTTCTTCTTTTTCCTCCGCGCCTTCGACCATGCCGTACTTCTTCTTCAGTGCCTCCTTCTGGATCTCGTAGATCTGCTTGCATCCTTCGATGGCGAGCTCGATGCACTTTTCTGTCTCCTCTTGGGTCATGATGCCCTCCATCTGTAGCAGGGTCACCTGGTCATTCTTGGGCAGGTACGCTACGGGGACGTCTGACTCTCCCTTCTTGTCCTCTTGGTCGTCGAGGTCAAGGATCAGGTTGCCGTCGTACTTGCCTGCGGCGCACGAAGATACCAGGTCCTTCATGGGGATGCCCGCGTCGGCTAGGGCTACCGCGGCTGCGTTTATGGACGCGCATCGTGTGCCCCCGTCCGCCTCTATGATCTCCGCGAAGACGTCTATGACGCTCCGCGGGTACCGTTCGAGGAAGAGCGCCGGCTCGATGGCGTCCGTCATGACCATGCTGATCTCCTGGTCCCTCCTCGAGGGTGCCGGCGAACGCCTCGGGTCGACGCTGAAAGGCGCCATGTGGTACCTGCATCTCAGTATCCCCATGTTGGGTTTGCTGAACCGTTTAGGGTGCATCTCCCTTGGACCGTAAACTCCTACGATGATCTTGTTGCGGCCCATCTCGATGTAGGCGGAGCCGTCTGCGTTGGGAATCACTCCGCTCTCAATGTGTATGGGTCTGAGTTCGTCGGGTTTCCGCCCGTCCACTCTCGCCCACTTCTTTTTAGAGGTTTTCCTCTTAGTGGTTTTCTTTTTTGTATTTTTACTCAATTCCTATCCTCCTTAATCGTTCTAAGGTACTCCTGGATCCTGTTGGTGAGGCCCGATGTGTGGGCCTCCGTCTCGATCTTATGGATTACCTTTACAACTAGCTCCTCGTCCTCCCGGTTCCGGCCGTTGATCAGTATTCTTCCGTTCTGACCTATGGTGATCTGGCACCGGGCCTCCCTGAGGATCATGTTGATCATGCTTCCCTTCTTCCCGATGAGTCGGGGTATCTTAGAGGGCGTTATCTTCATTATGAAGCCCTCGTGGACCTTTCCCAGGTCCCTGCCCACGATGGACAGAATGGGTGTCCTGCGTCTGTCGAGGTCAACGATCTTGGCTACCACGACGTCGCCCACGTCCAGCACCTTCGTCATGTCGAAGTTGGTCCTGAACGACTTGTTGATGGCGTCGTTTATCGTCAGTATGGCGTTGGTCGAGGCACTGATGTCGACGACCCACTGCCCTAGCTCGATGTCGCTAACCATACCCACAACCAGGTCTCCCACGAGCGGGGTGTAAGTGCCCTCAAGGGCGATCACTGATACCCGGTCATTGCTGTAGTTGACTAGCCCCACCTTGTTGGAGTAGACGTTTCCCTCGCTCCTGAACGTGTTCTCCCCCGTCCTGATGCGGCCCTCATATAACAGGTCGCCTGGGACGACTATGTCACGTGTCTCGAATTTTGCGCTCAATCTCTCTTCCTTCTCTACTTCACTATCTTCGACTGGATGTTGCCCTGGGTTGACTTCCCCAGCGCCTCGAGCATCTCCACCTGCATGGCCGCCGGCAGCTCCACCACGGCGATCCATGAGCCGTCAGACTGCCACTCGTCCCTCTTTATCTCGCCGAAGTCCTTCACTATGCCGTAGCTTTTTCCCGTGTACTCGGCGGGGACCCTTATGGCTATCTGGACGTTGTCGCTGCTCATGGGCAGTACTCGCCGCAGCGCGTCGACCACGTCTTTCACCTGCTCGTCCGCGTCCTTGAAGGGGTCTATCTGGACCCTGACGTCCTCGAGGGCGTTCTCTATCCTCACCGGAGGGTGAGGGAGCTTGGTCTTGGGGTCGACGTAGGTGCGTGAGATGATATGGATTATCTGCCTCCATTTCTGCTCCATCATCTCCCTGCGCTGCTGGGTGTTCAGCTGGAAGATCCCCTTTTCGAAGAGGATCTCAGCGACCTCCAATGGGTCGCTGGTCCCGAAGGCTTTCTCCAGCTTCTCCGCCGACGCCTTCTCTCCTTTGTTAGCGTCAGTGAATATGGTGTCTACGAGGAGTACGTTGCGTACTTCGCCTAGTTCTCCTCTCTTATACGCCAATCCCTTGTCTGGGTCAACCATTATCTCGAACTTCTCGCTGCCAGTCTGGTAACGGACAAGGGTGTACTTGGCGCTCATGGTTGAGCCTCCTCCTACTGGAGGTGCTTATCCACTTCCTCTTCGGTCAGTCTCTTGAAGGTCTTGGTTTCCGTCGGGATCACCGCGACCCTGACCGTCTTGGACGTTACGGGTGTATCAGACGCCGCGTTCACCGCATCTATTGCCAGCTTAACGGCCTCGTCTAGGGGCATGTCGTCCCTGTACTTCTCCTCGAGGAGCCGGTTGGCTTCTTCGTTCTTCCTCCCGACGGCGGTGGCCTTGAATCCCCTGTAGGCTCCGCTGGGGTCGGTGGTCAGGACACGGCTGCCTGTGGCGTCGTACCCCGCGATGATCATGCTGACGCCGAAAGGGCGTACGCCGGCGTGCTGCGTGTATACCTGTGCAAGGTCCCCCAGCCTCCTGGCGAGCACCTCGATGTCAACGGGCTCGTCGTACAGGAGCTTGTTGCTCTGGCAGTACACCCTGGCTTGGTCGATGAGTACCCTGGCGTCGCTGCTGAGGCCGGCTATGGCCGAGGCGACGTGGTCGTCGAGCTGGTATATCTTCCTGAAGTAGTCAGGGTCCTCAAGGTCGCTCTCCGGGGTCTCGTTGGCCGCGATTACGGCTCCTTGCGGGCACGAGACTCCTACTATGGGGGCTCCCCTTTTCACCAGCTCGAGGGCGTACTCTACTTGATATAGTCTTCCTTCCGGCGAAAAAATGGTTATGGCCCTGTCGTAGGCTCTAGGCATGAACAAATCCTTTCAATCCCTCTTGCGCTGCTTTTCTCATACCTGTGTATTTATACTAACTAAAAAAGATACTTGAAGTTCATTGGCTTATGTGGTTCCTAGAAGCCAATTTTAAGGGCGTGGTGACATGACTGGGACTTGAACTCGGGATTACCCTCGGGCTTTCTTGTGTTTCTGTGTGTGCGTGCACGTGGGGGGGAGGGGGTGTAGTCACCACCGCCATGATTTCCCGTTTTTCGGCTTGTTTTATGGTTTGGAAGCATTTTCCGGGTTTTTTGACGGCGACTACCGTTGACTGGTGTCCGCGGGTTGCTCGTTGTTCGGCTAGGTTCTGTGCCCCTCCCTCGCATCATCATGTGTCTCTGTCCTCGTTGTCATTTTAGATTGTGTGTTGCTGTGGAGTTCGATCTGTCTGAGCTTTCTAGAAGATGCGGGGAACTTTTTTTTTCACGGGTCTAAATCGCGGTCTTTTTTAACGATATGTAGCGAGTCGAATGACGTTTATACGCCCTTCTTTGTCTTCTCGATGATGAGTCGGTCATCGTCGATGGTGACTGATACATCTTCCCCAACCTCGAACGGGAAAGTGGAATCTTTCACGACATCCATGGACACGTAGATGAAGACCTTCGGATATTTTCCGCCTCTGTTGACTACTTTTCCCTTCCCCGTTCTCGTCATTTCACGATCTCTCTGTCACTACCCATTATGGGCACGTTTGCCCGTTTTCAAGCTTGTCGGACCCTATTTTGGAACTACATTATGTAGTGACAATATTTATACCTCCTGTATTCTTTGTAGTGATAAAACGTAGTGATTTAGTGGCTGTGAAATCTAATAATATTCGGGGATGATGACTCAATGACCGAGTCGACAGGAACAACTCTATTCCACAATTTGATGTTCCTGAGGTGTGTTTCCAGTGAGGCTGTTAGGTTACACCCAGTGAGGACCTCTGAAGATCGGGTTGCGCTTGGAGCCCTCCGCGATTATTTCGCATGGCTCACGTTCGACGCGATGACTGACGAGGAACTCGCCCGGCGCCTCGTCCGCACCATGGCCAGGCTGCAGGAGGAACTCCACGCCGAGGCCGAGAACAGCCGCGCACGAGACAGGAACCCCACCGCCCCAGCTTTCTACGAGGGGTTCCTACACGGCTTGGAGCAGTTCATCAGCTTCAAGTATGGCGTTGACCTCCTCCTCGACGAGGAGATCGACCGGGATGAGTTCCACAAGGCTTGGGGGCAGGTAAAGGAGAGGCTTGGCTTCTGATGGAGGGCGGCTGATGAAGTTCGACCTAGGGAAGGAGGGGTTGGAGACTGTGCTTCTGCCCTGGCAGGTGGAGCTGATGAGGTGGATATGGAGGGTCAACGGGGAATTCGGCTCCAGGGCGGCCCACGTCTATCTCCTTGGTTCGTCGACGCCGATGAGCAGGGCTGCTGTGATCATCTTCCTCAACATGATGGTTGAGGAGGGTTTCATTGTGTGCAGGGAGGCCACCGCGAAGGGGGGCTGGAAGCGGCTATACAGGCCCAGCCCCGAGGCTCAAGACGAGGAGGCTTTCAGGAAGGTCTTAGCATACAGAATCATAGACAAGGCACGAAAGGAATTAACAAGTGATGCCTTCGGCGGTGATGCTTAAATAGCACAACGGATACGCCAAGTTAGACGACGACTTTCGACGCATATGAGCTCAACAAGTCGGGAAAGCTATTATTTAACCATCCTCAGGGGACTAACGACGACAGGTTCTGGGCCCTAGCCCTAGCCGCCTACGCAGCGGAACAAGCCCCACCACCACCGTCGAGGCCCATCGCGAGAACAGTTTAGCGCGAGCAGAAATGAGCAAGTGCGGAAGCTTAATTGGGTGAGAATGAAGAAGCTCAGCTTGATTGTGTACGCGATCAGATGAAGGTGCGATCGCAGAAGTTTATATTCAGAAAACGATCATAGTAGACTGATGGAAATCCCGCGTGAACTGTTCTACCTCAGTGCGTTCTTCTTTGCAGTCATGGCAGTCGTCGCGTTTTTCCGAGCCTATCGAGAGAAGGAGAGAGTTTACTACACGGGCGGAGGCCTCTGCCTACTCGGCCTTGCATGGTCCATTCTGTTCGTCTTGGACCAGGTCCCGTTAGCGGGACTTTTCTGGGTGGTTGCGATGATAGTCAGCATCGTGATGCTGCCGGAGCTGACAGCGTTCCAAGACCGTCGGATGAGAGAGGTGGACATCGAGAGCCCCTTGCGAGTGGGGGAGTTCTTTTCAAACACATACAGCGGATGGTTGAAACTCGCGTACAGACACGGTCTGGGAACGACCGTCATCCTATACGCATTACAGCATGTGGTGATTGGTGGGGGATTGCTCCTCGCTTTAAACCTGTTCTATGATTTCCCCTCCGGGTTAATTTTGATCATATTAACCTCGGGCATTTTTCTAGTAATAAGGTTCTACAGACAAATCAAGAGAGCGTTAACTACAATCCACCCACCCTCAGGTTCTCCAACAGAGAAGTGAGAGCTATTTGTCATCCTTCTTCACGGACGGTGTTGTGGTGCTCAAGCCGGGGAAGCAGAACAATGCAAAGGATGCACCAAAACGGTATCCAACAGCAATGAAACCCAACGAGGAAACCAACTCGCCTAAAAAGAAACGAGAAAAACAAGCCCCACACACAATCCAGAGAACAGAGGAGGGGAGAGACCTTCACAAACGCTTGTGCACTCGATGAATTTGGTGGCGCCCTGGCCGGGATTCGAACCCGGGATCGCTCGGGTGACAGCCGAGCATACTGGACCGGACTATACTACCAGGGCAAGCGTAGAACCTAGGACAAGGCGAAGAATAATAAAGTTTACGCATCCTGCCTAGTGGAGAAGCGTCAGCACCACATATAGAGCCAACGTCGTTAAGCCGTCCGAGACAGAGGTCTCTATGGGGACCACGAAGTTGTCCGGGTTCAGTCCCCGCTGCGTCGTCACGATGGCCGTCGCCATGGCGACCACTGCTATGATGGGTATCAGGGCTATGTTCACTATGATAAGCTTCAGCGCCAGCCCCGGGACGATGTTTGCCCCGTACGCCACGCCCGAGGCCATGGCATAGACTATGAACATGGTAAGCGACGCGAGCCACGTGCTCAGTATCTCCTGCGAGTGCTCCCTTATGGCCGCCAGCCTGGGGCTCAGCGTGCCTAGGAGCATCCTGGTCGTCGCGGTGCAGCCGACGATGCTGCCCGCGTCGCCCACGGTGTCGATGAGAGCCGGGTAGACCATGTATATCTCCGGGCTCCGGCCGATGGTCTTCGTTATCCTCTCCAGGGTGGAGCCTGTGATGTTCACTATCACTGACACGATGCCGAGGGTGACTAGGAACTGGTTCACGGTTTCGATGAAGTCCCTGTTCCCCCTGTTTCTGTCGACGATGAAGAGGACCGCCGCTATGAACGCGGCGTCGAGGAGGGCGAACAGGGTCCAGCCGAGCCTGCCCCCCGAAGCTGTGCCCTTGATGACGGCGACGTAGCACGCGGTGACGATGATGTCGCTCACGGTGGATATTATGGGGTAGACCACCTTGTCTGGGTTGAGCCCCTTCCTGTAGCTGTACACCGAGAACGCGTAGGT
>DATKWN010000075.1:0-3250 GCA_035529515.1 Candidatus Krumholzibacteriaceae bacterium | reverse complement strand
GGAGCTCAAGAACAACGGGATAATCATCCTGGGTAAGCCCACGATCGTCATCCAGAACATCGTCGCCAGCGCCAACCTCCACGGCAAGATAGACCTGGAGACCGCCGCCGACATCATGGACAACGTGATGTACGAGCCAGAACAGTTCCCCGGCCTCATCTACCGGATGCAGGACCCTAAGACGGTTCTTCTCCTCTTTTCGACCGGTAAGCTTGTCTGCACGGGTGCTAAAAGCGAGGAAATGGTCTATGAATCCGTTGCAAAGGTCTATGAGGTCTTGGATGATTATGATCTTTTATTCAAAGAGTAGCTGCGCGCGCAGGGTCTCGAAAGTGCTTCATAGAATCCGGGTCCACCGATTCACCTCAACAATTGACATTTAATAATACTATGTGTACGCAGAATTATATCATAAACCCCCAGAAGCACTCGCAGCCTTTGAGGCCCCAAAGATGAATATATCCTTTGTAACTTGGGGAAAGCTGACCAAATTGCCTTTCCCATGTAATAATAATAAAAGTCATATCATATAATGCTCATCATTTATCAATATTTAAAATGATTTTAAAATCCTTTACCAAGATTAAGCCAAAATCCGGGACTTAGTCCACGAAGTGCCTGTACGTGCCGTCAGCCAGCTTCCTGTAGACTACCTCGAGGACCTCAGGCGGCGCCACCTTAAAGGTGGGCAGCTCGCCCTCCCTCTGGGGCGTCCGCGTCATCTCGTCTTTCTTCCATATGGCGACGGCCTCAGTCATGAGGGTGCCGGCCATGACCAGGGTCTTCCAGCAGAGGAGCTCGTAGGTGTCGCCCCTGTGGACCGGTATCACCCTCTTCACGACTGTGTCCCCGGTGTCTATGTCGGGGTCGATGAAGTGGCAGGTGCTGCCGATGGGGACGTCGTGGTAGATGGACCACGCCACCGACGCCGAGCCCCTGACCTCCGGGAGCAGGCCGGGGTGGCTGTTGAGCATACCGTCCGGCGGTATCTCCAGTATCCTCTTCCTGATGATACGTGTCCCGCCCAGGACTCCCAGGTCGGGCTTCAGCTCCTCCATGAGCTCCCTGCACCGCCGCCTGTTGTGGTGGGGCACCTTGTACCGCGGCACGTCTCTACCCTCCAGCAGCTCGGTGAAGGTAGGCGCGACCCGGTGTCCCTTGATCCTCACCAGGAACTTTTCGCGCTCCTCGTCCGCTATGGGGCTGGCCTCCTCTATCAACGCCGTGGGGGTGTGGCCGGCCTCCATGAGCTGCATAAGCATCTCCCTCCCGTAGGGGTGCTCCTCGAGGACCATGAAGACGAACTGTTTACCGCTCATAGACGGGAAAAACGGGGGAAGCGAATAAGAAGGTATCTAGAGCAGCGCCTGTGCAAGCGCAGAGCCGCAGCCGCATGTACGCTCCTCGGGGATCAGCGGCAGCGCGTCCATGATGAGCCTCTTGAACCTCTCGCCGTTCATCCTCATGGTCTCCACGACCTCGTCGCTGCTCACAGGCTTCTCCGCCCAGACATCGTAGTCGGTGACCATGGCTATGGAGACGTAACAGATCTCGGCCTCCCTCGCCAACACGCACTCAGGGTACATGGTCATTCCTATGATGTCGCAGCCCCACTGCCTGAACAGCCTGGACTCGGCTCTGGTGCTGAACCTGGGGCCCTCGATGCAGACGTAGGTGCCCGTCGGGTGGACGGGGTACCCGTGCCCCTCCGCCTGCCCCACGAAGAGGCCGTGGAGCTGGGGGCAGATGGGGTCGGCGGAGGAGACGTGGCCCACGACTCCCCCCTCGTAGAAGGTGTCGAGGCGCTTACGGGTCCTGTCGATGAACTGGTCGGTGATGACGAAGTCCCCCGGCCTATAGTCCTCGCGGAGGCTCCCGCAGGCGCTGCTCGCCACGATCCGTTTAACGCCCAGCTCCTTCATGGCCCAGACGTTGGCCCTGTAGTTGATCTTGTGGGGCGGTATCTGGTGTCCTGCGCCGTGGCGGGGTATGAACGCTATGTCCCGCCCCTCGTAGTTGCCGAGGGTGATGAAGCTGCTCGGGGCCCCGTAGGGCGTGTAGACCTTCACCTCCCGGGCGTCCTCGATGATCTCGGGGTCGTAGACGCCGGTGCCGCCGATGATGCCTATGTCGGCTTTCCATTCACCTATCATGGTTAAGGCTTGACGGTATTACGATAAATGTTTCACGCCTCGACTATACATAGGTTTAAGGATGTGTGGAGACTCCGAGAGCGGGATACCCTTGGAGAAGAGCCGACACTACGTCGCGATACTGTTGGCGTCCATCTGCGTCACCTATTTCGTCGAGAACTTCCTCCGCAGCGCGGCCGGCGCCCTGACACCGATCCTCATCGACGAGCTGGGCATAAGCCACGGCGCCATGGGGCTCCTGGTCTCGGCGTACTTCTTCGTCTACGGCCTGATGCAGCTCCCCAGCGGCATACTGAGCGACACATTCGGGGCGAAGAAGACGATACTCGGGTTCACCGCGTTGACCGTCGTGGGCGTCTTCCTGTTCTGGGTCAGCAGGAGCTACAACCTCCTCTTCGTCGCCCAGTTCCTCGTGGGCATCGGATGCAGCACCTTCTACATCAACGCCGTCAAGCTCGTCTCCACGTGGTTCCCAGCCAACAGGAAGGCGACCGCGATAGGGATACTGAGCGCGTCAAGCGGCCTCGGCAACTTCGTCTCCTACATGGGGTTCCCCGTAGCCATGGAGGCGCTGGGCGGCTGGAGAACCCTCTACCTCGGGATGAGCGTCATACTAATCGTCAACTGGGTGATGAATTTCTTCATCCTCAAGGACAGGGAAGAACTGCAGGCATCTCACCACGCCGGCCGAGGCTCCATACTCGACTCGGTCTCCTCAGTACTCAGGGACCGCAGGATCTATCCCTTCCTCGCCGGCTATGTCCTGGCGAGCACCGGCTGGGTGTTCATGAACTGGGTGACCCAGTACCTCATGGACGCGAAAGGCTTCACCTACCTCCAGGTCGGCCAGATAGCCAGCGTCGGCACCATCGCGGGGATCCCGGGGTGCATCATCGTCGCCTCCGTCTCGGACAGGCTCAGGAGCAGGAAGCTGCCTCTCGTGGGCTTCGCGAGCCTGTACACGGTGGCGCTTGCAGTCTTCTTTCTCCTGCCGGCCTCCGCGCCCCTGGCCTTGTACATGGCGCTGTCGTTCACCCTCAACTTCTGCATCAGCTTCTGGGTGCTCTTCTTCAGCATGATCCCCGAGACGCTGCCAG
>DATKWN010000074.1:0-4907 GCA_035529515.1 Candidatus Krumholzibacteriaceae bacterium | reverse complement strand
GGCGCAGCACCCGAGAAAGCCGTGAACGCCCTCGAAGGCATACTCCTCACCTTCCAGGGCATCAACGCCCTACGCCAACACATAGCCAGCGACGTACGCATCCACGGCATAATCAAAAGCGGCGGCGACAGCCCCAACACCATCCCCGACTACGCGTCCGCCCACCTCTACGTCAGAGCCCTCACCATGCCCAAGCTAGAAGAAAACTATGCTAAGGTCAAGAACATAGTCAAGGGAGCGGAGCTCGCCACGGGAGCCAAGAGCAAGATCACTCAGGTGGCCAACACCTACGCCAACAAACTACCCAACAAGACCCTCAGCGACCTCTACAGACACAACATAGCCATCGAGGGCGTGGAGTACCCCGAGGAGACCGAGCCCACGAGAAGCGGCGCCAGCACAGACTTCGGCAACGTCAGCCAGCTAATACCCGCCCTCAGCGCCCACGTCAACATCGGCGACGTCGTCCTCCACAGCCCAGACGGAGCAGAGATGACCGCCACCCCCCAGGCCCACGAAGCCACCATAAAAGCCGCCAAGGCCCTGGCGTACACCGCCCTAGACCTCCTCACCCGCCCAGAGCTGCTGAAGAAAGCCAAAGAAGAGCACAAGACGTGGCTGGAGAGACAGGCTAGCCCCTGATCTCGAACAGCTCCTCAGCCGCCTTTTTACCAAGCTCTTCTATCATCTCATGAGGGCCGTCCTCGTCGAGGCCTCTCCGCATCACGTCGAGGACCCCCTTCCTCAGCGTCAGCGTCACCGACCTGCCCCTGGACGCGAAGGTGGCCGAGATCCCGTCCCCCTCCACCACCTCTATGTTGCGTTTCCCCATGGTGCAGCCCGTGCTGCTCTGGATGCCGTCGATGACACACGAGTCCGGGGGCCTCCACCTCAACTTGACCCTGCAGCCAACGTCGAACCACCCCCTACAGTCCAGGTGCTCGAGGGCGGAAAGGCCCATCCTGAGGCCTATGGTCATGAAGGGGCCGTCGTGGCCGTGGAACTCCACGGCTCTCCGCTCCAGGGCCTCGTCGAGGACCCGCCGCTTAGGCTCTTCCACATATTTCACGTAGACACCACCAACAGTATTACGGTTTCAGTGAATGGTAACACACCGGGTATTTAGGTGCTGCGTTCAACGTGGTTTAAGAGCCGCCGCTCCCCACCGAACCCCATGCCCAGGTGCGTCATCTGCTGGAGAACAGAGCCGTGCAGAGGCACAGGGTTCCCCTACTGCAAGGAAGAGAAACCCAAGAAAAACCCGGACAAACAAAGTAAAGGTCAGTAGACGGTAATCGTCCTAGTGTTCTTAACGTATCTGCCCGCGTCAGGCGTCCCCAGGGCGAGCCACTCCCTCTGGAATTTGAAGTACTTCTCGTTGTTCCCGTTGGCCTCGAAGACGCATACCACGTGCTCATGTACGCCCAGGGGCATCCCCCAGAACAGCATCTTGACCCCGTACTGCGAGGCGACCTGGCTCCACATCAGCGGCAGCTCCTTCCGCTCCTCCAGCGTCAGCTGCAGGAACTCAGGCGTCATCTCACAGAAAACGATGTAGCGCACCATTTCCGTCAAATCATCCGTATATCCTTATTAAATATATCGGATCAGAACACAGTAAACCCCTGTAAAAACGTCCAAGACACAATAAAAAACAGGTTAACACTCAGAACCATCTGAAGACGTCGAGACGGGTAGGTGATTTATACCCCGAGCCGCTCTTAATCTCGATCAACTTGTCTAGAAGCTACCTCGACCTGAGCAAAGACGAGAAAGCCCACGCACTCGCGCTCCACAGGGAGAGCATAGTCATCGACAGCAGCGTGGTTGCCGTCATCGACTACGTCGCCGAGAACATGTGGCTCGACGACGTCCTGAAGGGCGGGCTCACCGCCACCAACCTCACCGTCTGCATGCAGCGAAGCTTCACCGAGGCCCTCAAGGAGCTCATGGAGCACAACCACTGGGCTGAGAGGAACAGCGACAAGGTCACCGTCGTCAGGAAGGCCGCCGACATAACGCGCGCCAAGAAGGAGGGAAAACACGGCATCATCTACGGCCCCTAAGACAGCATGTTCCTCGAGCGCAGCGTAGACCTCCTTGAGGTCGCATACGATCACGGCCTCCGCGCCATGCAGCTCACATACAACTGGCAGAACGAGGTGGGAGCCGGCTGCCGCGAGAAGAAGGACGCCGGCCTCACAGTCTTCGGGGAACAAGTAGTAGAGAAGATGAACCAGCTCGGAGCCCTCATCGACCTCAGCCACACCGGCGACCAGACGTGCCGGGACGCCATAGAGCAGAGCAGAGACCCCGTGAGCTTCACCCACATAATCCCCAGACGCTCGGCCCCCGAGGAGCCCGGAGGCTACGCCGAGTGGGCCACCCGGTACACCAGCCTATGGGGCAGCTTCGTCGAGTACAGCAGGCAGCGGGGCAAGCCCGACGACATGATGCAGGCCTGCGCCGAGAAGGGCGGCGTCATAGGCGTCACCCCGTTCTTCGCCAAGAAGGCCGGGAAGAGCACCATAACCGACGACACCCTGGACCAGCTGGACGAGACCGTGGACACCGTGGGCGTCGACCACACCGGCTTCGGGTCCGACCTGGAGTTCCCCAACAGCGTAACCCGGGGCTGCTTCATCTGGAAGAACCCGGACAGGATCGACATCGACTACTTCACCCCCATGGACGAGACGTGGGGCTACGGGTGGCTCGAGCACATGCCCAACCTCACCATGGGCCTCGTCGCCCGAGGCTACAGCGACCAGGAGATCAAGAAGATCCTGGGCGGCAACTGGGTCAACCTCTTCAAGAAGGTGTGGAGAGGCTAACCCCCCCTTTTCTGTAACCTTTTTTCGTCGTCACAAGTTCAAACAGGGGCGGAGCACACGCTGGAAATCAACCTGTAGTATTCACTATAGGTTCAATGGTTAACCGCTCGATCGCCCACCAGCTACTCGACGACGACATGGATGAGGCAGGCTACTGGATCATAGTATACGACTTCATCGAACACAAGCCCAACCCCAACTTCTGGGCAAACCTGAACCGGATAAGCAAGACGAATGGAGGCGGCTTAATACAGTACAGCGTCTACCAGACGGAAAGCCTCAGGGAAGCCCAGGCGGTACATGGACTCGTGGACCATTACGGAGGGAAGGCGATGGTGTTCAGGTGCGTCGAGACCAACCTGTAGTATTCACTACAGGTTCAACGTATAGTATTGACTACAGGTTGAACATGTAGTATTGACTACAGGTTGACTTAGATTAGAGGAAGACCTCAGGTTCTCTGCGCTCACTGTAGTCGGCGGCGAGCCACACAGCGACTCTCTTCACCTCAGGGTCATCCCATAGACGCGTATCCACCGGACACTCCTTGACGCATGCACAGCACCTCGTGCATTTCTCGGCGTCTGTCTCCACTCTGTCACCGACCGTTATGGCCCCTGTGGGGCAAACCATGGCGCATCTTCCGCATGTTATGCACCTCTGGTCGGTGACCGGCGAGGTTGGCGATCTCGGCTTCCTCTCCCGGTACGGCCTGTTGCCCGGGACCGCCAGCTCAGTTATCTCGGTTAACCTGCCCAGCTTTGCCTTCACCTTCGCGCCGAAAGCCATGGCCTTCTCCAGGTTCGCCCTGTCTGGGCGCCCCGTGGCTATGGGCGTCTCCGGCGTGTCGTAGCTGTGCTCCCCTATGAACGCCGCGCCGGCCATGGGTCTGAACCCCCGCTCCACCGCGATGTCCCTGAGCTCCAGCAGCGCGTCCTCGTACGCCCTGTTCCCGTAGACAACGACGACGACCGCCGGGGCGCCGTCGCCCTCGAGCCTCCTTAGCCTTTCGGCCGCGGTGGTTGGGACACGTCCGCCGTAGACTGGGGCGGCGATGATGGCGAGCTCGTCCGCCTTGAAGCGGTGGCTCCCCGCGTCCGGCGGCGTCAGATCTACGTGGCTGTGCTCGACGCCGACCCCCATAGCGACGGCCTCCGCGGTCTTCCCGGATGTGCCGGTGGGCGAGAAGTACACAAGCTTGACTCTGGTGACACCCATTTTTGTATGCGTCTGTATCGAAGCTGTAAAAGGTTCCGGGCAGACCCGCATGGCTAAGACTTTAGTGCCCGACGAGCCAACTATGCTTCATGGACGATCAGCTTTTTCCGCCCTACAACAACCCCGGGGCGGATGCGTATCGGCAGAAGATAATGCCCCTCCGCCAGCGCATGGAGGTCTACAACGGGTGGCTCATGAGGCGGCTGGAGACGCTGCTACCCAGGCTCATGGACGAGTGCGGCGTCGAGATGTGGCTCGTCATAGCTCGGGAGTACAACGAGGACCCCGTCATCATGAGCCTCCTCCCCGAGCCCAACCTCTACGCCAGGCGACGCACCATCCTCGTGCTCCACAGACAGCCCGACAAGGTGGACAGGCTCGCCGTCTACAGGTACGGGTTCGATGACTTCTACGAGGGCGTCTGGGACCCGGAGAAGGAGGAGCAGCACCAGTGCCTCGCCCGCCTCATAAGGGAGCGGGACCCCAAGACCATAGGCATCAACGTCGGCAACACGTGGGCCTTCGGCGACGGCCTCACCCACGGAGAGTACACCCTCCTTGTGGACGCCCTGGGCGACCTGAGCGAGCGCCTCGTCTCGGCCGAGAAGCTCTGCGTCAGGTGGCTCGAGACCCGCGTACCGGAGGAGCTGGAGGCCTACCCCATGCTCGTGGAGCTGACGCACGCCATCATACAGGAGGCGTTCAGCAGCAAGGTGATAACGCCGGGGGTCACCACCAACGAGGACGTCCAGTGGTGGATACGGCAGAAGATGCTGGACCTGGGCGTAGAGATGTGGTTCCCCGCCACCGTGGACCTCCAGGGCCACGGCGTCAAGCACGACGACAAGGAGAAGC
>DATKWN010000073.1:0-3828 GCA_035529515.1 Candidatus Krumholzibacteriaceae bacterium | reverse complement strand
GCTAGCTCGACGTCGCCGGGAACATCCAATATGGACACGTAGGACTGGTGGCCGAGGATCTCGCCTCCACGCACGTTGATCAGGTAGACGCTCCCCGCGTACCCGCTCTTAAGCAGGTTATTAGTTAAGACGTATCCGACTTTTCCCGGGGTGTTGGAGGCGCCGATGATGGCTACTGACTTTGGCCTGAATATAGCGTCCAGCTTCAAATAACTGACACCCTCAAGACCTGTCAAAGAATATATTGTTACTATAAAAACTTTTAAGAAACTTTACTCGCCTATAATTTCAGTAATTACTGTACTTTTTCCAGAAAAACAATTAAACATATATCCTGTTCTTCTATTGATTTCCATTGGCCCAAGAGAAGAAGATTTTCGGTGACCTAGTCAAGGACGTTGTCGACAGAAACCTATGCGTCTCGTGCGGCACATGCGTCGCCGCATGCCCTGTAAACGTAATAGAGTTGGAGGAAGGTTTGCCTCGCCTCGTCGGCGACTGCATAGAGTGCGGTCTATGCTACGCCAACTGCCCTAGGACAACTTTCAGTGTAGACGAGATGGATGAGGCCATCCACGGCCGGACAAGGAAAGAGAGCGAGCAGCTCACAGGCATCTACAGGACGGTTTACGCCGCGAGAACTAGGAGAGAGGACATCCACGAGAAGGCTCAGGACGGAGGCGTCGTGACTTCGCTGCTAACCCAGTTCATCGAGGGCGGCGGCGACGCCGTCATCGTTGCCGGGCTGGAGAAAGACAAGATATGGGTGCCGGCCCCGGTAATAGCTAAGGATATGGAGACCGTGATCGAAAGCGCGGGTACCAAGTACACGCCGAGCCCTACGCTCGTCGGCGTCAAGAAGGCCGTAAAAGAGGAGAAACTGGGCAACATCGCGGTCGTGGGCACGGCCTGCCAGATGAGGGGGCTCAGCAGGCTCACCCAAGGCCGGTTCAAGAACAAGAGGTTCACGGACTCCGTGGGGCTCAGGGTCGGGCTCTTCTGTATGGAGACCTTCAACTACGGAGACTTCATGGATTACCTGGAGTCCAACGGCGTCGACCCCGGCAAGGTCACCAAGTTCGAGATCAAGAGCGGCCGATTCTACGCCTACAAGGGTGACGAGGTCGTCCACAAGGCTAGGCTCAAGAAAGTCAAGGCCCTCGTACGTCCCTGCTGCCACAGGTGCGACGACTTCACGTCGGAGTTCGCCGACGTCTCCGTGGGTAACGTAGAGAGCCCCGACGGCTGGTCCACGGTGATTGTGAGGACGGAGCGAGGCGAAAAAGCCCTCATGTCGGCGGCGGAGTCCGGGCTCATAGAGCTTGCTCCGATAGACGACTTCGAGGCAGGGGAGACCCTTGTACATAGGCTCGCCAAGATGAAGAAGGACAGCGCCCTAGACGAGTAACCCTTTTTCCTTGGCTATCTTCACGAGCATCTCCAGCATTGAGTCAGGCAGAGGTTCGGGTTCAGCCACGAGCATCACGTTGTACTGCAGCTCGGCCAAAGACTCTACCACCCTGGCGTTCAAGGCGGCCTCCTCGATAGTTCTTCCAATGGTCGTGACGCCGTGTTGAGGCATGAGACACGCCACGTGGTCCTTCATTGCCTCAACAATGTTGTTCGCGAGCTCCTCCGTTCCGGGGGGCGCGAACCTGGACAACGGTATACCCTTCGCGAGAGCTGGAGCCTGATACAGATCGAGACCCATAGGCACGATCTCCCTACCGGCGATGGACAGTATGGTCGAGTACTTTGGATGGATGTGCACGACGCCACCAACCTCCGGTCTCTGCTGGTAGAGCCGAGTATGAAAAGGCGTCTCTATGCTGGGCTTGGCGTCGCCATCGACTACCTCCCTGGTATCGATGTCCACCACTATGAAGTGCTCTGGCTCCAAGTCACAGAAACGATACCCTGAAGGCTTGATCAGACACTTGGATGGGTCTTCCATCCTGGCGCTGATGTTACCCGAGGCGCCGTAGGTGAGGCCGTCGGCGAACAGTTGCCTCCCAGCTCTTGTTAGCCTATCTCTTAGATTTGCCATCGAATCCAAGGAGCGTCACTTGATATTTGGGTAGGGTTGCCGTTTAAAGAATTCCTAGTAACCCGCTCTATGTATAAGCATAGTCGCTAACCGCTAGATGAAATAAGAGAGTATTAGAGAAAAAAGGTTAGGAGCGCTTGATGGCTCCGAAGTAGACGGCGACAGCCACGCTTGCGATGGCGACGACGACCGCGCCGTACATCATCATCTTCGTGGTGCCCATGCTGGCTTGGATCTGTAGGTAGTTCCTGTACATCTCGTCATACTGGTCCTGCAGGTCCTTCATCGCCTCCGAGTTCGGCGGGTTTGCCAGCAAGTCGTTGTAGTCTGCCTGCAGCTCCGCGTACTGCTGGATGTTCTCCTGGTTCTGCGCCTGCAGCGTGTCGTACCCCATCTGTATCGTGTTGATCTGGACCCTCAGGACCGCGAAGTCGGCTATGATGCTGTCGTAGTCCAGTATCTGGAACTCTTTCGCCGCCTCCACCGCGCCGTCAATGCTCAGCTTCACGGTCCATACGCCTTTCTTGTTCTCGGCGGATGTGCCGTAGATGTATATCGAGTCGAACACTATCCCCCAGTCTTCGCCCTCTAGTGGGATGACTTCCGCGGAGTTGGAGTCGTACTGCCTATCGTCGGGGTCTGTCCAGATCACCCTGATGCTTAGATCCGTTGGCGGGTCCTGGATCTTTGCCCAGAAAGCGACGTTCTCGTTGTGGGTGAAGAACGCGCCTCCGCCGCCCTTGTAGTAGAGCGTGTCGAGCCTGTAGCCGTAGCATGTCTCGTATTCGAGGACGTTGTACGCGTTCACTGCCGGCAGTATCACCTGGAATGCGATTAGCGCCGTTAGTAATAGGATTAGGTAGCTTCTTCTTGCCTTCATGGGTTCATCTACTCGCTATGGTTTTATAAAGTTACTTTCAACTCCTGAGAGTAATATGAGTTAGAATTAATAACAAGACACTACTAAACACACCATAAAAATACTAGATCAAATAAATTCTATGAAAAAAATCGACGATAATTTCATAGTTCAAATAAACTCCGTGCTACGTGATCGCCACGCGAACCCGGTCCAGAATCCTCTTCGACACCTCAGTCTTCGATGAGGAAACCCTCTCGACGCCACGACCCCCATCGACGATGAATACCTCGTTCGTCTCCGTCCCGAAGCCTGCGCCCTCCCTGGAGACATCGTTAGCCACGATGAGGTCCATACCCGCCTCCACCATGCGCTTATGCGCCCTCTCGATGAGCTCGTCGTCGCTGATGCCGTACTCGGCCTTGAACCCCACAAGGTAGATGTCCGGGTCCACCCTCTTCACGTTCTCCACGATCTTGGGCAGCGGCTTCAACTCTATGCTCCATCCGCTTCTCCCGGAGGACGTCTTCTCCATCCTCCTGTCCAGTGGGCCATAGTCCGCCGCGGCGGCCGACAGCATTGCTGCGTGGTGCTTCCTCTCCTTGAGGGCCCCCGTCACGGCGTCCATCATCTCCCCGGTCGTCAGCACGTCGATCACCTCGGCCTCCCGAGGCGGCTTCTCCGTGCCAGGGCCGTAGACGAAGGTGACCTCCGCTCCTCGAGCCAACGCGTTCCTCGCCAAGGCGACGCCCATCTTCCCCGAGCTGGGGTTGGTTATGTACCTGAACGCGTCAAGGTACGCCCTCGTCGGCCCCGCCGTGATGAGTATCCTCTTACCAGTGAGGTCCCTCTCCACGGTGAGCCTGTCCACGACCGCCTGAACGATCTCCTCCGTTCCGGGGATCTTCGCCTTCCCCTCCTC
>DATKWN010000072.1:0-4062 GCA_035529515.1 Candidatus Krumholzibacteriaceae bacterium | reverse complement strand
AACGCAGAGGATCTCACTAAACTTCCCCATCACGTCGTCGGAGTGGAGCAAGTACGCCGTGATCGTCGACGTATACGTCCCCGAGGGCGTGGCCGACGAGATCAGCCTCAAAACCACAAACGGCGAGATCAGTGTTCAGGGGCTGTCACCCCAAGAACTGATGATCGACACAACCAACGGCAGAGTGACGCTTATGGATGTGGCGTCCTCCATTATCCAGGTTGAAACCACCAACGGGGCAATAACGGGAACCTTTACCTCGTCGTCGACGAGCTTCCACACCACCAACGGGGGGATAGAGATGACCTTAGGGACGGCGTCGGGCGAACACCAGTTCAGCACCACGAACGGCTCGATAGACCTCAGCCTACCCACTGGCTCCAACGTCGGGTACAGCATAGACTTGGACACCAGCGTCGGGGTCATCGGCGTCAACCTACCCAACATGAGCTACGACGTGGACAAGGTGCGGACAAAGAACGGGGAAACGGTGGGCTACGACGCGAAGGAGATCCAGATAAGCATATCAGCCGACACCGCCATCGGCAGCATTGACCTAAACTGACCCCTCTTTTGACAAAAACAAGGGGGGACGTCGCGCCTCGGTTTAACATAATCTTTTAATAAGATGTATCGCCATAGCCCTGTTACACTGACAGGGAGATCTCAGAGTGTCCAGAGAATTCAACTACATTGTCAGGCTCCACGGCACCAACATAGATGGTACGAAGATGGTGCCCTATGCCCTCACCGAGGTAAAAGGTGTGGGCATACGACTAGCTCGAGCAATCGTGAAGCAGTTGGGGCTTGACGCGACCGAGAGACTCGGCAGTCTAAGCGACGGGGATGTCAGAAGGCTTGAAGAAGCCGTCGACAACCCTCAGAGCGTTGGACTACCAAACTGGATGCTGAACAGGCGTAAAGACCCCATGACGGGAAACGACCTGCACCTCTTGGCATCCGACCTAGACCTCAGGGTCAAAGACGACATAGACCTGATGAGGGAGACGAGAAGCTGGAAAGGCGAACGCCACGCCCAAGGATTGAAGGTGAGGGGTCAGAGAACCAAGACCACGGCCAGGAAGGGCCGCAGCGTAGGCGTCAGCCGCAGCAGGATAAGGCAGCAGCAGCAGCAGCAGAGATAGGTGAAATAGATGGGTGACCCAAAGAAGAAGCACAAGACCTACAACACCCCTAAACGACCCTACGTCGCAGCCGCCCTAGAAGAAGAGCTACGCACCATAGGCGTATATGGCCTCAGGAACAAGCGCGAGTTATGGAAGGCCCACACGGAGTTATCTCACATGCGAGGCAGAGCCAGGGACCTGCTGAGCTTGGGAGCCACTGAGCGTGATAGAAGGGAGAAGGAGCTCACCTACAAGCTCTTCAAGCGGGGCCTGGTCATGGAGAACGGTCGTCTAGAGGACGTTCTAACCCTGAGCGTCGAAAACCTTTTGGAAAGGAGACTCCAGACATACATATTCAGGAGAGGCATGGCTTCAAGCCTGTTCCAGTCGCGGCAGCTCATCTCTCACGGCCACATAGCCATCAACGGCCAGAAAGTGACCTCTCCCAGCTACCAGGTTAAGATCGACGACGAGGAGACCCTCGACTACGCGTTATCCAGCCCCTACCACAACCCTGAGCACCCGCTCAGGAGGGCGCTGGGGGTCGAGGAAGCTTTAGCGGAGGAGGGAAAAGCCAGATGAGTGAAGGTGAGAGATGGGCCATAGTCCGCATATTCAGCAGCTTCAACAACACGATCATCCATATGACCGACCTGACCGGCGCCGAGACCCTCGGCATCGCCAGCGGAGGCATGTTCGTCAAGGCGGACAGGCTCAAGCCCAGCCCCTACGCGGCCATGAAGGCGGCTCAGCAGATCGCCGACATCGCCAAGGACAAGGGCGTCAACGCAATCCACATCAAGGTGAGGGCGCCGGGCGGCATAGGGAGCAAGACCCCTGGACCCGGGGCGCAGTCGGCCATCAGGATACTCGCCAGAAGCGGCTTCAGGATCGGAAGGATCGAGGAAACCACCCCGATCCCCCACGACGGCACAAGGAAGCCGGGTGGAAGGAGAGGCAGAAGGCCATAGGAGCCCCGGGGAGCCTTGAAGACTAAGGTAGTCAGCCTGAGCGAGGACACCATAAGGTTCTTGGTGGCCGGCGTGAATGACGCCTTCGCGAACTCCTTGCGACGCACAATGGTCGCCGAGGTCCCTATAATGACCATCGACGACATCTTTTACTTCGACAACTCGAGCCTCGTGCCAGACGAGGTGCTGGCCCACCGCATAGGGCTCGTGCCCCTGAAGACAGACCTCGAAAGCTACGTGCTCCCCGAGGAGTGCGACTGCAAAGCGGAGCTAGGGTGCCCCAAGTGCAGGGCCGTGCTGACCATGGACGTCGAGGCTAAGGACGACACCGTGACGGTTTACAGCGGCGACCTGGTCCCGGAGGATCCGTCTATTGCCCCCGCTAGCAAGCGCATTCCTCTCGCGAAGCTGGCGCCCGGGCAGGCTATAAAGTTCGAGGCGTACGCTCAGCTGGGTCAGGGCAAGGTGCACGCCAAGTGGAGCCCGGTCTCGATGTGCGTCTACCAGAACGTGGCTCTCGTCGAAGTAGGTAACGAGTCAGCCACGAAAAAATGCCTAGACGCGTGTGGAGCCGGCGTCGCTGTCCTAGAGGGAGGCATGCTAAAAGTCATCGACATCCAGGGCTTCGAGAGATGCTGCCACTGTAGGGAGCTCGTGAGTCACGAGGAGATAATGAGCGGCCTCAAGCAGGACGAGTTCCTTTTCACCGTTGAGTCCAACGGCGGGCTTCCGCCGGAGCGCATAGTGAAGGAGGCCGTGAAGATGCTGAAGCAGAAGCTAAGCGCCCTAGGCGGCAAGATCGAGGCAGACGAGCTTCACGACGAGATAAGTGACTTCGAGTTGCTTGAGATCGACGAGGGCAAGCTCTACAGCGTGGTCTCAGGAGACTACGATGAAGACGAGGAAGGAGACAAGGAATTCCAAGGAGATGACGTAGCGTAATGAAGAACCAGACACTCAAAGACACCATACAGGCTCTCATGAAGGCCTCGGATGAGACGGGTAAAGCCATCTGGAGGGCGCTCGCGGAGGAGCTGGACAAGCCCAAGCGGAGGCGTGTCGCCGTGAACCTGAGCCGCATCGACAGACACGCGGAGGAGGGGGAGGTCGTGGCGGTGCCGGGGAAGGTGCTGGCGGCGGGCAGCCTCAGCAAGCCCCTGAAGGTGGCGGCGTTCCAGTTCAGCGAAGGAGCCATGGAGAAGATAAGCATGGCAAAGGGCGAGGCCATGACACTCACGGAGCTCCTCGAGGCGGGCGTCGAGCCCAGCAAGATCCGTATAATGAAGTAGCTTACCTAATATTTCCTAATATCCTGCATAAATCAAGTTATTACGATTGTCTAAAGAAAATTTTAGAGAAGCGTCCTTAGCTTCATCAAGGCATCGACGTAGTCCCTCGGCGTCACCCCGGGGCTCTCAGGGCTCTTCTCCTCGTAGAACCTCGTAATCTTCTCGAGGAGCTCGCTCTCCTCCAGGTGGGCACCGACTAGCTCTGCCTCGAGGTCACTGACCGCCTCCTTGGGGATCACGAACAGGTCCCCCGTGACGCGTAGGTCCAGTATCTCGGTTCCCTTGACCTCGGCCCTGAGCCTAATGAGTTTCCCGGCCTTGTGGTCCGCCTCCACGACCTTCACCTCGTGGGCGATCTTCACGGCCCTCCCGGGCTTGCCGCGGGGCGCTTCCATGTGGAGCCACTCCCGGCTGGTGTGCCTCGGCTTGGTCTCCTCAGCGTAGATCCGCCGCTCCTCCTCGGTGGGCTCCCCCGGGACGAGCCTCACCCCCATCCTCTCCTGGAAGGCTTCGGCGTAGATCTCTTTGATGCGCTCCGGCGGCGGGCTCTCGCCCAGCTCTCTCTTGAGGGTGGTCACCCACTGCTCCATGCTCTTGGCCATCTTGTCCCTGAACTTCTCGTCGGGCACCCGGAGCACCCTCGCCATGAGCGGGTAGTTCAGGTCCATGATGAAG
>DATKWN010000071.1:0-14974 GCA_035529515.1 Candidatus Krumholzibacteriaceae bacterium | reverse complement strand
CTCCCCGTGGACATCCACTGCATGCCGGAGGGCAGCCTCTTCCACAGCGAGGACAGCCTCGGCTACAGGAGCCCGGTGCTCACCCTAGAGGGGACGTACCACGACTTCTGCGAGTACGAGACGCCGCTCCTCGGCTTCATCTGCCAGGAGTCGGCGGTCGCCAGCAGAGCCGCGTACGTCAGGGTCGCCGCGGGGGACAAGCCGGTGATAGGATTCGGGGTTAGGCGCATCCACCCGTCCCTGGCCCCCGCCATGGACAGGGCAAGCTACATCGGCGGCCTCGACGGCGTATCGAGCATCATCGGAGCCGAGACCTGCGGCCTACAGCCCACCGGGACCATGCCCCACGCCCTCATGATAGTGTTCGGCGACCAAGTAGAGGCATGGAAGGCGTACGACGAGGTGATAGAGCCCGAGAGCCCACGGATCATACTCGTGGACACCTACTACGACGAGAAGACCGAGGCGATAATGGCCGCCGAGACCCTAGGGGAACGGTTGTACGGTGTGCGCCTCGACACCCCGAGCTCCAGGCGGGGCAGCTTCCCCAAGATAGTGAAGGAGGTGCGGTGGGAGCTGAACCTCAGGGGCTACGAGGGCGTCAAGATATTCGTGTCAGGGGGCCTCAACGAGGACACGGTGAAGGAGCTATCTGAGGCCGGAGCGGACGCCTTCGGCGTGGGGACATGGGTCAGCGGGGCGCCCACCCTCGACTTCGCCATGGACATAGTCGAGGTCGACGGGGTGCCCCACGCCAAGCGAGGCAAGCTCGGCGGAAAGAAACAGGTCTGGAGGTGCAAGGAGTGCCTCAGCGACATAGTGACGCCCGCCTACGCGGCCCAGCCCAGGTGCGGCGAGTGCGAGGGGAACACGGAGCCCATGCTGAAGCCCCTGATCAAGGACGGCAGGATAGTCACGCCCCTCAGGACACCCAGAGAGATAAGGGAGCACGTCCTAAGCCAGCTGCGGAGGCTCGCCGGGGAGGCGGGGAGGGGCAGCTGAGGCTACCCTATACCCTTAATAAAAACCCGGCACGTATGCAATTGTTGGCGAACCAACTTGGACACAGATACCCGCCTCGAACTCGTATCACGTAACCTGCAGGAGATCATCACCGCCGATGAGCTCCGCAGCCTCCTGGAGACGAACGACCACCCGCGGGGCTACGTTGGCTTCGAGCCCAGCGGCATCATGCACGCTGGAACCGGCCTCATCGTGGGAAAGAAGATGAGCGACTACGTCGACGCTGGGTTCCACTTCATAATCTACCTCGCCGAGTGGCACGGCTGGATCAACAACAAGATGGGCGGCGTCATGGAGAACCTGGCCACCGCGGCGGAGTACTTCAAGGACTGCTTCACGGCACTGGGTCTCCCCGATGGCAGGGTCGAGTACCTGTGGGCCTCCGACGTGGTGGACACCAAGGACTACTGGGAGAAGGTGGTCCGCGTAATGAAGTCCACGAGCCTCAGGCGGACCCTCCGAGCCATGCCCATCATGGGGAGAAGCGCCGACACGACGGACGTGGAGACGGCGTGGGCCCTGTACCCGGCGATGCAGACCAGCGACATCTTCCATATGGACCTGGACGCTGCGTGCTCGGGGATGGACCAGAGGAAGGTCCACATGCTGGCAAGGGAGGCCGCACCCAAGCTGGGCTTCAAGGTCCCCGTGTGTCTGCATAACCCCCTCCTCCCGGGCCTCCAGGTCACGGACGTGAACGGCAGCTTCGACGAGGACGAAGGCATCAACCAGAGCATAAGGCACAAGATGAGCAAGAGCGTCGCCAAGGGCGCCATATGGATCAACGACACCCCGGAGGAGATCAAGAAGAAGTACCGGGCGGCCTACTGCCCCGAGAAGGTCGTCGAGGACAACCCGGTGCTGGCGCACGCGCGGATGGTGGTGTTCCCCAACTTTGGGAGGCTGGAGGTGGAGCGGCCCAGGAAGTTCGGCGGAGACGTCGTGTTCCACAGCTTCGAGGAGCTGGCCCAGACCTACGCCAAGGGTGACCTGCACCCGCTGGACCTCAAGAACGGGGTCTCCGATGCCATGATCAAGCTCCTGGAGCCCGTGGCGGAATACTTCGAGAAGAAGCCCGAGAACCTTGAGAAGATGCGGCAGCTAACCATCACCAGGTAGCTACAGCATCATCTCGGCGACGTCCACCAGCCTGCAGCAGTACCCCCACTCGTTGTCGTACCACGCGAGCACCTTAGCCATGCGGCCGTTGACCCTGGTCTCCAAGGCGTCCACGACCGAGGAGTAGGGGCTGTGCACGTAGTCGACTGACACGAGCGGCTCCTCAGAGTAGCCCATTATCCCCTTCATGGCCCCCTCCGAGGCGGCCTTGAACGAGGCGTTGATCTCGTCGACGGTGGCCCGCTTCTCAAGGTTGACCACCAAGTCCACTATGGACACGTCGGGGGTCGGCACCCTGAACGCTATACCGTCGAGCCTTCCCTTCAGCTCGGGCATGACCTCCCCTATGGCCTCGGAGGCCCCCGTACTGGTGGGTATGATGCTCAACGCGCCGGCGCGCGCCCTCCTCTGATCCTTTGAGTGTTTATCCAGCAGCGTCTGCGCGTTAGTGTAGGCGTGGATCGTCGACATGTACCCGGACTCGATGCCGTAGCCGTCGTGGAGCACCTTGGCTACAGTCGCCAGGCAGTTTGTGGTGCACGAGGCGTTGGAGACTATGTGGTGTCTCTCCTTGTCGTAGATGCCCTCGTTTACCCCCAGCACGATGGTGCAGTCCATGTTCGTCCCGGGCGCCGCGACGAGCACCTTCTTGGCGCCTGCCTTCAGGTGCTTACCCGCCGCCTCCTTGCTCCTGTACTGGTTAGAGGCGTCGATGACGAGCTCCACACCCAGCTCTCGCCATGGAAGCTTCTCCGCGTCGTTCTCGTAGAGAACCCTCACGGGTTTGCCGTCAACGAATATGTTCTCCTCGTCCCACTCGACGGTGAACGGTGCGCGCCCGTGGACGCTGTCGTACTTCAAGAGATGGCCGACGGATGCCGCATCCCCCCTGTTGACCGCCACGAACTCCAGAGGCGAACCCTTCTCGATGGCAGCCCTGAGGGCGAGGCGCCCGGTCCTGCCGAACCCGTTAACCGCGACCTTTACACCCAACCTGTATACCTCTCATATCAGCCTCAGTATACGCAGATAAGTCTAACCCGTTTCGGGAACCTTTTTATCTAGAGACCCCGCCAATGTAAACGAGCGTCAGAAAAGACGCTTGCATCAAAGTACACTCTCACTGGCAGGGAACCTCGACGCATGCGGTTCTCCTGCACTCACATCGGAAAAGGAAGGGTTTGATTCTATCACGCCCGGGCAGGCCCCAATATAGGCGCCGGGGGCCCCTGCGGTAAGGGTGACTAGAGTACAGAGATGATCATAGGTGAAAGACACAGAGAAGTTCCCTGGCGCGAAGTACGTGATAAAGGCCACATTCACGGTTGACGGCGTCGTGGAGAAGCACGACGTCATCGGCGCCATATTCGGCCAGACCGAGGGCCTCTTCCCCAAGGACTTTGAGTTAAGGGAGCTGCAGAAGTCAGGCAAGATCGGAAGGATCGACATAGAGCTGAACTCCGCTAAAGACAGGACAACCGGCACAGTGATGGCCCCTAGCAGCCTGGACAGAGCCGAGACCGCCGTCGTCGCGGCGGCCATGGAGACCGTGGACAGGGTGGGTCCGTGCGACGCGAAGATGAAGATAGAGCAAATCACGGACGTCCGCAGCGAGAAACGCGCCCAGATAGTGGCGAGAGCCAAGGAGCTTATGAAGGCGTGGGTGGTCAAGGAAGGCCACGAGATCGAGAAGCTCCTCGACGAAGTCCAGAAGGAAGACAGGAAGATCAAGGCCGTCCACTATGGACGGGAGAGGCTTGCGGCCACCCCCGACATAAGCAGGAGCAGAGAGCTTATCGTCGTCGAGGGACGCGCAGACGTTAACAACCTCATAAAGAGCGGGGTCACAGGCGTCATAGCCCTCGAGGGCGTAAAGGTGCCGAACACAATAAAGAATCTGGCAATGAAGAAGGAGATAACCGCCTTCCTCGACGGCGACAGGGGCGGAGACCTCATTCTGCAGGAGCTGCTCCAGGTCGCGAAGCCCAAGTACGTGGCACGCGCACCACGAGGCAAGGAGGTCGAGGAGCTAACCCCCGACGAGATAAGGGAGGCCCTCGCCAACAAGACCGCCATAGAGGAGGTAGTGGTCTCAAGCGAGCTGGCCGGGATAGCTGGAGGGCTCCGCGGCACCCTTGAGGCGGTGCTGCTGAAGGAAGACGGAAGCCAGGCCGGCAGGATACCTGTCAGCGATCTCGTGGACAAGCTGAAGAACAGCGAAGGCGTGAGCGTAGTCCTGTTCGACGGCATAGTCACAGGGAGGCTCATCGACGCCGCCAACGAGAAGAATATAAAAACCATCATAGGCGAACGCGTCGCCGAGGGGGTGCGCATCCCCCGCGGCCTAGAGGTAAGATCCTTCAAAGACCTAAGCTAAACATTTTTTCCATCATCTTTTTTGTCTCATTCTACGACGCAGCGCAGGCTTAGACATGACCAGGTCTTCGAAGACCGCCCCGAAGTCCTCGTCGTCAGCGAGAACACGTTTGATGTAGACTCCTGTCCTGCCCACCTTTCCTCGCCTCTCGAGGGTCCGAACCCTTTCCTGAACGATCTTTATGTCCACTCCCAGGAGGCCGGCTACACGCCCCTCGCGCCCCTGTATGGTAGACTCCTTGTGTCCCGTCTCCGTTGGCTCTATCAGCATGAGCCTCTTGTCCACGCCGGGCACCCTCGCCTCCGTCTGGAGCCGCTGGTAGCTTAGAGAGCCGGCGAACCTGTAGAACTCAGCCTCGCTGGCCCTAAGCTCCACGAGGGGAAGGCTGTAGCCTCGGCCGGGCTCCGTGTAGAGGTACGCCTTGGCGGCGTAGCTTGGGGTGGCCTGGATTATTTCTCTCCGACGGATGCGTATGCCACGTCTCTCGAGGACCGCCTGGACGACGGTGGGTGACGGCGGGCTTGGTATCCATATGTCGACGTCGCTGCCTTCCCTCACGTCGCCTCGGGCTATGCTGCCGTAGACAACGGCGTCGATGTAGGCCTCGTGTAGGGGCCTCATCATCTCCTCCGCCTCGGCTCTCAGCTCTCGCAGGAGCAGCCAGCGGCCCTCCGTGTAATCTACGTGCACCTCGTCCAAGGCTTCCCCATATTCACCATTTGGGCGTTCCCCTTATATGTTAAGCCTCAGTCACATATGCTGCATGGCTTCAAGCAGCACAGCGACACTGGCGCTCGTCCTGGTGGCGTGGGCCGTCTTCTACCTCGCGGCGAAGAGGCTCAAGCTGGACGAGAAGGGGTGGACCGTGGAGCCCTACTACGCGCTCTACAAGTCGACGAGGCTGAACGACCTCTTGAAGCGGATCGCAGAGTGGAACCCCAGGTTCTGGAGAGTGATCGGGAACATCGGCGTCGCCGCCAGCGTGGGCCAGGTGAGCTTCATCACCTACATACTGGTCAAGAACCTGTGGAGCTTCTTCTTCGCCCCCGAGCAGGCGTCGCCGGTGCAGCCGCTCATCCCCGGGGTCACCATCAGCGTCGACAGCATGCCCTGGTTCCTCCTGGGCGCGGGCATCATAATACTCACCCACGAGCTGGGCCACGGCATCATGTGCGTCGTGGAGGACGTCAAGGTTAAGTCCACCGCAGTGATGCTGGCGGTCATAACCTTCGGCGGCGCCGTGGAGCCAGACGAGGAGTCCATGGAGCAGGCTGGCCTCATGTCCAAGATGAGGATCTACGCCATAGGCAGCGTAATCAACCTCGTCACGGGGCTTCTCACGATACCTGTGTTCATAGCCTTCGGGCGATCCATGCCCGTGCCGCTGATAATCTTCCTCAACTGGATATACTTCGTGGGCATCAACCTGGCCATGATGAACATGCTGCCCATCGGGCCCCTAGACGGTGGGCAGATGTGGCGCACCTACACGGAGAGGCTGGAGGGAGGCAAGACCCTTCAGAGCATCGCAACCTACGGCTTCATAGCCTTGATCCTGTCAAACATCAGCCTAAGCCTGGCGAAGTTCGGGTTCGTCCCCATATAGCCCGGCCCCGGATGATGAGAGCATTTTCACGCGCAACGTTTTTACTATGCCTATGCGAGTGATAGTTGCAGCGGTAGGTAGGACCGGGGAGCTAGCCCTGCCCCCACGCCTCTAACGGGCTACAAGAGGGGTCAGTAACCTTCCAAGGGATCGGGGGCGCGCGGCGTAAGACGCACCGCGCTTCGTCGATGCCCTGCCCCGCGGGGCCGGCGGCTGCTCCGTGTACGGCCGTAGGGCCGCTACTGGGCACTCGACGGGCGAACCTGGCCAGGCCCGGGAGGGAGCAACCTAAGTCCGAACGTTTGGCGCTCGCGGGAACCCGGGGCGGAGAAGCGCATGCGGCACTGCTCCGCGTCAACCCGTGAACGGAGAGGGGGCTGCCGCTGCACCTACGTTTCCACAAGCTGACCCGAGTCCAGATGCCAGTGGTGTGGGAACTCGTCGCTCAGCGCCTCTATGTGGCTGACGACGATGATCTGGTCGAAGTACCTGCTCAGCTCGTCCCTCAGCAGCGTCATGAAGCCTGTGCGTCGCTGGGCGTCGAAGCCGCTGAGGGGCTCGTCCAGGAAGATGAATCCGGGGCGGGCTCCCCTCGTGGAGGGGATGGTGCTGATGGCGAAGGCCAGGCGGAGGGCGAGGCTGAACTGGTCCTGGGTGGCTCCGCTGAAGACGCCTTTGCCGCGCCAGTGCTTGGCCTCCCTGTCGTAGACCTGTATGACGTACCGCTCCTCGTCGATCCGTGCCATGCTGTACCTGTTGTCGGTGAGGGCGGGGAGGAACTGCATCATGTGCTTCTCGACGTTCTGCTTGACGCCGGACATGATGGTGTCCCTCGTGGCGTCGAGGAGCTTCACGGCTCGGCGCATGGCCTCCAGGTCGAACTCCTCCTGGGCGTTCGTCTCCTGCAGCTCCGGGTACTCCTCCTTCAGCGAACGTGTCTGCTCCATGGTCACCATGGATTCCTCTATGTCCTTGGCTCGCTCCCGGTGCTCTGTCTCGAGTCTCGTAGACTCCTGCAGCTTTTCTCTGTGCTCTGCTTCTATCCCCGGCTCCTGCCCCAAGGATACTTCATGTTCTTTCTCCAGCGCATCAACAGCCTCCCTGCTTTGCTTCACATCGTCGTCGAGCCTCTCGATGGATTGCCGAGTCTCATCGAGGCTACGCTGGAGCTCCGGTTTGAGTGCCGCTGCCTCCTTGTTAGACTCGAGCCTCGTCTCTAACTCGGTCACCTTTTTACTAGCTTCCTCGTGTTCGCCTCTGATCTCCGTCTCAGAGTCCGCGGAGACGCCCGTCTCTTCCTGTTTCTCGGTTATCTGCTCGTTGAGCCGATTCAGGGCGTCGAGATGAGACTTCATCTCCGCCTCGAGTTCTCTAAGATTGGCGTCCCTCTCATCATACGTATCCGCTGTTATGCCGTAGTTATCGACGTCGGCCCTGTGCTTGGTGAGGGTTCGCATGTCCTCCTGAACGGCGTCGCGGAGTGTCTCGATGGACGAAGGGTCGCCGAGGTTCACGAGTGAACTGTACTCTCTCGGCCTCTCAGGCAGCCTCCCGATTGCGTTGATCAGCCCCGTCTCTTCCTCTCTCACCTTCGCCTCAGACTTCGACATGCTTTCATTCATCTCAGCGATCTGGTCCCGGTAGTCGGTGACTCTCGATATATCCCCGAGCATCTTCTCTCTCTCAGCTTGAACAGCGTCGAGCTCGGCGTCTATCCGCTGCACGTTGTTCGTGAAGTAAAGGTAGGCCCCCGCGACGGTGACGAGCCCCAGGGCGTATAACAGCTGGCTCACCAGGTACCCAGCCATCACTCCAATGAAGCCGGCGATGATCAGGATTACACCATTCCGCTGGCGCCTCTGCGCTGCCTCCTTGGCGTGTCCCAGGTCGCGTCGCCGCCCTTCGAGGCCATCCACTTTCATCTGAGAGGCCTTCAGCGAGGCGAGCCTTGCCTCCGCCTCCCCCTTCAGCTGATGGACCTGTTCGACCCGTCGTCTCGCGTCGGCCAGTCTCTGGGCCACTGCCGATATCTCGGCCAGCAGCTTCTGGGCTTCCTCGGCTGGCAGATACTCCTCCATCTGGGCGTTGAGCTCTTCGACCCTCTTCTTCGCTTCCTCTGCCCCCGTGAGGAGCCTCGACGCCTCCTCTACCCTGATGGCGTCTTTATCGACCTGGGTCTTCTTCTCGGCTTTCTCCTTCTCGAGTCCCAGCACCTCGTCCAATGTGGCGAGCTTCTGCTTTGCCTGTCTGCGTTTTTCCTCTGCCTTCGGTAGCTCCGTCTCTAACTCCTTGATGGCTGCCTCCGCCTTCTCCGCCCTCTCGAGGCTCGCCTTGATCTGCTCCCTCTTAGCCTCCAGCCCCTCTAGGCGTGCCATGTTCTCGTCGATGGATGCCTGGTGCCTCCTCATCTCGGTCAACGCCTTGAGTAACCTGTCCAGGCGGGTGAGCCTCTCGGCGACCGTTTTCCGTTCTTCCTCTATCTCCTGTTGCCGGGTCTCTGCCTCCAGTTTCCTCTTCTCGGCGTCTTCGTAGTCCTCGGCCGCCGTCTTCGCCTCCTGCAGCCTCAGCTCCGTCTGGCTGTGGGTGCGTTCGAGCTCGCCCCGGTCCTTCCTTAGGCTGTCCCGAGCGTCTACGAAGGCCTCCAGGTTGAGTAGGCTGCTCATGGCCTTGATGCGCTCCTGCTTCAGGGAGGCCTCCAGTTTTCCCAGCTCTTTCTGCTCGACGAGGCAGCTGTTGAGGAGGGCGTCGCTGTCGATGCCGTGGAGTATCTCCAGTATCTGGTCGTTGACGCTTCGGGCGCCTGAGGTGACTCTGCTCAGGCCGCCGTCCGGTCTCCGCTCGCTGAGTATGTGGGTGTTGGCGCCCCGTTTCTTGAGTACTCTGCGGACCATGTACTCGTTGTCGTCGATACTGAACTCCAGCTCGACGATGGCCTCGCTGCGCCCGTAGTTGATGACGTCCTCGTTGCTGGCTCGCTTCGTGGGGCGCAGCGCGTTGCCGTAGAGGGCGTAGTGGATGGCCTCCAGGACGGTGGACTTGCCGCTCTCGTTACGCCCGTGGATGAGGAGCCTGCCGTCAGGGAACTCCAGCCTCTCAGGGAGGTCGAGGCGCTTGAACCCGGCGACCTTCAGGGACTTTATCTTGAACACGTCACTCGCCTCTGTGTTTCTCGTAGTAGCTCAGCGCGTACTCGGCTGCCTTGGACCAGAGGTCCTGTTCTCTCTCGGCGGCGCCCTCCCTGAACTTCTTGGCCACCGCCTCCAGCTCCCTCCTCGGGTTGAGCCCCTCCGTGGGCGTGAACTCCACCCCCTGCACCACCGGCCTGATGTGGTCGACGTACTCGAAGTAGAAGTTCTGCCTGCCGCCCCTGTCGAAGACCAACGGGAAGTCGATCATGGTGTAGTGTTCGAACGCAGTCTCTCCCTCCAGCACCAGCTGGAGTAGGCCGTCGTGGTTTGAAGCGGCGTTGATCTCCTGCAGTATGGTCTCGGTGGGGTCGTCGGGGTCCATCGTGCTGGTGTGGAGCTTCACCTGGCTCATGGGCTGGGCCTCCGTCTGTATGAACTCGACTTGAATCTCCCCTGGGGCCAGCTCGGCGTAGCAGAACCCCGTCTGCTTGCCGCACTCCCCGAAGTTGTAGTGCTCCGTGGCGCCGGGGTACAGTATCCGGCTGTCGCCGACCCTGGTGTCGATGTGTGCGTGGATGTGCCCCATGACGTAGAGGTGGATATGGCTGTTCCGCTGCAGGCTCTCCACCTTGATTACGGGCTCCTCCCAGATGGGAGGCGCAATGCGCTCGACGCTGTAGTGGAGCAGGGCGATATTTACGTCGCCGCCCGCGGGCACCGTCTTGTCGGCTAACGGGTCTTCCCCGGCTGGAAGGTTCCTGTCGTAGCTCATTCCCGCGATGGAGACCCTTGTGCCGCGGACGTCGAGGATGCGGTGCCCGAAGTCTTTCCTGTTCTCGAAGACGGTGGCGAGCCCTGCCTCCCTGATCACGGTGTGGGGTGACGCTCCGTCGCGGATGCTCCCGGGTGCCTCGTGGTTGCCTGCGATGATGAACGACTCCACGCCGGCGTCCTTGAGCTCTCTGAACGCCTCCACCACGCTGGCGCGGGGCGGGTTACGCGGGCTTATCTGGTCGAACAGGTCGCCGGTGTTGATGTACAGGTCTGCCTCGTGATCTATGGCGTAGTCCACGGTCTCCCGCCAAGCCTGGCCTAACCGGCGCCTGCGTTCGCTTAGCCGGGAGCCGAGCCTCTGGTTGTAGAGGTTGAGGTGGTTGTCACCCGTGATGACGGCCTTCACCGGCAAGCTACCACCTCGTCTTGTACTCCTTGTCGTCTTCCTCTTCAGGCTTCATCTTCTTGGCCAGCTCGCTAGCCTTCAGGGCGTCTCTGAGGGCTCCCTCCAGATCTATGTCGCTCCCGCCCTCCCCGCTGGTCCGTCCCGAGACCTTGATCATCGTGGGCACCTTGGTTAGCTCGCCGACGACCACCGCCTCGCCCTTGTTGAGGCCGGGTAGGTCGTTGAACAGGTCCTCGCTGAGTCCCTCACTGCTCCGCCGCACGGCGCTCATGTCCTCGGGGTTGGTGAGCCTCATGATTATCTGGCTGTTGCACTGGCTCAGGACGTTGCTGCTTATCTTGTTGGGCCTCTGGGTCACCACGACGAGGAATACGCCGAACTTCCGTCCCTCCGCGGCTATCCTCTCGATGATTCGCAGCGATCCTCCGCCGCTCGTGCTCATCCCGGGGCCCGGCGCGAAGTTGTGGGCCTCCTCCAGGACCACGAACACGGGGAACCGTAGGCTACCGGTGAGGGCGAGGCTCCACACGTCCTCCAGCGTCTTCTGCACGATGTACTCCGTCACGTTCCTCTGGAGGCCAGCCAGGTCTATGACGCTCAGGTGCTTGGGCTTGACCAGGTCGTCCAGGGGTATGTCCCTGTGGCCCCATATGTTGTACTTGAGGAGCCTCTTTATGTAGGTGGCCGCCTTGGACGCCGCCTCCTTATTCGCGCGGTCCACCTCCTGAACGGCAGTCTGGTCGAGGACGTCCAGGAGCTGCTGGGGGCCGTATATGCCGTGGAGCCCCTTCAACGCACCGGATACCGCCGACCTTATGTGGACCCACCTGTCGCTGATGCCGGCGACCTCGAATACCTCGGAGTCGGTGAGGGTGCTGAAGTCTATGGTGTATGGCTCGGCTCCCCCCATCTCCTCGTCGCTGAACCGCCTCCCCCTGAGGCCGGGGGGCCTGTAGACCACGACGTCTTCGGCTATCTTCGTGGGGTGTCCTTCGCGGTCACGCCTCATCATGACGTAGTCGCTGTTGGGGTCAAGCACTATCACGGTTGCGCCCAAGGGCAACAGGTTCTCCAGCATCAGGCCCACGAGGTAAGACTTCCCTGCGCCCGTCTGAGCGATGACCGCCACGTGCCTCCTGAAGCCGTTGGGGTCCAGGGCGACCTTGACCTCCTCCCTCGTGATCAGGTGCCCGACCGACACCCCAGGGCTAATGTTTTTTGTGAAGAACCTCTCAAGCATCTCCGTGGGGGCGATCTTCACCTCTGTTCCTGGTATCGCGGCGCTTCTGGGCATCACGACCTCGCCGCGTCTGTCTATGTAGCCGAGGACCTTGGCGGTGCCGAACACCTTGGTGGTGGCCGTGTACCTGTTTATGATGCTCTCCAGCTCCTCCATGCTTAGAGTGTCGCCTAGCACGTCTGACCTGTTGCTGATCCTGTTCACCTGGGCGAGAACGTCCACGTGTTTGAACCCTATGCCTTCCCGCTCCTTTACGCCCTCGACGACGAGGTATTCGTGCTTGGGCGGGTAGCAGTCCAGATCGCTTACGAACGCGAATCCACCCGTGTCGGTCTCTCCTACAATGTATCCTGCCTTGCTCATGCTCAATACGTGAACCTCCTTGTGCTCCTGTCGTACTCTATGGGGACGCCCAGCTCCCTGCCCAGCACGCTCCTGTACACCCTGTCCACGGTGCTGACGCCGAGCCTGACCTCCCTATCCACTATGTATAGCAGGGCGTTGTATACGTCTCTTCCCCCGAAGTCGGACACCAGCTGCCGTGCGACCTGCTCAACGAGGCCGGGGTCGGTGAACTCGAAGGGTTTGACGTCGCTTATCTTCTTGGTTACGCCGAGGCTGCAGGCGGGGATGTCCACCCTCATGGGCTGGGCGTTCTCCTTGGGGATTATGTGGAACATGACCACCGCCGGCGACGAGGGGACGCCGTCGATGACCCTCTCCGCCCAGCCCCTTCGAGACTGGGGGATGCTGGGGAAATAGCGTGAGACGTAGTCTCTGGGGTCCCTGCCGCTGAGGGCCTCCTTCTCGATGGCGTACTCCCCCAGCATCAGCGGGGTGGTGTACCCGGTCTCCCCCTGCCTCCACCTGTAGAGAAGCTCAACGTCCAGGTAGTCGGGGTCCGCCAGCCTGTAGCCCCGCTCTGCGAGCAGCGCCGTGGTTAGCACCCGGGTCTTGGAGAACTTGGATACACCGACGAGGGTGATGCCGCGGTCCACGCAGTCCTCGAAGAGCCTCTGCATGGCGTCCAGCAGCGTCAGGGGGAGGTGCTCCCAGCCCCTGAGGTTCAGTTGCCTTAGCAGGTGGGTGAACCTGCCGTAGAGGTTGCCGTCTATCAGTACGGCTGCGCCGTCGGGGACGTCGCCCAGGTTGTCCCTTACGATGGTGATCTCGATGAGGTCCCGTAGAATCCGTTCAAAGTCCACCGCCACCCTCGAGTCCCTGATGCCTTTCACCATCTCGAACTGCATGCTCTTCCTGCTGTAGTCGCCGGTGCCCAGCATCAGGGCGCGGATGATGAAGAAGTCGACGCCGTTGCACAGACTCCGGGAGGCGCTGCTGCTGTCCACGGAGAACTCGGTGTCGAAGGCTTCCCCGGGCGCCGGCAGACCGTGCCAGCGGCGGTCGAGCTGCTCCCTGAGGGCCGACTCTATCTCGCCTGCTCGCTCGTCGAGGCCGAAGAGCGAGTATAAACCGCTTCTCTTCGCCTCTATCTCGTTCACGAACTCTCCAATGAACTTCAATGCACGCTCACTCCGTTTTCAATTGGGAACAATACTGCTCTAATGTGATTTATGAATTTATGAATATTAGGGGAGTAGGGACCCATGTGAACGTGGCTACCTGCTGGTCTTGGGCTTGTACTTCTTCTCCTTGTACTTGCCCGTGAGCCTGACGTGGGTACCCTTCCTGGTGACGGCTGACTCGATGCCCTCATCCATCTTCCTGCATTCCTCAGCCCAGTCGCACTCGGCGCACTCATCCTCGACGCCGTACATCCCGATGCAGTCGGGTCGCGGTCCCTTAGACATATCAGAGAAACCCGCTGAGGGACGATGTAAAAACTTAACGGAAAAAAGGGGGGTTAGTTGGCTTCCCGGGCGGCTTCTATGAGGTCACCCATCTTGAAGGGGTAGAGATCCGCCAGTTCCCTGGCTTCCTCGGGCGGGATCCCGTCGGCGACCAGCTGCCGCCTGAAATCGCTCCGCGCCCGCTTGTAGCCGCTGCTCCACTGGATGGCGTAGCCTGGGACCCTCACCATCAGTCCGAGAGCTTTCCAGGCGGCTCGCAGGCTCATCCGGATCACCCAGCTACTCCTCGTCTTCGTGGTAGTGGGCCCCGATGCGGGCGTCTTTCATCATGCCCTTCCAGTTGGTGACCGTGGCCATGTACTCGCGGGTCATTGCCATGGCCTCCTCCTCGGGGATGCCGTTGTCTATGAGGGTCTTCCTGAACTCGGCGATGCTCTTCGCCATGTTCTGGGCCGCCTCGGGGCTGAAGAACGAGTCGATGATGCCCCTGATCATCTTGGGGATCTTGTCGCTCACCGTGTCCAGTATCGCGGCGATGTCCTCTGGGCTCTCAACGAAGTCGTTGTGTCTTCTTCGACGTTCACTCATCTTGTTTCACGAGTATACATGGGGGTGATCATCTGATATAGGTGATCTGGGAAAAAGTGATCAGATTGTGATCAGCCGTCTGTTTGAATAACGATAAATCTGATGAACCCCTGTCTTTTAGTGATGGTCGCTGAGGCTCTAGCCTACTTCACGTTTGTATACGCGTGGATAGACGAGAATCTGGCTTCAATAATCACGTCGATAGTATCGCTGGTGCTACTCGTCATCGTGTACCGTGTGCTGGTCCACGAGATCACTCAGCTGAGGAAGAGGGAGCTGCTTGACGTCAACTCGGCTTTCCTACTTACGAGGTTGATCCAGTGGACCGCCTACGTCATCGGTTTCGTCGTGGTCTTCAACCTCCTAGGCGTCAGGGTGGACTTCTTCGTGGGTCTCTGGGTGCTCGCCGGCGGCACCATCATCGGGTTCGCGTCCATGAGCACCATAGGCAACGCCATAGCCGGCATCATCATCATGGTGAGCCGCCCCTTCAAGATCAGGGACCGCCTCTTCTTCCAGGACAGGTTCGTCGAGGTGGAGGGCGTAGACCTCATCTACACCAGGATGAGGACCCTGGACAACCTCGTGATCTCTGTGCCTAATCAGATGCTTCTGGACACCGTCATCGAGAACCAGAGCGCATACGACTATGTCAGGCGCCGCTGCGTCTTGACCATGGACTACAGCGTGGACCCGAAGCGCGTGAAGGAGATATTCCTCGGCGCCGTGGCCTCGGTGGAGGGGCTCGCCGAGAGACCCGAGCCCTTCGTCTGGGTAACGGATCTCGGCAACTTCGCGATGGAGTACACGTTGTTCTATTTCATCTCGGACACGATACGCACCTTGGAGCTCGACTCCATGGTCCGGGACGCGGCGTACGCGGCGTTCACGGAGGAGGGGTT
>DATKWN010000070.1:0-4893 GCA_035529515.1 Candidatus Krumholzibacteriaceae bacterium | reverse complement strand
TACCTGAAACCGTGAGACCCGTAGAGACATTGTCCGCTCTTTCCGGGAAGACGGCGCCGGGCCGTACACCCGAGTTCACCTCGGCCCACGTGCTAATCGCTCTACGCATCATTAGAGAAAAGAGCCCCGGTAGGAAGCAGCTCTCAGCCGCCCTATGCCTCGGAGAGGGAACCGTCAGGAACCTGCTGAGGAGGCTGGCGGAGGAGGGTCTCGTCTCATCCACCCGGCGGGGCGTGAGCTTGACCGCTAAGGGCGAGGACCTCGTGGAGGAACTCACCCAACACATCAGAGGGAGGCCGGTCCCGAGGAGCAATATGACTGTCGGAGAGTACAACCACGCCGTGCTCGTGAAGGGCGGAGCCTCGAAGGTGAGGCTGGGTGTCGAGCAGAGGGACCACGCTTTGATCTCCGGTGCGTCCGGAGCGACAACGTTGGTCTTTGAGGATGGGGGGCTCAAGGTCCCGGCTCTGCCCAACGTGGTGGAGGAATCCATCGCCGAGTCCATAATGGAGCTAGGGCCCGAGGCCGGCGACGCCGTGGTCATAGGCACCGCGGATTCTGTCTTCTTTGCTGAGCTCGGGGCGTACGTCGCCGGCCTCGAACTGTTGAGCTAGGCCGCCCCCGGGGACGTTTTAACGAAGAGCTGGAACAGGGCTGTCGCGGCGAGGAGGATCAGCGAGATGACACCGAACGCTGGGACGTAGTCCAGCCTGGATAGAAGCAGGCCCATGAGTATGGGGCCTGAGGCGTGGCCGATGTCCCACAGGCTCCCGAAGACCCCCATGGATGTGCCGAAGCCCCGCGCCTTCGTCTGCTCTGCTACCATGGCGGCGGTCGAGGACGTCACCATCGACTCCCCGAGGCCGAACACCATGGTGAGGCCGCATAGGAGGACGAAGTCCCTCGTCAGGGGGTAGAGGATGAAGGTGACGAGGCATATGATCATCCCCGCCGTGATCATGGGCTTCCTCCCCCTCCTGTCCGACACACTGCCCATGATCGGCTTCAGGAATATGAGCACGACCAGCTGGACGCCCCAGAGCACCCCCGCGTGGAAGCTGGTGAGACCCGCTGTGACCGTGACGTAGACGGGCAGGAACGCCTCCAGCGCCCCAACCGTCAGGTTCTGGACCCCCTCCATGCTGCTTGTCAGGAGCACCTGGGTGTCCGTCACCACGGCCCAGACGTCCTCACGGAACTTCCTCATGATCCCCATCATGGTGGGGGGCTCGGGGGACGCCCTGCTGGGCAGCCTCCCCCAGAGGAGGAAGACCAGGCCTAGGGACACGCTTCCCAGGACCCCGATGATCAGGTATATCTGTTTGAAGACAGCCAGGCTGGGGGCGTCGCCTCCGAGGAGGCTCAGCAGGCCGCCGCCCAGAGGCGCCGCGAGCAGCCCACCCAGCATCCCAGCCGAGGAGTAGGTGCCTACGAGCTCGCCTTTCCTCTCCCCCGCTATGTCCATGATCACCGCCATCGCGACCGGGCCGTAGATGGCCGTGGCGAAGCCGTGGAAGAACCTGATGACCACCAGCAGCCTGTAGTCGTTGACTAAGACGTACGTGAAAGGCATCAACCCGAATATGATGGTCGCGGCGAGGAGCGCCGCCCTCCTGCCGTAGATGTCCGACAGGGTCCCTGCGGGGGCCTTGAAGAATATGCCGGTCACGGTGGACATGCCCACCGCGAGCCCGATCGCCGCCGACGACGCGCCCAGGCTCTTTGCGAACAACGCCAGCAACGGCGTCCTAGCCATCCCGTAGCTCAGACGTGCGAAGAAGCCTATGAGAACGAGAGCCATGAAAGTCCCTTTGACCGTCCTCGGCTCGGACAAGAAGTCACCGGTGGAGATTGTGCTGTCGTGGATAAAACTCTGCCTGCAACTTAACCCACGCGCGGATACCCCTAAATCCCTTAAACGCATGGGGTATCCATGCACCACTTCGGCTACGGCTCGAACCTGAACATGGAGTTCCTGCGCAGCTACTGCCCCAGCGCCGAGTTCGTCATGAGGGCCTACCTCCCCAACTACGAGGTCCAGTTCAGGTTCTGGAGCGAGAGGCGTCAGGGAGGCATCAGCACCATCATCGAGAAGCCGGGAGGCCTCGTCCACGGAGTAATCTACGACGTCCCCGAGGAGGAGCTAATGGACCTGGACGTGCTGGAGAGCGTCCCCCAGGGCCTCTACAGGCGGGAGACCTTCCTGGTCCTCGGCGAGGACGGGGAGTGGCACGGGGCCGACCTCTACAGGGTGGCCGAGCCTAAAGGACCGTTCACACCCGCGATGAGCTATGTGGAGCTGATGATCACCGGCGCAAAGGCTCATGGGCTAGCGCCCGAGTACATCAAAAAGATAGAGGATATACACGAGAGATCACGGTGACCGCTCGTAGACGACGTCGCCGCCCACGATCGTCATCAAGACCTCGGTTTCTATGATCTCCTCGGGGTCCACGGCGGTTATGTCCCGGTCCAGGACCACGAAGTCCGCCAGCTTACCCGGCTCTATGGAGCCCTTCAAGTCCTCGCTCCCCTCCAGGTAGGCCGCGTTCCACGTGTAGACCTTTATCGCGTCCATGATGGGGACTGCCTCGTCCTTGCAGAGGTAGTTTCCGCTCCTCGACTTCCTCGCGACGCAGCCGTATATGCCCGTGAGGGCGTAGTTGTCGCCGAAGCCGTCGCTGTTCCCCGCCGCCACGATGCCGTGGTCTCTGAAGCTCTTCATGGGGTAGTACCCGCAGAGCCTGTCCTGGCCGAGGGCGGCGATGTGGCTGTCCCCGATGGGGTAGCAGAACCCGATGGACGCCGAGACGTTGACGCCCAGCTCAGCCATCCTCTCCAGCTGCCTAGGCAGAACGTAGCCGGCGTGCTCGATCCTGTGCCTGTGGCAGGGCCACGGCCTGGAGTTTATAGCCTCCTCAAGCGCGTCGAGGGTCATGTCGATGGCCCTGTCGCCGATGGCGTGAGTGCAGGTCCTTATGCCTGCGACGTGGCACCTGACGATCTCGTCGGTGAGTTCCTCCTTCGTGCACCTGATGATGCCCTTGTTGCCGGGGTCGTTAGAGTAGTCCTCGTGGAGCGCCGCGGTGAGGCTTCCCATGGCGCCGTCCGTGCCCACCTTGACGCCGACGACGAACAGCCTGTCGCTCCACCTGAACGGCGGCCTCAGCCCCTGGCGGCTCAGGTCGCTTGTGGCGTGCCCCTTGTACGGCGTCATGCCGTCGAGCATGAGGCCGATCCTTATCCTGAGCTTTCCCTCCTCGTCGAGCCTCTGGTAGGCTTGGGCCTCAGGCGCCTTGATGTGGGCCTCGTGGATGGTGGTGAGGCCCCAGCTTAGGTACTGCTCCTCCAGGGTCGGCCAGTTCTCGGCCAGCAGCTCTATCTCCTTGAACCCTGACGGCTTAGGGATGAGGCTCCTCACCATGTCCATGGCCGCGATCTCGTCTAGGCGGCCCGTGGGCTCCCCGTTCTCGTCTCGCTCGATGTTGCCCCCCGGCGGCTGAGGGGTATCCTTGGTGATGCCTGCCAGCTCCAGGGCGAGGCTGTTAGCCACGGAGTTGTGGCCGCCCGCCCTCCCCAGGTATATGGGGTGCATGGTGGACGCCTTGTCGAGGTCGTGCCTGTTGGGGAACCGCTTGTCCCCCCACTGGCTCTCGTCGAACCCCGAGCCTACGATCCACTCCCCCTTCTGCTTGGTCTCCGCCTTCATCCTCAGCGCCTCTGTCACGTCGCCGAGGCTGCTCCTGGGAGGAGACTTGCAGTTCACCCAGTCCATCTGGAGCCCCCGCCTGATGCAGTGCTCGTGGGTGTCGATGAAGCCTGGTAGCATCAGCCTCCCCTCCAGGTCTATGACGTTCGTGCCGCTGTTGGCGAGCTCCTTCACCTGCCTCGTCGTCCCCACCGCCACGATTTTACCGTCCTTCACCGCCACCGCCTCGGCCACGGTGCCCTTCTCATCCACCGTGACTACCTTCCCGTTCACCATGACGAGGTCGGCGCCCATGACGCTACTCTTGAAGCCTTCGGGCAAAACCATTCACATGTACATCTCTGGGGTCAAGGTATTAATATCCCTGCCCCGCAGATGCCTTGAGATGCCGCCCACCAGGTTCGTCGCCTTCGTGTGCCTCGGGGACAGCCTCACGGTGGGCTACCAGTCGCCCAGCCCCTACGGCGGCTACGTGGAGACGCCCTACACGGACATGCTTGAACCCATGGCCCGCGTCAGGCTCCAGGAGCTGGGGCTTAAGGGCTACGAGGCGTTCTTCGTCAACAAGGGCATCAACGGCGACAGCACAGACGGGATGCTCGGGAGGTTCCGGACGAGCGTCGAGGCCGAGCGCCCCGACTACGTAATCATATGGGCCGGCATAAACGACCTCTACGCCGGGAGGGAGCCGGGGCAGGTCATGGAGAACCTGACGAGGCTCTACGCGAGGACCCTCGAGGCTGGGTCCAAGCCCATAGCGTGCACGTTGACGCCCACTGAGTCAGACGACCATATGAACTCGCGGATAAGAGGGCTCAACGCCCTCATCACGGAGCACTGCGACGGCGAGGGGATTAGGATAGTGGACCTGTTCTCCTCCCTCGTCGGCCCCGATGGACGGCTGAACCCCCTGTACAGCGACGACGGAGTCCACCTCTCGCTTCAAGGCTACGGCGCAGTCGCCCGCACGATGTTCGACGAGGTAGTCACCTTCATCTTGGAGGAGCTGGCTGAGACCTCGTAGGGTTTATAACGGACCTCCGTATATCCGTGGTGAGGCTTGGGAATGCCTAAGAAGAGAAGTAGCGGAGGACGCAGCAAAGGGGGGAAAGGGCGGTCCGGCATGGTTCAGTGCAGCTACTGCGGCGCCCAAGTACCACGAGACAAAGCCAAGAGAACGACCA
>DATKWN010000069.1:0-19535 GCA_035529515.1 Candidatus Krumholzibacteriaceae bacterium | reverse complement strand
CCCCAAGGTCCTCGCGTGGCTCATGAGCAGGAAGGCCCGCACGGACACCATGCTTGAGAGCAACAAGGCGGTGATGAAGAAGACAACCCTGGCCGGCAACTACAGGGAGTACACCTTCAACGAGGTAGCCATAGTCACCCGAGCCGCAACCGCCAAGGTCCTGGGCCTCAAGCATAAAGGCCACCTGGGCGTCGGCGCGGACGCGGATGTCAGCGTGTACGACGTCGACCCATCCAAGTGGAGGCCCAGCCAGTACGCCGAGATCGAGAGGGCGTTCAGGCTGGCTAGCTACACCATAAAGGGCGGAGAGGTGGTGGTCAAGGACGGGGAGGTGACCTCCACGCCTCTGGGCTCCACCTACTGGGTCAAGGCGGAGACGCCGCCCGAGCTGGAGCAGGAGCTGGTGAAGGAGCTTGAAGCCGACTTCAAGAACTACTACACGGTCAGCTTCAAAAACTACCCCGTCGAGGACGCGTACCTGCCCACGCAACGAGTGGTTAAGGCTCAGGGAGGTGCATGGAAGTGAGCTTCAGGCTTAACGGAGTCGAGATAGAGGACACCTTCGCCGAGGGCTTCGGCATGTGGGGCACACGACTGATAATCACCGCGGCCAGCAGGAAGTGGGCCAACACGGCCGCCGCGGAGATGACCGGGTTCGCCACCAGCGTCATCGCGTGCGACTGCGAGGCAGGCGTAGAGGCCGAGATACCGCCCGAGGAGTCCCCGGACGGGAGGCCCGGCACCGCCGTCATGGTGTTCGGGTTCTCGGCGAAGAAGCTGGCGACATCCCTGCTCAACAGGCTGGGCCAGTGTGTGCTCACCTGCCCGACCACCGCGGTGTTCAACGGCTTGCCTGAGGAGATGGCCGACGCCATGATCGACGTCGGCAAGAGCGTCCGGTTCTTCGGGGACGGCTACCAGGTGAAGATGCGGATGGGCGACGGATGGGAGGCGCGGCAACGGTTCTGGCGTATCCCCGTCATGGAGGGCGAGTTCCTGGTCGAGGAGAAGGTGGGCGCCAAGAAGGCGGTGGCCGGCGGCAACTTCCTCGTCATGGGGGAGACCGAGGCGGCGACCCTTGAGGCGTCCGAGAGAGCCATCGAGGCCATCCACACTGTGCCCTACGTCATCACACCTTTCCCGGGCGGCCTCTGCAGGAGCGGCAGTAAGGTGGGCTCCACCTACGCGTTCCTGAGGGCGTCAACCAACACGCCTTTCTGCCCCGCCATCAAGCACAGCCTGAAGGACAGCCAGGTGCCGGAGGGAGTCAACTCGGTCCTGGAGGTGATACTCAACGGCCTCGACGAGCCCTCGGTCAAGAAGGCGATGGGCGTCGGCATAGAGGCGGCCACCAAGGTGGAGGGCGTGAAGTGGATCACGGCAGTCAACTTCGGGGGCAAGCTGGGCAAGTACCAGCTTCACCTCAAGGACTGCGTGGGAGGCGGCTAAGATGAAGAAGCTGATACTGGTCCCCAAGGAAGTAACCGCGATACCCGTCGAGGCCGAGGTAATCTCCCCGACCGTCATAGCAGGCAGGACCCTAGACGAGGTTCAGCGGCTCAACGTGTACCAGGGCAAGGTCAAGCTCACGTTGGCGGACCACTTCGACGTAACCGGCGAGGTGGCGGAGACCCCGGCCGAGCAGATTATCGTGGTGGACGGCGACGCCCCCCATGTCAAGTATATGGGCGCAGCCATGGACGCGGGAAGACTCGTGGTCAAGGGAGACGCCGGGATGCACACGGGCTCCCAGATGACGGGCGGCGAGCTCACGGTGAAGGGCAGCGCAGCCGACTGGGCGGGAGCCGAGATGAAGGGCGGAGTGCTACGGATAGAAGGGGATGCCGGGCACCTGCTGGGCGCGGCTTACCGCGGCAGCAGCGAGGGCATGACCGGCGGCTGCATCGTGGTCGGCGGAGGCGTCGGCAGCGAGGCCGCGAGCTTCATGAGGCGCGGCATGATCGTCGTAAAGGGCGACACGGCCCCGTTCACCGGCGTCCACATGAACGGAGGCGAGATACTCGTATTCGGCAGAGCCGGGAAACGCCTCGGAGCCCAGGCAAAGGGCAACGGCGGGTTCATGGCTTGCTTCGGCGGAGTCGAGGAGCTGCTGCCCACCTACATGTACGACACCACCTACAGCCCCATCTTCATGAGGCTCTACCTCAGGCAGCTGGCGGAGACGTTAAACGTCGAGGAGGCTCTCCGGTACCTAGACAAACCCCTCAGGCGGTACAGGGGCGACCTGGCCGTAGGAGGCAACGCCGAGATACTCATCGCCGAGCCCTGAGTGAAGCCGTGTGAAGATAGGGATACTGGGAAACGACGGGAAGGAGTGGCACATCCAGAGGCTCCTCGGCGAGCTCCGTAGGCGGGGCGCCGAGGCCTACGTCTTCCCTGCTACCAGGCTCGTCTCACGGATAGCCGCGGAGCCCAAGGTCTCCGTCAAGGGCTACATGATCGAGGACTACGACGCCGTGATCGTGCGCCGCATGCCCGGGGGCACCGCCGAGAGGGTGTTTTACCGGATGGACGCCGTCCACATGCTGGAGGAGTACGGTGTCTATGTCATCAACCCGGCGCTCAGCATAGAGAAGTCGGTGAACAAGTACTACACCTCTGCGCTCCTGGAGAAGGCGGGGATAACGTCTCCCCGCACAGTCGTCACGGAGAGTTTCACAGAGGCCATGAGGGCCTTCGAGGAGCTGGGGGGCGACGTCGTGGTGAAGCCGCTGTTCGGCTCCCTGGGGGCAGGGATCACGCGCCTCACCGACGGGGACATAGCGTACAGGGTCTTCAGGGCGCTGGAGTCCACCCAGAGCGTTTTCTACATCCAAGAATACATTCCCCACGGCAACGAGGACATCAGGGTCTTCGTCATCGGCGATCAGGTCGTCGCCTCCATGAGGCGCGTCGCCGCGGGGTGGAAGACCAACATCTCGTCGGGGGCGGCGCCGGAGCCCCATGAGCCGTCCGGCGAAGAGGTCGAGACGAGCCTGAGGGCGGCCGAGGCGCTGGGGCTGGAGTACACAGGCGTTGACCTGATGCGCTCCGACATCGACGGGACGCTGTACACCCTCGAGGTGAACAGCACCCCCGGCTGGGAGGGGCTCCAGAAGGTTACGAGCGTCGACATAGCCGAGAGGCTCGTCGAATATGTTTTCGAACGGCTCAGGTGAGGGGGTCTCTTGAAGCCGAAGGACCGGGACATGGTCGAGACCCGCGACGGCCTGATGTTCGTCGTCGTGGGCTACCTGCACCCCCCGGGCAAGGTGACTGCGTACCTGAAGTACATCCCCACGGCTGAGGGGAAGTGGGGCAGGGGGGACGCCCGCTACACCCGGGCCCTCCGGTACTACCACGTAACACAGGTCGAGAACACGTACGGCTACCTGAGGGAGAGCCACCCCGACTACCTCTACGACTGCCCCGTCCGCAACATCACTGTCACCTGTGTGCCCCTCAGCGACGTGAAACGCTACTACGACCCGGTCGAGAGGGTCGACTCGCTGACCCGGGAGGGCCCATCGGACCCCCTGGAGGAGAAGCTGCATGGGCTCGTGGAGTACCTCCGGGAGCATGCAGACGTAGAGGGAAGGATCGGTGTGACCGGCTCGATCCTGACCCGCTCACACAACCCGGAGTTCTCAGACATGGACCTCACGGTCTATGGACACGACGAGTCGCTGCGCGTGAAGGAGGCGATCCTCAAGGCGAGGAGGGAAGGCGTCGTCCGGCCCCGAAACAGGAGAGAGAGGGATGAATGGGTGAAGCAGCGCTCCGAAAAGTTCCCGCTGAGCAGGGAGGAGCTCAGACGGATCGCGTCCACGAGGTGGAACTACGGGTTCTACAGGGGCACGTACTTCTCAATACACCCGACGCGGACTGACGAGGAGATAACCGAGAGCTACGGCGACTACACCTACAGCCAGCTGGGAGAGGTGAAGGGTGCAGCCGTCGTGTCCGACGCCGAGGAGTCCATCTACCTGCCGGCGATCTACAGGGTGACGGACTCGAAACTCGAGAAACGCGAGACCCATGTATCCGAGATAGTGTCCTACGAGGGCATCTACGGCGGCCTGTTCACGGAAGGCGAGAAGGTGGAGTTCAGCGGTATTCTGGAGAGATACGAGGGAAAAGAAGAGGGGCACCGCGTGGTGCTGGGTGGAGCGGGCTCCACAGGCGGCTACGTGAAGTGGGCCTAGTCCTCCGGGAAAGGCGTCCACTTCTCGTCCAGATACTTGGGTATCCCCGACGAGTCCATGGGGCCCACGGACACGGTCCAGCCTGACAGCTCCTGTATCTCGCCGCTCAGCCTGGCTGCCCTGCCCGGTATCACCAGGTGGCGGTGCTGAACCTTGTCACCTACCTTGAACTGGGCTATGGCCTCGGCGACTGTCTCCGCCGTCATCTTGCGGCCCGCGACCGCGCTCTCGACGGACATGCCCTCGCTGTCCACGACAAGTATGTAGCACTCCAGCTTGGCTGACTCGACGTCGGAGGCCACCGTGTAGTAGGTGAGGGCGAAGTTGGTCGTCAACAGGACCGGCGACATGTCGTTGGGCTCGCCGAACTCCGCCAGCTCAGGCTCCACCGCCACCGGCTTCCGGGGGTCGGTGTAGATGTTGCTCCTGAGGAAGACCTGGGGGAGCAGCGCCCAGCCGCTTATCCCGTGGACGATCATGGCGTCCGTGAACCGCGCTATGCACACCCCCGCGATGACCGCCTCGTTCCACTCGTTGATTATGGTGTCCTCCTCCTCGACGGTCCACGCCACGAGGGGCAGGCCTAGAATCGGGTAGCCCAGGTGCTCCTCCTCCTCGTTGATGGACTGCCACCTGAGTATGATGTAGTTGTCCAGGTTGGCCGTCATGTACCTGTTAGGCTCGGTCCCCGGGTCCAGCACGATGTCGCTTAACCCGTACTCCTCGAGGGTGTGCGCGATGCTCTTCAGTGTGTCCCTGTCCTGCGGCGACGAAGCGACTACGGGGCACTCGTACTGGAGGGCCAGCTCTGCCATCTCCTTCCAGTTGTCCTTGGTCGCGGCGTAGATAAGCGGACGCCTGCCATAGGCCGCGTCCAGCCCCTTCCTCATAGCCTCGGGGTCGTGGGTGCACAGGATCAGCGGCTTCTCGGTCAGCCCGATCGCCTTCTTGACCGCCGCGGCGAAGGTGTCGGGGTCTCCGCTGGTGGACCTCACAGCCAGCATGTCCAGCTTGAGCTGCATGCCTATGTACTCGTATCTGAAGTCGTTGACCACGTTGACGCGTAGCTCGAACTCCTCGGGGGACATCTCGTCGCTGACGTCGACCGCCATCGCCGGCTGGTGGAAGTACGTGAACTCGTGCCTGTAGAGCACATACTCGCCGCCCAGGGTCACCTTGTGGTCGCCGACGCCCACCTCCACCGCCTTGACCGCTGGCTTGAGGAGGGCCCACAGCTTGTTGTAGGTCTCTTCTTTCCCTGGCTCCAGGAGGGGCTTGCACCCGTCCAGCATGGCCTCCCTGACAACCAGCTTTGCCGCGAAGGCCATGCAGTTGGCCTCGCCGCACTCCTTGCAGTTGGTGCGGGGGAGTATCTTATAGATCTCGATTGGGCTCAGCTCTTTCGCCGGCATCGCGTCACCTCCCCAGCCTCACCGAGACCCACTCCGTGGGCTCGGCGGGTTTCTCGCCGCTCATCAGCTGGTCGATCATGGTCTTCAACGCGTCCACGGCGGCGGGGTGCATCATCATGAAGTAGTCGACGCCCGCGAGGAGCAGCGTCTGGCCCGTGATGGTCTCCCATATGGGGCCCCTCAGCTCCCTCGGGGCGAACTCTGGCCCCATCTTCATCCACGCCTCGCGGGCGGCCCACGCGTTGGTGGTGCCCGAGCTCATGGGGTGGTTGAGCTCAGGGTCGCCCTTGAGGCCCGCGAGCCTGCACCGCTCCATGACGGTGAACGCGTAGTCGAGGCCATACCCGAGGGCGGCCGTGGTGGTGTCCATGAGTATCTGCTCCTTCGAGACGAAGTCGTAGAGCTTCCTGTTGAGCTCCCGGGCCTTGTTGACGTCCATGCTCGTGAACGCGATGACGGTGTTGTCGTGCTCACTGATGAGCCTGGCCGTGCCCTCGATGTCCATGTCCAGCGTCACCGAGTTGATGAGCAGCCGCTCCCCCTCGATGTTCTCGGATATCGCCTTGAAGACCTGGTAGTCCTTGTGGGGGTCCCCGCACCCTCCGATGCTGATGGGCACATCCACCGCCTCCACGACCTCCTCCACCTTCTTGACGGCCGCCTTGGGCGTCGCGTCCTCGATGAGGGGATCTATGGTGAGCAGGTGAAGGTTGATCATCTCGGCCCCGAACTTGTCCACGCAGAGACGGGCCCACTCCCCGGTGTCCTCCAGGACCTCTCTGAAATGCATCTTGACCGCCTTGCTGAGACTCACCTTGGGCCAGTCGAAGACGTCGACCGCAATCACAGGCCTGTGCTTGGGCGGCGCCTGGAAGTTGAAGCACGGCGGCACGGTCTCGCCTCCGATCACGTGGGATATCGACCTTGTCCCTCCCTCAGCCTTCGTGGCCCCGAGCCTGACCTCTACGATGCTCGCAGGGTACTCCGCCTCGGGAATCCCGGCCGTCTCCGGTATGAGCGCGGATGGCTTGACCAAGGGCGCTGCATGGGCAACTCCCGGCATCGCTGTCTGCATCTGGGGCATAGGCATGCCCATGGCTGGGCCGCCTAGCAGGCTGGTTATCCGGTTCGCAGAGTCCCTTATCATGGCGAACTCGTAGCCGAGGCGTGCCAGCAGCGGCGAGGACACTCCTCCGCCTCCGCCCTCTACGCTGAACTCTATCTCGTCGAGCTCTATGTCGACGTCATCCAGCTCCACTTCCTGGAGCTTGGCCAGCTTCTCTAGTAGGTCCCTGCTGAGAATCAGTTCAATGTCGTCGGATTTGACCAATCGGTGTTCACTCCTTCTCGACCCTGATGATTACCTTCTCAGCCTTGATCTTCGCGTTCTTCAGGATTACTCGGATTTTCATCCCGCTGGGCAGCCCGGGCACGGCGCCTCCGGGCAGCTCCATGGTCGGCATCATGAACGTCGTCGGCATCTGCTGCTGGGGCGCCGCTGGGGCGGCCTCCGCCTTGGGCTCCTCCTCCTTCCAGGTGCCTACTATGGGGTGACCCTTCTCCTTGAGCCACTCCTTGAGCTGATCGATGGTCTCAACGTCCTTCTCCGTAGCTATCTTAGAGATGATCTCCGGTGGCATGTACTGCTTGATCCTGTCCATGATGTCCTTTGGCATCCAGACGACGCGGTCCCAGCCCCCGTCAGCCTGCAGGAACTTGGGGCTCCTCATGTACTCTATGCTGAGGCCGTGGAACCCGTCCACCTGTCTGCCGCCTGCGGTGAGATCGCTGATGGTGACGAAGCTCAGTCCGTTCACCGTCTCACTCTTGTAGTTCCTGTGGACGACACCGTAGCCGTCGACCTCGGGGATGTAGAAGGCGCAGCCCTCGAAGCAGCCGCAGCTGGTGTGAGGGTAACCGAACGCCGTGTAAAGCTGGACCCGCTCGATCTCGCCCAGGCTCTTATCCCTGATGACCTGGTTGACTCCCTCGTATTCGCCCGTGACGGCGTCGATGAGGGCGCCCTTCAGTATCTCGAAGACGGGGCCCTTGGGGTCTACCTTGGCTGTGGCCCTGCCGTCGAACCAGCTGATGGCGCCGCAGTTGGCGTACCGCTGGGGCGTGATGACGCAGAGGTGCGTGGGGGCGAAGCTCTGGCAGAGGCTGCAGCCGTAGAAGACGTCGACCTCGTCGTCGCTCATGCCCCTGGCGCGGGCGTCTCTGCTATCGTAGATCTCGATTGCCCCGGCGTACAGCTCCTCGACCTTCTCGGGGTCGGTGTAGAACGTGATCTGCATCTTCTCGATGAACGGCAGCTCGCTCTTGTAGAGTCGCATCAGCACCTCGCCGAACACGTTGAAGCTGTTGAAGCCCTTCAGGTAGCTCTTCTTGCTGAGCCTCATCTGTATGTCGTACCGCTGGTTCAGGTGCATGAAGCCCTCGATGAAGTTGACGTACTCGTGGAGGCGGCGCTCTATTACGCCCTCCAGGTCCTTCTCGAGCTCGGCTCCGCCGACCTCTATGACCATCCCGAAAGGCGTGTTGGTGCCCTCGGGGAGCTCAGAGATGTCCCTGCCCACTATCGTTATCTTGCCGTCATCGATCTCGTCCATCGGCTTTGACTGGACTAGCTCGAACTTGTACTCCTCCCTTGGGCCGCCCAGCTCGATCTGCATGTCGCGGCCGCGTATCCGTTCACCCTCGTAGATGATCCCAACATCCACCGGGATGTCCTCAAACATAGACACTCTATTTCTCCTCCTCTAAACGTGACACGATCTTTTCCAACGCGTCCCTCCAGTCGGGCTCCGGCATCCAGCCGAGGCTCCACTGTGCGTTGGGCTGGTAGCTCCTCTCAAGGCTCACGGTCCTCAGCCCCGTGGCGAAGCTCTTGAGCCCTGACTCCACCAGCCACTCCATGTAGTACGGGAACGCGGCGAACACGACGACGTCGTATGGGCCATTCCCGTCGAAGCCCTTCCACGCGGGGTCGCTCAGGTACTTACCCAAGACGAAGATGGACATGCTATAAGCGTTATCCACCCCACGGCTCCTAAACTCTCCTACCAGGTGCCCCGTCGCCACGACGGAGACCTTCTTGTTCTTCATCGCCCTGATGGCGGTGTCGACGAAGTCGCCGTCGTTGGTCTCCAGCTTCGTGGACACCGAGCCCACCACCAGCAGGGGCCGCTTCGCCTTCCCTATCATCGCCGCCGCCACGTCGGCGTTGGGGAAGATGTTGGCCTTCTTGGGGCCGGCGATCTCGGCCGTCTGACCTGTTTTCATCTTCGCGGACATCAGCCTCGCCTCCTCACCATCCTGTCGAGGAGAGTCGGGTCAGGGGACGCTATCCTGTCCTCCTCCCAGCCCTTCGCCTCAAGGATCTTCATTATCTCGTCCTTCATGGTGAACGGCACGTCCTGGGCCCTCCGCACGAAGAGGTGCAGGTCGTCGGGCATCGCGCCGTAGTGCTTCTTGTGGAGGTCGATGTAGTGGCTGAGCTTCACGGCGCGGCCCTTGTTGGTGTCGTTGGGCCTCATGGCGAGCTTGGCCGTCAGCACAAGCGCCTCCTCCAGCGTCTCGGCGGCGTAGAACAGGTGCTCCGGCACCGGGCCGACGTACACCTTCTCGCCGTCCCTGGCGTTGTAGATCTTCCAGTCGTCCTCGTTGGTCTTGTCGCCGAGCAGCATCCTGCGGTACTTTGAGCCGTGGGGCCCCACGATGACGGGTATCCCCAGCCTCCAGCAGCCCGCTGCGATGGCGGCGGCCTTCTGGCTCATGGCGCCCCAGGCGATGCCTACGGCGCCGACGCGGTTGTGGATGTAGTCCGCTATCTCCTCGTAGTTGGCCCGTAGTGGCCGCTTGGCGAATATGTTGGCGATCTTGATGGCCGCCCCGGTGATGTGGGCGTTGGCTACGCAGCTGCCGACGTTCACCAGGCCGCCGGCGTCGAAGTTGCCCGGGTACTTCTCGTAGAGGTTCAGGCCGTCCTCGTCCTTGGTCATGGCGATGTTCATCGCCGAGCACCCGGAGGTCACAACGATGAAGCGACGCTTCAGGAACTCCTCGGCTATGGCGGCGACGTCACCGTACCCGGCCGGGTAGTTGGCGCACCCTACGAGTGCGACTACTCCGGGTATCTCGCCGAACACGATGGGGCTGCCCACCTCCCTGATCTCTACGTCCTGGATGGCTCCCCGGCCGACCCTTATCGCGTACTTCTCCGTGAGCAGGTTGTCCTCGCTGGCCTTGGCGATCATGTTTATCACAGGGAGGTCGACTGGGCACGCGCTCTCGCAGCGTCCGCAGCCCACGCAGAGGTCGTTGAGCCCAGCGAGCAGGCTGTAGTCTCCTTCCTTGGCGGCTGTCATGGCGTCCATGACGGGCAGGGTGTTCGGGCAGGCCCTGACACACTCCATGCAGGCCCTGCACTTCGCTGCGAGCTCGGATATCTCGCCGATGTTGAACAGCTTCTTCTCTCCGCGCCTCTTCCTGACCTCTATAGCGGTCTTGACGGCGACCTCGCCGACCTTGTCGGGCTCGATGAGCAGAACCCCCGGCTCTCTCCCTGAGACGAGGTCGTCGATTATCGCGTTCACGGGGTCATGCGTCCTGTCCGGCAGCCCTAGGCAGCTCTTCTCGCTCGCCGCTATCACCGGGACGCCGATCTCTTTGGCGTGGTCCATGACGTCGGTCCTGATGCACTGCTCGTCGACGACGATGAGGTCCGGGATTCCCGCCTTGATGAACTTGAGCTGCCATGAGATGGGGCCCACGATCTTGGACCTCTTGTTGTACCTGCTCATGTCGTGGGCCGTGCAGCAGAGCCCGCCCACCTCGACCTCCCCGAACAGGTTGTTATCCATCATGTAGTCGATGATGTCGACGCTGGGCAGCACGTTGTGGCCGATGCACATGATCACAGGCTTCTGGGGGTCTATGGTTCCGTACCCCACCTCCGCCATGGGGGCCTCGGGGTCTCCCTTGGGGAACCCCAGGGTCGCGATCTGCATTATATCGGCGACCTCGAGAGCCACGTGGTCAAGCATCCCCGCGTGGAACGCCTTGGACTCGAAGTCGATGTTGTCACCCTCCTGACCGGTATGGGCGGCCGCCACAAGTTGAACTATCTGAGTTTCGACGTAGTCTAGAGCGTCCTCGAGATCTCTAAGCGTTCGAGGTTTGATTCCGCACACGAGTCTCACGTGGGGCGCCTCCACGGTGGTGTTTAGCGCTACGTCCAGTGGATAGTCTCTGCCGTACTGCTCTATGAGGTGCTCCAGCATGTGCCTGCCGTGGGCGGCGTGGGTGGACGCGCCTATGCAGCAAGCCAACATGACTATCCTAGATTGCTGCCCGGCCATGGTCAGCCCGCATGCGCCCTTCTTGTCGCCAGTGAGATCGCATTTACCGAAGGTGCAGAGGCAGCAGAGGTCGCAGAACGGCATGTAGAACGGCTTGTAGCGCTTCAGTAGCTTCCGGTCCCAGTCCCTCAGCGTGCTCACCCCGGGCATAGGTGTGGGTCCCATGGGCTCCTCCCACTCTTCGTCTACGATCCTCCCAACCTGTATATCGAGTCCCTTGAACACGCCGATGCTCGAGGACAGCTCATTTATCTTGAGTCTAAGGTCTTTCTTTGACAATTCCCTTCACCATTGGGTTCCTACGGAGAACATTAGTACGATGATGATATTTATAAGATATTTACTAAAATTACCAACCTTCAGGTATTTTTAACATTAGTTGATACAAAGTTCTTAAAATGAGTATGTAGTAGATTAGGAGATGGTTAAAATGGCCGATAAAAGACCAGCGTACAGCCAACTGGTTAAGGACATCAGAGCCGGCAAGTTCGTTCTCACCGGCGAGCTGGAGCCCGAGAAAGTGACGGGCCTAGAGGAGGTACTCGTCAGCGCCAGGGCTATGAAGCCCTACGTGGTCGCTGCCAACGTAACCGACAACCCCCTAGCCTACGCGTACATGAACTCCCTCGTCCCGTCGTGGGTGGTCCAGAAGGAGGTGGGGCTAGAGACGGTTTACCAGATGACGGTGAGAGACAGGAACAGGCTCGCGTTGACGTCCGATATACTGGCGGCTTCGTACCTGGGAATCAAGAACATCCTAGCGATCTCTGGGGACCACACGGTCCTCGGCGACAACAAGGGCGCAGTTTCGGTGTACGACTTAGACTCCGCGCAGTTCGTCTACCTACTGCATAAGATGATCGACGAAGGGGTGGACGTCGCCGGGAACGAGATCCACGGCAACGTCGAGATAAACGTGGGGATAGCCGCTAACCCGAACGCGGACCCACTGATGCCGGAGGTGCTGAAGGTAGGGCGTAAGACCAAGATCGGCGCCGACTTCATCCAGACCCAGACCATGTTCGACATCGACAAGACCAAGGAGTTCCTCAAGGAGGCGGAGAAATACAAGTGCCCGACGCTGATAGGCGTCTTCCCGCTGAAGAGCTACGGGATAGCCGACTTCTTCGACAGGTTCATTCCAGGCGTGTCCGTGCCCAAGGAGCTGCTGGCCAGCATGAAGAAGGTCAAGGAGGAGCCGGACAAGGAGAAGAGGAGCCAGCTATACGACGAGGTTAACCTGGAGTTCTTCAGGCCTTTCATCAAGGAGATACGGAAGACTACGAGCGCGGCGGGGATACACGTGATGGCGGTCATGTACGAGCGGATATTCGAGCCATTGCTGGAGGCGTTCTAGGAGGAGATATGAGATGATAATCACAGAACAGAAATCGATGGAAGAGATCCAGGAGATGTTCGCACCCTACAAGAAGCTGTTCATAGTGGGCTGCGGTACATGCTCCACCAGCTGCAAGACGGGCGGCGAGGACGAGGTAAAGGAGATGGCCGAGAAGCTCGGCGACAGGGTCGCCGGCTGGGCCATGGTGGAGGACCCGTGCGACCTGAGGCTCGACAGGCGGGACCTGAAGGCGTATAAGAAGCAGATCGCCAACTCCGACGCCATACTGGTCATGGCGTGCGGGGCAGGGACCCAGACAGTCGGCACATACAGCAAGAAGATAGTGTTACCGGCGCTGAACACGCTTTTCATAGGCGAGACAGAGCGCCTCGGCAAGTTCCACGACATGTGCAAGGCCTGCGGCGACTGCATCCTGGACGAGACCGGCGGCATATGCCCCCTAACCCGGTGCGCCAAGGGGCTGCTGAACGGACCCTGCGGCGGACAGGTGAAGGGCAATTGCGAGGTCGGGGACTACGAGAACGAGTGCGCGTGGGTGCAGATCTATGACAGGCTGAAGGAGCAGGATAGGCTGGACCTGTTCACCGTCTTCAGGCCCCCTAGGGACTATTCCAAGAAGACCCTGAAGACGCACCACGTCTTCTAATTTTATTTTCCTTTCTTTTCCATGTACTCTTCTAGGATAGCCGGTATCATGTCGGGGAACTCGAAGGTGTGGATGCCTTCCATCGAGCCCAGCTTCGCGACGTTCTCGGCGTCCTCTTTCCGCACCCTGAGCCTCAGCTTTTTACCGCTGGGCAAGGTCGTGGTGGTCTCGCCTTCCCTGTAGTCTACCGGCATGACGTATACAGGGACGTAGCCCTTCACGGCTTGGAGCGCGGCGTTGGTGAGCAGGGTGTCGGAGACCCCGACAGCCAACTTGGCCACGGTGTTACTGGTGGCTGGGGCGATCAACAGGAACACAAACTCCCCGACCTGCAGCCTAGCTGCGAGGAAAGGCGTGTTGGCGTCCACCTCGTTCCACACCTTGTCGAAGCTGGTTCGCAGCTCCTCCTCGACCCTGTAGTACTTGGCTACTGTCGCCCCCGCCTTGGAGAGGAAGACCTCGATCCCCAGTTCCGGGTGCGCCCGTTTCAGCGCCTTCATCACTTCTATGGTCTCGTTGATCTTGTCGCCGGAGCCCGTTATACCCCACGCGATCTTCATGCCCGTTCCTCCATGTACTCTATGAGCCTGTTCACCGTCTTCCTCATGCTCCTCATGCCCTCCTCGTCCTCCATGATGCCATCCATGCTGTCCTTGGACCATAGGGAGGCGCCGAGGTTGGCGCCGAAGAAGCCGCCGCTGAGGGGGATGGCGCCGTTCAGGATCAGGAAAGTCTGGATCTGCTGTATGGTCAGCTCCTGGCCCCCGACGCGGTCGCCCCCCACCGCGATTGCGATCCCGGGCTTGCCCCGTAGTGCGTCCTTGTCTTGGGCGAGGAGCGCCCTCGTCCGGTCCATGACTGCCTTTATCTGTGCGCTCACCCCGCCGTTGTACACCGGCGTCGCTATCACTAGGGCCTCCGCCTCCTGGAGGAGAGGGTAGAGCCCCTGGACGTCGTCGTCGATTGTGCACTCCGCCTCCTTAAGGCAGCGGTCACAGTGGATGCAGAACCCTATCTTCTTGCCGCGTACGCCCCAGAACAGGGTCTCGAATCCCTTCTCTTGGAGCATACCCAGTGCTGCTCTGAGCACGTACTCGGTGGTCATGGCGCGGGGGCTCCCGCATAGACCGAGAATCATGTGACTGGATCACCTTGAAGACGTATATTGTTTACCTCAAGGCGCCGGCATAGCTAATACCTCAAGGTCGAGGCCCCCCCGGATATTCGGGGAGGCCCCCGTTAAGCCTAGCACCGGGGAGCCCCACGAGAGGTGCTCGGCCACCGACGGGAGGAGGCCTATCAGCTTCAAGCTGGAGAGGGTGGACTAGGAAAAGAATATCCACGTGTAGCGTATTAGCTTAAGCTGGACTGGTTTAGGGGCGTCGAGTGATGATCAACGAGATAGTGATGGCGCTGATGTTCGTGGCGCTGTTCGTATTGGTGCTGTTCGCGGTGATCGTGGGCAGCCGAGTAAGTAAGACCAAGACCCAGCCAACCCCCGAGACGGTGGAAGAGCCGCCCAAGGCGCCCCCGAAGACGCGGGAACCCTCGGTGGAGGAGCGCCCCCCAGTGGAGGTGGAACAGGCTCCCGTGTCGAGGGATGTCTTCGAGGACGAGGAGCAGTACCTGCAGGTGTCTGAACCGGAGTTCTTGATGCCCGAACAGTCGGTGGAGATACCTGGACTGGAGTTAGAGGTGCCTGAGCCGGAGACAGAGTTCTCTGAGCCAGGGGTGGAGTTACCTGAGCCAGAGATCGAGGAGTCTATGCCAGAGAGCGATGAGGGCGAGCCAGAAGTCGTCTTACCCGAGCCTGTATTACTTGAAACGCCGCAAGCGGAGGAGCCGGCTGTGGATGAAGCCTTTATGGAGACGTACAGGGAGCCGGACTACTTCAGAGACGATGACGTGAGCCCCGTCCAAGGCGTGACGACGTGCCCCCACTGCGGCGAAAAGGTGCCCGCCACCCTGTACTGCATAAACTGCGGGAAGTCGCTTAACGAGTGAACCGTTCCAAGAACCCTCTTGAACAGCCTTTATAGAGACGGGAGCAGCTTAACCGGGCTCGGCTCTCTTCCTACACTCTTCCAGTATCTTCTCAAGGCTCTCGGATGTGCCGACGGTCAACGCCTTCTCGATGAAGGGTATCGCCTCGCCGTGTTTGCCCTGGATGAACAGCACCAGTCCCTTCATCTGGTTGGCGAGAGGGTTATCAGGGTCAAGGTTCAGGGCTTCCTCGAAGAAGCCCAGCGCCTCGTCGTAGTTCTGAAGGTTATAGTCCACCTGCCCCCTGAGTGTGTAGGTGACTGACGACTTGTTAAGCTCAAGAGACTTGTCTATGGCTTTCTTCGATCCCTCCAGGTCGTCCTGCCTCATGAGGAAGGTCCCCTTAAGCTGCCAGTTCAAGAAGTTAGTGTCGTCGAGGGCGACGGCTACCTCTATGGATTTCAGAGCCTCCTCGTAGTCGCCCGTGTTGGCGAGTGCCTGAGCGTGAAGGTTCCAGAGACTAACGTTCTCGGGCTCCAGGTCGATGGCCTTCTCTAACTTTTCCGCAGCCTCCTTGAACCTGCGTTGCCTGAAGAGACCGATGCCCTCGTCGACATAGTTAGGCTGCTTTTCATCGGAGCCCATGGATATGAAGACACTGCTTCTGGTTTAGGGTTTTCCCCCACACTTTCATCCAAGGGCAGTCCCGACACGTTCATTATATTTATCTAACACATGACTCCTGTGAAGGGTAGGATGGGAACTCAGGAATTTTCGCCTTGTGGGATCGTCTGTGACGACTGCGATTGGTTCTTGGGAGAGAAGCAGCCCCAGTGCCCCGGCTGTAATGCTGTTGAAGGTAAGCCGTTCTGGGGTACTTGCGAGACATACACTTGTGTCAAGGATCACGGTGTGGAGCACTGCGGAGTTTGCGGCGAGTTCCCATGTAACGACTTCATGTCAAGGTATGACCCGAGCGAGGGCCCGAGAAACGCTGTGCTCAGGGCGGGGCTACTAGCTTACCGCGCGAGGCATGGCGACGAGAAGACGGTTGAGCTTGCTAGGAAAATAGAGCACGAGAAGTAGTTAACGTTGCCCCCCGTTTTCCATCAGCACCTCTGCCTCCCGTCTAAGCAGCAGCGGGTAGAGGGCTGCTACGAGTAGCGTCAACGCGCCGCTAATGAAAGCGGGCGTGTCGAGCCCCACTTTCTCCATCAAGGCGCCCCCCAGGATCGGAGAGACGACGCCTCCGCCGTTCATAGATATCATCCTCAGGCTGTTGGCGGTGGACTTCTCGTCCTCGTTTATGCTCCTCATGAACATGCTGGTGATCAGGGGGTCTGACATGAACCGTGTACCCATCCTGAGCACGTAGAACACGGCGAGCACGCCGAAGCTGGGGGAGAGGGGCATCAACAACAGGAACACGGCGGACAACGCGATCCCGAAGGTTATGCTCTTCATGCCGCCCAGTCGTTTCGCGAAAGACGCGGCGGTGCCCTTCGATAGCGCCATCGCCAAGTTGGATACGAAGAACAGGGTGCCCAGCCCGGCGGAGGCTACCCCAAACTTCTGGTTAACGTAGTACGGGAAGAGGCTGAACATGATCCCGCCAGCGACGTTGGCTAGAAGCCCGATTCCGCATATCTTCAGCACCAGCCACTTGGACTTGAGGTTGAACCTGAGCTCTCTGGACAGCTGCTCCTGAATGCCCAGGCTGGACATGTAGATGAAGAGGTACTGGAGAACGAAGAGAGACCCCGCGGCGACCATGGTGTACCTATACGCCGCGTTCAGGCTGATGCCGAGTGTGTTGACCCTGAGCGGCGGGACGTACCCCGCTAAGCTGCCCAGGCTCATCGCGGAGATGTTGACCAGCCCGTAGAGCCCGAACGCCTTATCCATGTCGTCTTTCTCGAAGAACGACGAGTAGAGGGGGGTGAACACGGTGGCTGCGGCGTTACTAACACCGATGAGCGCGAACGACAACGCGAACACCTCGATGCTTCCTGCCAGGAAAAACGAGACCATCGCCAACGACACGGCGGCGAAGCCCGCTAATATCATCTTAACCTTTCCTATACGGTCCGCCAGAATCCCGCAAGGGATCATGAGGATTGTGGCGGTCAAAGCGTTCATCATGATTATGGTGCCCAGGCCCTGGCCGTCGAAACCGAAGGACGCGAGGTAAAGCTACATGACCGCGTTAAAGACCCCGTTCGAGACGCCGTTGACGACGGCGCCTGACAGAAACATCTTCGCGTTCCTGTCGAGGCGTGAAGGCATCACGCCGCCGAGGAAGCCTGGCTTCGGCTCAAATGCCTGAGGCTGTTGAAAAGACTTGGGGATCTGGGCTGCCTTCACCGGGTGGCCCTCCTAGTTGTAAGGCACGAACTTTCCGTAGAACTTGAGCACCCGGCTCAGGGTCTCGTCGAGGGAGACGGCCTCGCCCTCCTCGACGTTGATTACGCCCTGGATCGACTCCAGTTTCTTGAGGTTTACCTCACTTATCTTGTTACCAACCATTTTTCGTCGAGGCAACCTCGGCTTCTCCATTTATAAAGCGGACTCAGGTTTCATAATCGCTTGAAATAATCACAGTGCGTACTCACAACTTGTGAGTGCCATACGTGTTTTACATTTAAAAAGGCGAAAACAAGATATTCCACAAGTGACGGGTTTGGGAGAAGTCTACGTAAACAGGAGAAGGATGCAGCTCGACGTCGTCGAGGGAGACCTCGTCGTTGAGGACGGGGCCGTTGAGGCCCTAGGCCCAGATAGACTGCTTAAGGTCCAGGGAGACGTCAGGTGCACGGGCGACTGCGACTTCCTCTGCAGCGTCGAGGCTAACAAAATCGAGTCCCGGCGCGGGGACATACTTGTTGAAGGCGGATTGAAGGCTGAAGCCGTCGAGGTGAAGAGAGGCAGCCTTGAGGTGAGGGGAGACATGGACGCCAAACAGCTGAGAGTCTCCAGGAGCCTCACCACATATGGCGCAGTCAAGTCGGAGTACGTGAACACCGGCGGAACCTTCAGTGCCCGGGGGTTGGTGGAGTCTCACCGCGTCGTCGTGGGCGGAAGCTTCCATGCCGAGACAGACGTGAACATCGACAACATGGACGTGGGTGGCTCGGCCAAGGTGGGCGGCGAGACCAGGGGCACCAGCATCCGGGTAGGCGGAACCTTCACAGGAGAAGGCCCCGTGCAGGTCGAGGACGTCGACGTCGGCGGCAGCTTCAAGGCGAACGACACCGTCGACATCGACAGCATAGACGTCGGCGGCACAGTCAGGCTGTCCGGGGGCAGAGTCGCCAGAACCCTTGAGGTGGGCGGCTCGCTGAAGTCCTCCAAGCCCCTGGAGTTCGGTGACCTGGACGTAGGCGGAACCATCTCCCTCTCGGGCGGGGAGGGCGGCGACATCAGCGTAGGCGGCACCCTCAAGAGCGACGGAGAGCTAAAGTTCAAGAACATCAGCGTAGGCGGCACAGTCAAGATCGACGGCGACGCCGAGGGAGAAAACGTCACGGTAGGCGGCACATTTAAGGTATACGGCAACCTCAGCCTCAGCGAGAAGCTTAAGGTGGGAGGCAAGGCTGCCGTCGACGGGGACGTTAAGGCTGACTCGATAAGGGTCGGCGGCAAGCTGGAGGCGTACAAGGCCGAGGCCGACAAGTTCATCGAGGCAAACGTCCTGAGGACCAGGCACGGCGCCAAGGCGACGCGTATAGAGATAGGCCGCAAGGGAGAGGTAAGGGGCCCCCTCATAGGCCAGGTCGTCGTCGCCAAGGAGCTCAGCGAGCTCGAGGACGTCTGGGCCGACGAGATACAGCTAAGAAGCAGGGCTAGAGCCGGGTACCTCTACGGGCGCAGGGTCCACCTGGAGAACGGCTGCGAGGTGGAGGGAGTGACCTACACGGAGGAACTGAGGAGCGAGCCATCCGTCAGTATGAGGAGCGCGCCTCAAAAGGCTGAAAAACTGCCTGACCCACCCTTCTAGTGTTGCGCCATGGAGCGACGAACAAGATACGATATCTACCAGGACATACTTGAGACCGTACGCAGGCGAGGCGCAACTGGGATCACGCGTATCAGCTACGGCGCGAACCTGCCGGTGGACCGGGCGAAGGAGGCCGTCGAGTTCCTCAAGGAGCGTAAGCTCATCGACGAGGAGGAGTACGGCGGCAACATGAAGTACGTCATAACGGGCAAGGGCGGCCAGTTCCTCAACGCGCTCAGGACAGTCAAAAAGTTTCTGGAGGATGAAGGCGGGGAGTTCTAGCGGACCCCTCCGCCTCCTCCGCCGAACCCACCTCCGCCACCGAACCCGCCGCCTCCGCCACCGAACCCGCCCGACCGCCCGCCTCTGCTGGGTATCGCGGCGGTCCTTATCGGCATGAATATGAAGGGCATCACCGGGGCGAAGCGTGCCGGCGCGTAGGGCAGGTCCAGCCGCTGCATGGCCTCGGCCACCTTCTCGCCGACGCCCAGCGCCGTGCCGTAGACGAGCCACCTGCCCCACATGTTCAGGTCCTCGGTCTCGTAGCGCTGGAGCTGACTGAAGTCCGA
>DATKWN010000068.1:0-13359 GCA_035529515.1 Candidatus Krumholzibacteriaceae bacterium | reverse complement strand
TGGTGTCGGGCCTCGGCGGCGGATTCATCGGATACAGGATTCACGAGAGCACACAGGTGAGCCAAGGGGACGAGACCCAGGTCTACCTCAGGCAGATCGACGAGCTTCTGGGCACGGTGCGTGAGCTGCAGGAGTCCGTGGAGGAGCTGGAGGACCTGAACGACGACTTGGACTCTCAGGTGTCCATCCTTGAGTACAGGCTCAGGCGGGAGCTCGAGAGGCAGAGCGAGGCCACTGTGGTGGTCGTGGACTCTGTGGAGACGGATGGCTTCGAGTTGACGCCGACGAGCTGGGGCGGAACAGCAGGGGCCCCCCAGTACACGCTGCCCCTCGAGTCGGCTGGCATCACGAACTACGGGCACTTCACGTCGTCGGTGCCTCTGAGCGGCAGGGCGGAGCAGCTGCTGCTCTCCAACGGATTCGTGGTGATCGAGAACCCGTTCAACGGGGACGAGGAGTACATCCAGCCGGTCTACGACGAGCTGAGGGACATGGACATCCCGATCTTCGTCACCTCCGACTCCCTGCTGCACCTCTACCACATACAGTTCGACGAAACCCTGAGGAGGATAGAGGAGGCGACGTTCTACGGGGACATCTGGAACATCAGCAGGGCTCTATACGACTACTCGGCGGAGCAGTACAATCTAACGGAGGGAAAGGTCAGGGAGGCGCACAGGAGGAACGCGGCGTACCTCGCAGTCGGCTTATGTCTGTTGAAGCCCGGCGAGGACCAGATATCCGAGATGGAGGACGCCTACAGCTACGACACAGGCAGCTTCTACGACGAGGACCTGACGAGGTACGGCTTCACCCCCAGCGCCTTCGTAAAGGACATGGTCGAGGAGGAGCTAGCCAACATCGAGGGGCACAGCGGCTTCAACGAGTCGGGGATATTCCTCTACAGGGAGGACTACTCGCAGTACGTCCCCCGGGGCCACTACACGCGGTCCGAGAAGCTCCGGAACTACTTCAAGGCCGTGATGTGGTACGGCAGGATGTCCATGCTGCTGAAGGGAGACCCGAACATCGAAGCGGGGACCACCTGCAGCATTATGCCTCCTTGCACCGCCTTCATCTCCGAGTACGACGCAGAGGTCCAGACCCTTCAGGCGTGCCTGTTGACGGCGGCCCTCACAGGCGACACGAACCTGTGGACCAGGTGGAACAGGGTCTACGAGGTCACATCGTTCTACGTAGGCGTCTCTGACGACCTGGGGCCCTACGAGTACCTCGACGCTCTGCAGAGCGTGTTCACCGGCACAATAGACCCCGGGCAGCTGGACGACGACAGGCTTCTGGAGCTTAAGCTGAAACTAGCGGAGTATAACCCTCCCGCCATCTACGGCGGCACAGGCAACGCCATGCTGTTCCCGCCGATTACGCCGGACAGGCTGGACGAGGTGCTAGAGGCCACAATAGGCTTCAGGCTCATGGGACAGAGGTTCGTACCAGACTCCTACATCTTCCAAGAGCTGGTGATTCCCAGTGTGCACAAGCCGCTCGGACCCGAACGGCCGTTTACCTTGGTCGATACGCCGATAGGCCCGACCAGGGGCTTCCCGCGTGGATTGGATGTTATGGCTATACTGGGGTCGTCCCGCGCGAGGGAGATACTGGACGAGCTAAAGGACTCCAACTACGAGAACTATGACGCCCAGTTCGACATGTTGAAAGAGCAGTTCAGCAACTTCACCTCCGAGGACTGGGGAAGGAACCTTTACTGGTCCTGGCTGTACACGCTGAAGCCGCTGCTGGAGGACCACGGCGAGGGGTACCCGACGTTCATGCAGACCGAGGCGTGGACCGACAAGCAGCTGACCACGGCGCTGGCGTCGTGGACCGAGCTCCGGCACGACACCATACTGTACGCTAAGCAGAGCTACAGCGTTGCGCTGTCGGGTGCAATCATTCTGCCGCCTGCGGAGGGCTACGTGGAGCCGGTCCCCGAGTTCTACGCGAGGCTGCTGGACCTAACCAAGATGACCCGGAGGGGGCTCACCAGCTACGGCGTCCTCGACGAGACATCAGCGAGGAGGCTGACGTCCCTAGAGGAAATAATCTCCAGGCTCATCCAGATATCGGAGAAGGAGCTGCTGAACGAGCCGCTGACGCAGGGCGACTGCGACTTCATACGGGACTTCGCGGACGAGCTGGACGACGTGCTGGCGGGGGTCGAGTCCAAGGCGAAGAAGACGACCCTCGTAGCAGACGTGCACACCGACACGAACACGAATCAGGTGCTGGAGGAGGCCACGGGGTACGTGAGGCTCATAGTGGTGGCCTACAGGCAGCCTGACGGCTCAGTGGTCCTCGGCGCGGGCCCGGTGTTCAGCTACTACGAGTTCAAGCAGCCCATCAGCCAGCGGCTCACAGACGAGGCTTGGAGAGAGAAGCTGGCGGAGAACCCGCCGGACGACCCCGAGTGGGTCGATGGCTTCACAGACTAAAAAAGGTTAAAGGGAGAAGACGATCTCGCCGTCGATGATGACCTTCTGCACCTTGGTCATCACATCCAGGGGGTCGCCGCTCAGCAGCCTCAGGTCCGCGTCCTTGCCGACCTCTATGCTGCCGACGCGGTCGGCTACTCCCAGTATCTCGGCGGGCACTATGGTGATGGCCTTCAACGCGTAGTCGTAGGGGAGATCGTGTTTGACGCTGTAGGCGGCGCACAGGGGCAGGAACCTGATGGTGCTCCCTACGGCGTCCGTCTGTATGGCGAACTTGACTCCCGCCTCGTGCATGATCCGTGGGGTGTCGTAGCTCAGCTCCCTCATCTCCCACTTGCCGCGGGCGGTGAGGCTGGGCCCCCAGACCGCCGGGACGCCTTTCTTCGCTATATAGTCGGCTATCCTGTGTCCCTCGGTGGCGTGCTCCCAGCTCATCTCCACGTCGAACTCCTCGCAGATGCGGATCGCGGTCACCACGTCGTCCGCCCTGTGGGCGTGGGCTCTTAAGGGTATCTCCTTCCTCAGCACCGGGGCGAGGGCCTCAAGCCTGATGTCGTGCTCCGGCTGCTTCTCCGGGTCATCCTTGAACATCTCCTGCTTCTCCACGTAGTTCCTGGTCTTCTGGAGCCACTCCCTGAGGACGCCTGCGACTCCCATCCGTGTGCTGGGCATCTTCTTCTGCTCGACGCCGTAGACTCGTCTCGGGTTCTCGCCGAACGCCACCTTCATGCCGCTGGGGCTCCTGATGACCATCTCGTCGGCGGTGGTCCTCGGCGCCGTCTTGATGACCACGCCGTAGCCGCCTATGACGTTGGCGCTCCCGGGCAGCACCTGCGCCGTGGTTACGCCCTCCTGGAGGGCGGCCGCGAGCCCTCCCTCGTCGGCGTTGGCTTTGATGCCGTCCAGCGCCCGTACGTGGGGCGTCGCGGGGTCGGTCATCTCGTTGCCGTCGCTTCCGGCCCAGCCGATGGTCTCCTCCCATATGCCTATGTGGCAGTGGGCCTCGACGAGGCCGGGCATCACCACTCTGGCCTTCAGAGTCTTGACGCCGTCGGGCACCTTGACGTCTGGTCCCACGGCCTTGATCTTCCCCTTGTCGATGAGGACTATTCCGTCGACCACGCCATCCGTGATGGTGTGGATCTTCCTTGATCTTACTGCAAGCATTTACTGCACCTGTGAAAGGTTTGTCGCAGCGATTAAATTGTTTTCCCCTGAAAGATGCATACAACGTAGTCTGATTTTTGGGTCCTTGAGACCTTGTTAATATGACCTGCTACGGGTTAGATCGGAAAAAAAATTTAGTTGATGCCGCAGACCTGTCTTATGGCTGCGAGCATCTTGTCGTTGTTGGGTGGGCATCCCTCGACGTAGCATCCCTCGTTCTCGTACTTCTTGAGGCATGTGCCCATGATGATGGGCGTGTTTGGTAGGTCCTTTGGGGGCTCCGCGTTGCTGCCGACGACGATGAATAGGTCTCTTATCTCGCCCATCTTCTTCATCTGCTCCAGGTCGTAGACGACGCTGTGGATGGTGCCCCTGCAGGCGCTGCAGGCGCCTTCGCTGATGACGGTGACGCCTTCGGCGAACTCCAGGTCCGTGGGGGGCCTCTCGAACCTGTATGTGTAGCTGCTCAGGGGCTCGCCGACCACCTCGATCTCTTCTCCGAGGTCGACGAGGCCGTGGGCCTCGGCCTCGACCAGGTAGTCCAGCTCCTCGGGCTCGAAGCCCATCATCCTGCTGGCGACCCTGTCCAGGGCCCACACGTCCTTGCTCGCGACGACTGTGTTCAGCTCCACCTTGGGGCCGAAGCTGGGGCCTAGGCCCTCCATGGCCACGATGGCGTCCAGCACGGTGAGGTCGATGGGCACCGTCTTGTTGAGGTCGATGATGCCTTTCACGACGCCGATGGCGTGGAAGCGGCGCTTCATGGGCTTCGGCATGACGCCCTTCAGGTTCTTGACGCCGAGGGTGACCAGGAGCTGGTCGTGGGTCTTCATGACTGGGAGGTTGATGCGGATATCCGCGTCCATGAATCTCTTGGAGACCCTTATCTTGTCTGTTATCAGGGGTCTCGGCACCTCAAGCTCCACCAGCTCGCTCCGGTCCACGTCGACGACCTCGGCGCCCATGCCCTCCGCCATCTCCTTTATGCCGCTGAGCTCCAGCGCCTCGGCGGTCTCGGTGAAGTACCCCGCCCCCTCAACCACCAGCACCTTGCCTGCCCCAGCCTCCTGGCACAGCCTTATCATCGCCTTCACCACCCTCTTGTCCGTGGTGACGCCGGGCGCCGTTACCCTACCCGTGACGACGTTGGGCTTAAGCGCAGCCGTCTGGCCGGGCTTCACTATGGACTCTATGCCGCCGACCAGGTCGATGCATTTCTTGACCATCCCGTATACTTCTTCGTCGCCCGGCTTGTTGGGTGACTTCACGACGGAAACCCTGCTCATTGCACTCAACTGAATACGGATGCCTCCCAAATAATAACTCTTGGAAAGACACATAGCGCCCCAATGCCCCATAGGTAAACCATGGGTAGGGGCGAGGTCAGGTTCATAGGGGTGGTCACCAGGGTCGACGGCGATCTCTCAACCATCAGGGTGTACGATGAGTTCTGCCCCGGCCTCCTTGGGGTCGAGGGCTACAGCCACCTTATAATACTTTACTGGTTCCACGAGAGAGACGACGCCGGGCACAGGGGCACGCTGCAGGTCTACCCGAGGAGGCACGGGGTGAACACGCTCAGAGGCGTCTACGCGTGCAGGAGCCCCTCGAGGCCCAACCCGGTCGGGCACACCGTTGTCGAGCTCGTGGGCGTCGATGGCTGCGAGTTTACGGTCAGGGGCCTGGACGCCGTCGAGGGCTCCCCCCTTGTGGACATCAAGCCGTACTCGCCTAGGAGCGACAGCTTCCCCGAGGCGAGGACGCCTGATTGGAGCAATCACGGTCCCCCGTCTTAGCGTCTGCCCCGGCTCATGCATTATTATATACCAGAGCCGTATTCAATGGTGAGATTAACATGGTTAAAACCACCGTCTCACTCATCAAGGCTGACGTCGGCAGCATACCGGGCCACGTCGTCGTGCCCAAGCCGCTGCTCGACGTCGCCGAGGCTAGGATGGCTGAGGCCCAGGAGACCGGCCTCATAAACAGCTACTACGTTTTCCACGCCGGCGACGACACCGAGCTCCTCATGACCCACAGCCGTGGCGAGAACAACGAGGACATCCACAGGCTCGCATGGGACACCTTCATGGCCTGCGCAGAGAAGGCAAAGAAGATGAAGCTCCACGGCGCCGGCCAGGACCTCCTCGCCGACGCCTTCAGCGGCAACATAAAGGGCATGGGCCCAGGCTACGCGGAGATGGAGTTCGAGGAAAGAGGCAGCGAGCCCGTTGTCTTGTACGCCGCAGACAAGACGGAGCCTGCGGCGTTTAACTATCTCTTCTACAAGATATACGCAGACCCAAGCAACACCGCCGGCCTGGTTATAGACCCGAGGCTCACCTGCGGCTTCAGCTTCGATGTGCTGGACGGCTTCAACAACAAGAGCGTCACCCTGAGCACACCTGACGAGCTGTACAGCCTCCTCGCACTCATCGGGGCAACCGAGCGCTACATGATCAAGAAGATCACCCGGAACGACGACGGCGAAATCGCGGCCGCCAGCAGCACCACCAAGATAAACTATATTGCGGGCAAGTACGTCGGTAAGGACGACCCCGTCTGCATGCTTAGGGCACAGAGCGGCTTCCCCGCCGTGGGAGAGATCACCAGTCCCTTCCTCCACACATACCTGGTGGCGGGGTGGATGAGGGGCAGCCATTGGGCTCCCTTCCTCCCAGTCGGCCTCAAGAACAGCAGGTGCACCCTCTTCGACGGGCCGCCCAGGATAGTAGGGCTGGGCGTGCAGATATGCAACGGCAAGCTGACGTCTTACGACGACGGCAAACCCATCGTGGTGGACCTCTTCGACGACCCAGCATTCGACCTGGCGCGGCAGGAGGCCATGCAGCTGGCCAGCCACTTGAGGAGGCACGGAACGTTCCAACCAGCCCGGCTAGGGCCAGGCGCCATGGAGTACACCACGCTTCCCCAGGTCCTCGCCAAGCTGGAGCCCAGGTTCAAGAAAGAGGACTAACCCTCTTCCCCCTCCACACGCAGGCGACCACTCTATTTTATTTACCCGTGGAACCCATTCGGGGTCGAAGCATAGCCGGTGACACTTTGGACTACGACGAGGCTCTCGACTGGCTCTACAACGTGAGGAGGTTCGGCCCGGAGCGGACCCTCGGCCCCACGCGCCGCATACTGAAGCACCTGGGGGACCCTCAGGGATGCTTCAAGTCCATTCACGTCGGGGGCAGCAACGGCAAGGGCTCCACATCCGCCATGATCGCCTCGATCCTGGAGGCGGGCGGCGGCAAGGTGGGGCTGTTCACCTCGCCCCACCTCGAAGACTTCAGGGAGCGCGTCAAGGTTAACGGGGAGTGCATACCCAGGGAGGACGTGGCCAGGCTTCTCTCCGGGATCAGGCCGCTGTTCGAGGAGATGCTGGAGCAGTCCATGCCCCTCAGGTTCTTCGACGTAGTCACAGCCATGGCGTTCCAGTACTTCCGTGAGAGGGGTGTGGAGTACGCGGTACTCGAGGTGGGCCTGGGGGGCAGGCTCGACGCCACCAACGTCGTCGACCCCCTGGTCTCTGTAATCACCAACATAGGCTACGAGCACACCAACATCCTGGGGGAGACCCTGGTGGAGATAGCCGGCGAGAAGGCAGGCATCATCAAGCCTGGGAGGGTGCTCGTCACGGCCACCCGGGACAGCGAGGTGTTCAGGGTCTTCACCGAGAAGGCAGAGGAGCTGGGCGCCGAGGTGGTCCACGTGGGGTACGACACCTCGTACACGAGGACCGGCTCCAGTCTCACGTGCCAGACCTTCGACCTCCACAGCCTCAGAGAGTACATGGGCCTCTCCATACCGCTGCTCGGTGATCACCAGGTGCTCAACGCCGCAACCGCCGTGGCCGCCGTCGAGTCCCTCAGCCGCTACGGCGTCGAGGTATCCGAGGAAGCGATCCGCCTAGGCCTCGCCAACGTCTCCTGGCCCGCGAGGCTTGAGATCGTGATGAAGAAGCCCCTGGTGGTGCTCGACTGCGCCAAGGACGCCGAGGCGGCAGAGGCCGTGAGGAGGAGCATCGAGAGGGAAATGAAGCCCCGGCGCATAGTCGCGGTCGTCAGCATGTCCTCCGACAAGAAGATACCGGGGATGATCGACAGCATAGCGGCTGTAGCCGACCGGTTCATAGTCACCACCCACAGCGTCATGGGGCGCGCCGCCGAGCCCGCCGTGATCGCTGCGGAGGTGGAGCGGAACGGCAGGCCCTACGAGATCATACTGGACGAGGAGGCCGCGTTCAAGAGGGCGCTTGAGCTGGCTGAGGACGACGACATGGTGCTCGTCATAGGCTCGGTGTTCCTGGCTGGATCGGCTCGGACGTTCTTCAGGGAGGCTGCCCGGAGAGCAGCCTAGCCGCCTTCAGGGACTCGCTGCTTATCCTTCTCCTCATCATCTCGACGTTATCCGTCAGGGTTCGCTGGGCCTCTTCGTGGTCGTCGATTATGTGGTCTACTCTGGCGCTCAGGGCGTCCAGGCCGTCCTCGGCGTGGCAGAGGCTACGGCTCGCCCCGGCGAGCTCCATGAAGCCGTCGATCTTTATGTCGTACCCGACGCTGGCCACGGGGGTCCCGGAGAGGCCCGCCAGTATCAACGAGTGGAGGCGGAGCCCAACCACCAGCCCGGCCTCCGCGGTTAGCCTCAGTGCCGCCTCCGGCGACGCCGGCCTGGGCAGCGTCTCGGCGTCCCCGCTTTTCATCAGGTTCAATATCCTGGTTATCTCAAGACGGTCGTCGTCGGGGGGCACCGTGTGGAAGGGCGCGAACCGCACCGCGTAGCCCAGAGAGATCAGGTGGTCAGCGGCCCTGGCGACCATGTGCCTGATCTTGTTTATCTCGGACGAGGTCAGGGGCTGGTGGTAGCCCCTCTTGTAATCCAGTGATAGGTGCCTCGGGCATATCAGGGCCACTGGCTCAGACGGCTTCTCCGGTGTAACCGGCTCCATGTGCAGGGCGCTGTCCCCTGTGACCACTATCGGGGTCCGGGTGAGCTGCATCAACACGCCGCGCGACGGGGCGTCCCGCGTGGATATCAGTGAGGCGCCTCTGAGAAGCAGCCTCGTGACCTCCCGGCCCTTGAAGGAGGACAGGGGCTTCGCGCCGACGCCGAAGAACACGAGGGGTTTACCCTTGATCGCGGGGAGGGCCATGTGTATCGCCCTGGAGAGGTGGCCGTAGTCGTAGATGGGGGTGCCGCCGGAGACTATGCAGCCTTCGGCCTCCTCGAAAACCTTAAGGTACTCCTCCCTGTTCCTGACGAGGCTCCGGGGGCTCCGGAGCTTGACGGCCTCGACGCCGCAGACCCTCTCCGTGTACTCTGGGTCGGTTGAGAGGGCGACCAGCTCGACGCCCGGAATCGCCCTACCGAGGACGTTGCGCAGGCCTATGAGTATGGCGTCGTCCCCCAGGTTCCTTGAGCCGAACCAGCCGCCGAACACCACCAGCCGCAAGCCTAGACCTCTAGAGACTCGTATATCTTCACGTGACGGTCCACGGCCTTCCCGGCTTCGTGGACCTCCTCGACGTGGCGTCTACCCCTGTACCCCTTCTCACGTCTCTCGTCGTCCGTGAGAAGCCGCTTCACCGCAGCGGAGTAGTCGCCGTCCTCGACTACGTAGCCGTAGTCCGCCGTCAGGCAGTCGGGGTTCTCCCCGCTGATGATGGGGGTCCCGTGGGCCAAGGCCTCGAGGAAGCTCACGGGGAGTGCCTCACGGACGCTGGTGTTGACAAGCACCCAGCTCTCCCCCAGTATCCTGGACTTCTCCTCCTCAGAGACGAAGCCGGTCAGCTGGAGGTTAGGTACTCCGCCGTACCTTTCCCTCAGCTCCCTGTCCCTCGCCTTGTCGTGGCTTCGCCCCATGGCGATGAAATGGACTTCCGGGTGCTCCAGTGCCAGCCTGAAGAACAGCTCCACCCTCTTCTGGGGGTCCCAGCGGGCGAGGAAGCAGGCCGTGGGCCGCGGGCTCTTCCCGCGCGGCGTCTCGGGTATGGGCACCGGGTTCGGCAGGAAGCCGGGGAGCTCCTTGAAGCCGAAGTATCTTCGGGCTTTCTCGGCCAGGAACCATGCCTGCGTGTACAGCGCGTCGGCGCGTCTGCAGGCGGATGAGAGCACATGCTTCTCCAGCTTGATCCTTGCTCCATGCATGAGGCCCCTGTATCTGGGCTCTACCTCCGCTATCCTCGCCCACTCTCGTTCATCGTAGGGGTCCTGGAACGTGATCAGGTGACGCTTGTCAGGGGCCGCCCTCTGGGCGATGTAGGTGTTCAGGCTCACAGCCTGACTGTGGTAGACGTCCGCGTCGACTTCTCTGATTAGGGTGATGTAGCTCCGCCTGGATGCGATAGCCCCTGCGGGCCTCGGAAGCCCTGTGAATGGCTTGTAGCTGAGCACCTTCACGCCGTTCACCGTCTCAACGGGTCCCTGACCATTTCTTCTTGGTGTAACCACGCAGACATCGAAGCCCCTATCGGCGAGCCCCTCGCTCAGGGTCTTGGTGACGTAGCCGAAGCCGCCGTGGACCCCCAGCCCGAAGAACTCCGGCGAGACGAAGCAGACCCTCATCACCCATCATTGAGTTACAGGTAAACCTAAAATATTTGAGTCTATAGTAAGGGTTACTTGGCTGTTCGCCTGCCGGGGGGTATTGAGGGTGATGTCGGAGGCCAGCCTCGTCGTGCCGGTCCACAACGAGGCGGGGCTTCTCAGGGTCAACACGTTGGCGCTTAACGAGTATCTTGCACAGCACTTCAGTAGGTACGAGATAATCCTCGTCGAGAACGGGAGCGTAGACGACACCGGCAAGATAGCCCACGAGCTTAAAGAGACGCTGGACGGGGTCCGTGTCGTGGAGCTGCCCGAGCCATGCCTAGGAGAAGCCCTCAAGGAGGGGGTGAGGTCCGCGACACACGACAAGGTGGTCTACTTCCCCATCGATCTCTCCGTCGACCTGGGGTTCATACCGGAGAGCGTGAGACTCCTGGACGACTACTGCCTCGTGGTGGGGTCCAAGCGGCTGAACGGAGACCTGAACCATCGTTCAACGCTCAGAAGGACCCTCAGCAGAGGCTACCACTGGCTCGTGAGGATGCTCCTCCGCACCAGCCTCACAGACACGACGTGCGTCAAGGCCTACAGGCGTGACTGCTTTCTAGACCTCGCGGCGCTGGTTCCGTCGCACAGCCAGATATTCGAGACGGAGCTGCTGGTGGAGGCCAAGAGGCGGGGATACAGCGTCAAGGAGGTGCCCGTGGCCGTCGACGACCGCCGCCCCAGCCGTCAGCCCCTCGGCGTCAAGGTGAGCCTCAAGCTCCGGGACCTTCTCTCCGTGCGTCTCGACGTGGTGGCCCTCGTGCTGGGCGGCGCGGCGCTCCTCACTGGGCTGGTCTCGCTGGCGGTGTTGTCCCTGAGCAAGGTCTATTCGGGCCGCCCCGGCTTCGTGAACCCCTACTCGTACCTGATCTCCATGCTGCTGGTTACATCCGGGTTCCAGATAGTCCTGTTCGGGCTCCTCGCGAGCCTAATCCTCCAGATAAGGAGATCGGTGGAGCCACGGGACACAGTCAGCAAAGAGCCGGATGAAGAGCACATGGATCAGGATAACTGATATATTCAGGCTCCATATGCTGCACTGTATGTACGAAGGCGTCGTAGAGTACCTCAGGCTCAACTACATGAATTTCGCCTGGTCCATCGCCACAGTCCTCTTGGTTTATGCAGTCTACCGCCTCCTCGCCGGCTTTATCAAGAAAAAAGGCCAAAAACTGGAGCTTGAGCCCCACGTCCGAAACATCCTCAGGCTTCTGCTCAGGGTCGTCGCCATAGTCATAGCCACGACGACCGTTTTCAACATCTTCGAGTTACCCACAAACATATTCCTAGGCAGCTCGGCCCTCGTAGGCGCCGCACTGGGCTTCGGCTCCAGCCAGACCATCAACAACATCGTCGCCGGCTTCTACGTCCTCCTCACGCAGCCCTTCAAGGTCAAGGACTACGTGAAGATCGGCGACTTGGAGGGCCAGGTCGAGGAGATAAGCATCAACTACACCAGCCTCTACACGCCCACGTTCAACCTGCTCAGGGTGCCCAACACCCAGGTCATGAACAGCAAGACACTGAACCTGACCCACGAGGGCTACATCAAGTACACCTTCAAGGTAGGGTTCGGCCACGAGTTGACGGAGGAGCAGGTCATGGACGAGATCATCAAGCCAGCCATCGAGGATTTCCATGACAACTGCGTGAACGGGGAGTTCAGGCGCCCCGAGGCCTACATGGACGTCGTCGACAGGCTCGGCAAAACCTACATGATACGCCTCTTCATCCCGAAGGGCGAGGCAAGGACCCTGTACACGATGCAGCCGGAGCTGACCCGCCTCATAATGAAGAAGTACGACGACGTCAGAGCCGTCAAATAGCGGCTCCTCGAAAATTTCATATCCCCACCGACGTATCTAAATTAAACATTCTGGTGAACTACTTTGGTTAAACCCATCTGGATTGCGAGAGACCCGTCCGCCTGCACAGGGTGCAGGCGCTGTGAGCTTGCCTGCAGCATGCACCACGAGGGCTGGATGTGGCCCGAGGCTTCGCGGATACGGGTCTTCATGCCTTTCCCTGGGCTTGAGGTTCCTCACCTCTGCGCCCAGTGTCAGGACTACCCGTGTGTGAACGCGTGCCCGGTCGAGGCGCTTAGCACGGACCCCGTCTATGGGGCGGTATTAGTTGACAGGGAGAAGTGCACAAGCTGCGGCAACTGCATAACTGCGTGCCCCGGCACGGTACCCTACCTGCACCCCGAGGACAACAAGTCCACCATCTGCGACCTTTGCGGCGGCGAGCCTAGATGCGTGGAGGTGTGCGTGGAGGCTGGCTACAATGCACTGACAATTGTGAACGAGGGGCCCAGCGTCCACAGGAAACTCTACAGCAGAGACCCCGTCGACACCGCCAGGGACCTGGCCGTGAAGATGTTCGGCGAGAAAGGGGAGGAGGTAATAGAATGACGCCGGGCGGATACGCGGGCAAGTGGCTCGACGTGGACCTCTCCAAGGACAAGATCAGGGAAGTCGAGTACAGCGACAAGGTGCTCGAACAGTACTTCGGGGGTCGCGGCCTCGCAGCCAAGGTCCTCTGGGACAAGGTGGGCGACAAGTACCCTGAGCTCGACCCCCTCGACCCTAAGAGCCCGCTGATGGTGTACACGGGCCCCATGACGGGCATCTACCCTGGCTCAAGGATATGCGTCAGCGGCAAGAGCCCGGTGAGCATGGGCACAGTCGGGTCTACGGCGGCCACCGAGTTCGCGAACGAGATCAAGGAGGCGGGCTACGACGGCGTCACCTTCACAGGCAAGGCCGACAGGCCAGTGTACCTGCTCATCACGGACGACGGCGCCGAACTAAGAGACGCAGGACACCTCTGGGGGCTGGACGGCGAGAAGACCCTCATCAAGCTCAACAAGGAGGTAACAGACGAGCTCACGAAGCGGAAGCCCAATGTCGGCCTCTGGAAGGACCCGGGCATGATATACATCGGCCCAGCCGGAGAGAACATGGTGCGGAACGCGGCGGTTATGGCGAAGATATGCCATGCCTGCGGCTACGGCGGCTACGGCGCCCTGATGGGGAGCAAGAACCTGAAGGCGGTCGTCGCTAAGGGACGTGGGCCCCTGCCTAAGGTGGACGCCCCCGAGGCGGCCAAGCTCCTCTGGCGGAGGACTCACCAGATACTC
>DATKWN010000067.1:0-9200 GCA_035529515.1 Candidatus Krumholzibacteriaceae bacterium | reverse complement strand
CACTCCAGTGTCGTTATGACGTCGAACTTCTTGGTCTTCAGGGGGTCCATCGACGTGGGCTTTGGCCTGAAGAAGGCGTAGCCGATGGCTATGAAGCCGCTGGTCCCTATGATCATGTACATGAACGCGATCTCTATCTCCTCGTTGCCGTACGCCTGGAACCCCATGTATAGGCTCACCAACGCGAGGGCGCCGACGATGATCATGGCGGCGAGGGTTACCCAGTTCTGGGTAGCTCCGCCCGCTATGGGCGCCGTGTCCCCGCTCATCCGCTTCACTGCGCGACCCCCACGGTGTTCCCTATGCCGACGACAAGCACCGTGTCGCCCTTCTTGCTGTAGTCAAGTATGAGCCCCTTGACTGATGAGACCGCCTTGTCGGTGGCCTCGAAAAGCGACTCTACCAGGGGCGCTACGACGTGCTCTATCCCCTGCTTTATGGCCACGGCGTACATGGGGATGTTGTGCTCCGTGGCGGCCTGCTCGATCTTGTATTTCTCGACGCCGAGGCCTCCGATGGCTGCGCCGACGCCTTCGGCGATGTCGCCGACCTGCTCGCCCTCGAGCTTCCCGGCGGCGTCGACGGTTATGAGCATAGTCACCTTGCCCTTGTTCTCGTTCAGCAGGTTGTTGACCGCGTCCCCAGGCTTGCCCACGCTTCCGCCGGGTCCCTTAGCCTTGGTTATTATCACGCGTCGTCCTTCGTACTCGATCTCTCCCGCGACCATCTCCTTGGCGACCTCCCTTGTCTCGGCTCCGTTCAGCAGCTTGGCCGCGACTATCGGGCCCACGCTGTCGCCGATGGGCATGCCCTCACTGAACGCCGTCAGGGCGGAGCTGTACGCCTCTATCTGCTGCAGTATCAGGGGCAGTATCATGTGGATCTGCATTATGATGTAGATGTTCATGGTCTTCTTGCCAAGGAGGTAGTAGTGCCGTATGACCTTGTAGAAGATGTTCAGCGCCAGCGAGGCCTCGAGAAGGTTCTCTATGTTGTTCCTCTCGGAGGGCTCGGCGTTTGGCGCCATGACCTCGACCTCCTTCTCGAAGGTGAACTCACGGACGTTGAGTATGCTGCCGAGCTTCCCCACGACCCCCGCCGGGTCCATGCTCACCGGCTCGATCATGAAGTGCTCCATGAACCGCTCCACCATGGGCGTCGGGTCCCTCTCGGGTTTCCCTATCTCGTTGATGGTCTCGATGGCGGTGGTCTTACCCTCGTCGCGGAGACTCTTGATCTTCCGCAGCGTCACCTCTATCTGCCGGAGCATGGTCATGGCCTGGATCCGCTGGGCGTAGAAGAGGTAGACTATGAACGCGAAGCTGAACAGAGTCTGCAGGATCATCCCGATCTCGTTATCAGGCTGAAGCAACGACATTGAATCACTGCTGTTCTTGACAGAGCAGGCGATATAAATGTTAGTATAAATAAGAGCACACGTTTTTTGGGTCTACAAGCCTTTTAATAAACGGCTTTAAGCAGCGTTCTTCGACGCGCTCGGATTCTGAAGAAAATTCGGCATATTTTTTTAAACACGTTCCGAAGATGTGTAAGAGATGTTCCGCTACGCAGCCAAACGCATAGTCAGAGGGAGAGGGCTCTTCCTGTCGCTGTTCCTGAGCGCGGCTTTGGCGGCGACCCTGTTCAGCGGCATCCTGCAGGGTGCGGACGCGATAGGGGTGGCGATCCTCGACGAGACCCTTGAGTCCGCGTACGTCGACGTCATAAGCAGCGCGCCGGAAAAGAACGTCTCCAAGACCCATTACTTTGAGATAGACGAGATCTTCGGCGAAGTCGAGGGCGTGGAGCGTGTGGACCACTTCATCAGGTGGAGCGTAGAGCTGCGGTCCCCCAAGATCAACGGCACATTCGAGGCAGTGTTGTTGGCGCTGCCCGACGACTCGTCGCTCTACGGGGGGATGTCCGTCGAGGGCCCATTGGAGGACGGCGTGGTATACGTGGACGCCTCCTCGACGAACGCGACGCTGATCCAGGGCAGCGACCCGCTGACCATCAGTTTCAACACCTATGCGCCGCGTAACCCGCCGGGGTTCGAGTACAGGCATCGTAACTACACCGTCGCCGGCTCGGTGGCGCTGGACGAGAGGACGTTCACCATCAGCATGGGCAGGTACAACGTCTATCTGAGGGACCTGATCCGGAGCAGAGAGGCTCTCAGCCGTAGACCCGTGTACAACATGATCCTCATGACAGAGGGCACCCTGGAGGAACTGCTTGACCCCGTCTTCGCGGAGATGAGGCGGCCAACCAAGGACCAGACGACCGAGGCGCTGATAATGCTTGACAGGGAGGCGCTGATCAACCCCTGGGACGTCGAGGGGTCGGTAAATAGGCTGCAGGGTATCTTGGACGACATAAACACCGAGGGCGCCGAGTACATGTACACGCCTCGAAGCTATCTGCAGGAGATCTTGACCGCCGTGTCGCAGCTGTCCAACCAGATGAAGACGAGCACCGTCCTGGTGGCTCTCCCGGTCTTCTTCTGCGCCTGGTACCTGGGGATGACGGTTTCCGACGTGGTCTTCAACCTGAGGCGCAGGGAGATAGGGCTTCTGTTCACAAGGGGCATGACTCACAGGCAGGTGCTCTTCATCCTGGTCTTCGAGGGGCTCATCGTGAGCGTTCTGGCGGCGGTGATCGGGGTGCTGGCGGGGGCGGGCATCCTCGTGGTCGTCATCCCTGAGATGGGTTTCCTCGAGGTCCTGAACAGCATCAGCCCGCTTACCCTAGGAGCCACCCTGTTGTTCAGCACGGTGCTTGCGTTGACGTCGGTCTACAGGCCCGCCCAGGAGGCCACCCAGGTCACCATCGTCGACGCCCTCAAGGAGCATGCGTCCGTGGATGAGGGCGTGGGTGATTGGCAGACGGCGCTGGTGGCGTTCCTCTTCGGGGCGTACAAGATGGGGATGCTTTACTTCGGGTTAACGGTGGACATGTTCAAGCCTTCCACGGGTAACCTGATTGTGATGATGCTGTATTCCACGTGGTGGGGGACGGACTACCTGCTGAGCTTCATCGCCCCGATACTGCTGTTCTGGGGCTTCATCAAGCTGTTCCTGAGGTTCGTGCCTGGCTTCCAGACGACGCTGGGTACGCTGGCGTCCCTCGTCGCCGGCGACGCGGCCAGGTTCTCCGCCATCAGCTCCGGCAGGAACCTGAAGAGGGTCGCTGCCTCGACTTTCATGGTGGCGCTCATCATGAGCTACAGCGTCTCCGTCATCGGGAACGTCGCCAGCACGAGCGATTTCATGGTGCAGGCGGTGAGGCACAGCGTCGGGGCCGACGCGTCGGTGTGGCTCTTCGAGGGCGAGGACATAGAGGGCCTCATGACACGGATATCGGAGATCCAGGGCGTCACGGCGGTGGCGGAGGAAACCCACTTCACCCCCGTCTCGGCCTTCGGAGACACCCCCATTAGGGCCATAGACCCGCTTGAGTGGAGGAACGCGGCTTACACGGAGCCGAACTGGGTAGACCCGGAGGTGTTCGACGTCATGGCGGAGGACGAGTTCGCAGGCATAATGGAGAAGGGGGCGGCGGAGGTCGCCCAGGTCGATGTCGGCGACGTCTTTCTCGTGAAGCTGCAGTCCAAGCTGTACCCGATCAGGATCGTGGGTCTATTCGGCAAGGAGCTCGGGGAGGTTTGGGTGCTGCAGAACCCCACCCTCTACGTCAACGAGGGGTTCCTGGTCAACGTCAAGGAAAAGTTTATAGAGCAGAGGCGGCTGGTGGTGGAGCTGGCCGAGGGCGTCGACTTGGAGGCCTTCAAGGCCCAGGTGACAGTCATCGACAGGGACGTGGAGAGGGTCGACGTGACCGAGCTCGAGATGGAGAGGGCGCTGAACAGCATCTACCTGGCGGGGCCCAGGAGGATCGAGGAGCTGGGGGCCTACTTCGCGGGGCTCGTGGCCAGCATCGGCGTCGCGCTGATAGTGTCGACGCTGGTGAGGAGCCGGGCCAAGGAGCTCACCATAATGTCCATCAGGGGCTACAGCCAGTCCCAGATGGCTCTAAGCCTGCTTTTCGAGAACTTGGGGATGGATCTGTTGGCGATCGTCTTGGGCGGCGTGGTGGGCTATGTCTCGCTGAAGGGTCAGGTGCAGCTTTTCAACCAGATGCTGGCGGTGGCGGTGGAGAGGCGTATACTGTTCCCGTGGTCGGCGCTGGCGAGCCTGGCTGTGATAGTGGGGCTGCTGCTCGTCGCCACGGTGGCTCCCATATTGGTGGCGGTTAGGAGGATATCTGTGTCCCCGGATCTGAGGCTGGAGGAATGAGTGATGAGTAAACGAAACGCGGTGATCGTGAGGGATCTGATAAAGATCTATAAGCTGGGTCAGGTAGAGGTCCAGGCTCTCAGGGGCCTGAACATGAACGTCAGGAAGGGGGAGATGATCGCCCTCATAGGGCCCAGCGGCTCAGGAAAGTCCACGCTGTTAAACATCATGGGCGGCCTCGACAGGGCGACCGCCGGCAGCGTGAGGGTGTTCGACACCGACATCACCAACCTTGGCCCTGGTGAGCTGGTGAGCTTCAGGCGGGGCACCGTGGGCCACATCTTCCAGAACATGAACCTGATACCGACGTTGACGGCGCTGGAGAACGTGGAGCTGCCCATGGCGGCGCTGGGGATAAAGGAGGCCGAGAGGAAGAGGCGGTGTATGGAGCTCATCGAGGTGGTGGGGCTCCGGGACAGGATGAACCACAAGCCCGGGGAGCTGAGCGGCGGCGAGCAGCAGAGGACAGCGTTGGCCGCGGCGCTGGCGAACGACCCGCCTCTGATCCTGGCGGACGAGCCCACCGGCGAGCTGGACACCGAGAACGCGCGGATCGTGGTGCAGTATCTGCGGAAGATCAACCAGGAGCTGGGGAAGACGGTGGTGATGGTGACCCACGACCCCAGCATCGCGAGGGTGGCGGACAGGATACTGAGGATGCACGACGGCGTCGTGCAGGCGGACGTGGCGCCGACGACGGACGAGGCGAGGCCGGCGGACTACGGCGAGATACTTAGGGCGAGGATCACGGAGCTCGACGCGACTTTGGCGGGTCTGGACAGCCAGTTCAAGGCCGGGACGCTTACGGGTGACGAGTACGTGGAGAGGCAGACGCGGCTGAAGAACACGATGGAGGTGCTCGGGGAGGAGCTTCACCGCCTGGGCATAGTGCACTAGCCGGCGTTTCCTATAGGTTGCCTGTGATTTGGGGATAAGCCTACCCTGGGTTAGGGTAGTTTCTAGTCGCATGGAATAAGCGTTTTTTTTTTGGGTGTTCTCTGTCTTGATTTATAGGCTCATCTGTACGTTCATGCATGTGATGTGATCCGTTCCAGGCGTTTCTGTGGCTCGGTGGAGGCTGGATCTTAGGTTTGGGGGTCATAACGGTTCAGAACCAGCCGTGGCGCCGTGAGGTTGAGCGGTGGAGGGAGGTGAGGTGCTGCCCATATGGTCCACGTGGTAGTACTCTACGATGTTTGAAGACAGGTGCATCCCCCAGGCGTAGACGTGCTCCTCGTGGGCTCCGCTGTTGATCTCGTCTATGATAGCAAGTAACCTGCCATAAAAAAGAGGCTAGGGCTGCCTGCCCCTGGCGTACACGGCGCTGTGGAGCAGCGCCCCCAGGCTCATCCCCACCAGGTTCCTGATGGGGTGCGCCACCACCGTGTAGTTGTCGTACTCCTGGAGCTTCCCGTAGACCTCGTCCCTCAGCCCCGACAGCGCCTCGCTGCCCCCAGCCTCCAGCTCCGCGTCGGACGTCCTTATGAGGCCGCCCAGGTATAACATCCTGTAGAGGTCGTCTCTGCCCTCGACGCCCACCTTCTCCGCCACCGTCGCCTTCCTGGCGTGCACCTTCTCGTCGAACGTGAACGGTGGGTTGCTCACGTTGGTGTACCTCTCTATTATCGGCTCCATGTGCTCGTCCATCATCACCTTGAACCGGCTCCGAGTCCCGAGGTGCGGCAGAGCCCTGTTCCATATGTCCAGCATCCAGTTATTCACCTCGTCGCGGCGCTCCTTGTCGTACAGCAGGCTCTCACCCAGGGTGGACTCGCTGGGTGAGTCGTCCCACATCCTGGGGTCGTACCATATGCAGCACTCAGGGATCATCACGAACACGTAGGGGTTCAGCGTCTGGGCGTACTCGTAGAGGTCGCAGCCCGGGATGGGCTCTATGTTGGTGTTGTCTCGTGCCCACTGCCTCAGCTACCCCTTCGCCGGCGTCAGGTACGCCGCCCGCTGGATACCGGGCGCCAGCGTCGTCCCCAGCCGTTTCCGGGGGAACACGTCGAACCTCTTCGCGGCGTCCCACAGTGGGGCGTACAGCTCGGGGCACGGGTGAGGCACCTCGTAGGTGATGCCCTCCCACTTCATCATGTGGAGGGCGCTCACGAAGCTCATGGGAACCCTTTCAAGCACCCTCATCAACGCCCTGGTCTCGGGCACCGGGCTGTTCAGGTCCAGGGGTCCGAACCGGAACGGGAAGCAGCTGTCAGGCGTCTTAACGTTGGGCGTCCTGTAGTAGTTGAGGGTGAAGTTCATGGGGGTGTGGGGCCCCAGCTGGAAGCCCTCGTTGAGCCTCGCCCCGTCAGGGTCGCTGCACTTCACCAGGTACCACGTGTATAAGGGGTTTACATATAAAATCAGCATGTGGAGAGCTAACACATTGTCTGAGAAGGTTGAGAAGATCCGTGTCAGCGTCACCATGACCAGGCCTTACCTGGACGCTTTGGATAGTCTGGTGGAGGAGGGTATCTATCTGGGTCGGGGGGAGGCGATCCTTGATGCGCTCAGAATTTTCCTTAGAGAGCATGTGATTGAGCCTTTCTGCCTCGAGACCGAGGAACCCGTTAAGTAGGGATCCAAGAGTTAGAAGTAGGTATGTGGGGGTCCAGTCGCATACATCCATGAGAGAGATTTTTGCGGTATTTGTTGCGGGCTGTGGTTCCTGGGCCCCCGTAGGAGTCCTTCCTATGCTCTTTTATTGATTATGTGTCTGTGATCAATGAACTAGGCTAAAGGTGAAGCACAGCACCCTGGCTAGGCCAGCGGTCGCCCAGATTATCCATGGGTCTACCTGCCTCTTGGTCAGCAGCCTATCCGCCACCCAGGCGACGGCTATGATGGCGGCGTCAGCCAACGGGTAGAGCAGCGGGTTTATCGATATCAGCCAAGCCACCCTCGGGTTGAACTCGACGCCGCCCACAGAGAGGTTCCTGAAAGTGACCAATTCGTCGAGGGCGGAGCAGAGGGCGAAGAAGAGAAATGAGTGCCTCATATTATTACCAAAGCCATTGGATTGGTTGGACCCACTGACCTATTAGTATTAGTAAGTACTTCTTCACTTGGCTTACCATATAACTTTGTTACTATAATTTGATATTCACCTATTTCTGTAACACTAATTTCATAACCTGGTTCGTTATTATCTACATTATAATCAAAGTATGTAGTTTCAGTATCAATGTTTTTTACAAATATATGTAATTGACTCTCTGGATGCAACATCATTATATATATTATATAATAATCCATTTCCCAGCTGCCTCCTAGTTCAGGGTTATAGGTCGGAGTTCCAGAATATGGTAAGAAAATGTTTCCCTTATCTGTAGTTACCTTTATATTAAATGAAACTGGCTCTTGAGATTCGGGATCTATCAACTCCCTAAGTACCAATTCCCCGTTGCTGGTTGGATTTATCAAACAATCTACATCTCTAGGTTCACCGTTTATCCAAACATGTATTATCTTAACCGCAATCTCGCATCTGTTACTAATCTTTAATGTTATAATTGGTTCATCTTCTACTATCGTAGGTAATAAATAGAAATACATATTCTCCATACCCTTTTCCTCGTCGAGCCGACCCACCTCGAACTTCTCCTTCTCATATAAGGTATCTGCCTGTCTCATGACTAGGAACATCGGTATCACGGCACTGAACATTATCCCTATGAAGATAATGGTTCCAAAGATAGCGGACATGCCCCTACGACGGCAAAACGAACCTATAGTATGCATCGTTGCCCCTCCTGGTTTCCACATTAATTCCCACTTCGATTTCAGAATCTGGGATAAATTCGAATGAGATTTCTTCTAAATGTTTAGATGAAACTTCTCTCCAGATAAAGTCATTAACTGGATAGGTTACGTTGACCTCGATGTTAATGTCACCGTAGTTGAATACCCAAATACTTAGTGTATGCGTCTCAGGATCATAGATAACTTGCTCTATGATGAACCTCTCGGAGATGGTCTCCGTCATGTTTATCACGGATTCAGCGTAGTCCTCCGCGGATATGGTCATGGCACCCTGGGAGAAGAACCAGACGGAGCATCCTACAGTCAAGACGGCCGCGGACAATATCACTGCAGATATTACAGGCTCGATCGCTCGTCTCTCGTTGAGCCTTTCTCTTTCCTTCACTTTTGATCACTATTTTAATAAAAAGGGAGTATAGGAGAGCCTTAGACGAGTTTTATTAGTTTGATGTAATCCATGCCACCAGCGCTATGTAACTTTAAGTTCACGGTTGTACCTGAAGATAACTCAGCATAATCTGCACCTACCCACACTAGGATAGGAGTAACACCTGTTGATTCTCCACTTTCTAGTGTTAAACCAGTTGCTGCCATACCAGATGTAATGGTATTTACAGCCGCTATTGGTGCTGCTGCTACACCTATAGTTACAGATCCGTCATTCACGAATATACTATCTATTGTTGCTGAAGCGGATCCAGAGTTCTTCAGAGATGTAGTTAAAATCCAATTCCCAAAATCATCACTGGTGATTACTACGCTAGTTATCTCGACTTTCTCAAAGGCTGTGTATTGTCCTGCGATGCCGCTCATCCAGTAGCTTACGCCTACTGCGACGGTGATGGCGACTGCGACGAGTATGACTGTGGCGATTACGGGGCTTAGGGCTCTCCTTTTACTTAGTTTCTTTATAGCTGTCATGCCTGCGATACGGTATTTAACCCATGTAAAAACGATTATGAAGACAGGTTATCTATCAACACTACTTATCCGTTATCGTTTTTCCAGAGAACTTTATCATCCTAGGGTATATGTCTTCCAGGAATGACTCTAAATCGTGCTTAGGAGTCTTCAGGGTGAAGAACCCGTGGACCCCACCCGGACCAGGCCTAGGGTTGTTGTCGAGGATCCCCTTCTCGACCA
>DATKWN010000066.1:0-5544 GCA_035529515.1 Candidatus Krumholzibacteriaceae bacterium | reverse complement strand
GGGGTCTCCGAGACGACGGTCTCCAGCTCGGCGTGGCTGAGCCCAAGGAGTCCGCGCACCAGCTCGGTGGCCACAGTCACGTTCATGGTGCACACGAGGGGGAGCCAGCCGTTCGTGGAGTCGCAGAACGCGGCCACCTCGCCTCTGGGGTCGACCACCGGCGCATCTGAGTAGGCGTATATGGTCCCTGAGGTGCCGAGGCTCACCGTCACCTTCCCGGGGGACGTGTTCCCCGTCCCGATGGCGCCCATCATGTTGTCGCCTCCACCGGCGGAGACCAGCACGTCGTCGCCGAGGCCCAGCTCTGAGGCTATCCTTCGAGTGACAACTCCGGCTGGTCGGTCGCTCGGCTTTAGCTCCGGGAGCCACTCGATGAGCTCTGGGTCGATGGCGTCGATGACCTCTTTCCGCCACTTCCTCCTGCGCACATTCATCAACGCCGTCCCGGAGGCGTCGCCGTACTCCATCGTGGCCTCCCCGGTGAGCACATAATTCAGGTAGTCGTGGGGCAGGAGCACGTGCCTGAGCCTGGCGTAGTTGTCCGGCTCGCGGCGCCTCAGCCACAGTATCTTCCCGGCGGTGAAGCCCGGCGGTATGCTGTTCCCCGTGAGCCTGATGACCTCCCCTACGCCGCCCAGCGCCTCCGTCAGTTCGCTGCACTCCTTCGCCGTGCTGGTGTCGTTCCACAGCTTCGCCGGCCTGATCACGGCGCCGCTCCCGTCGAGGGGGACGAACCCGTGCTGCTGGCCGCTGACCCCGATGGACCGCACCTTACCCGGGTCTACGCCCGCGTCCTTCAAGGCGCCCCTTATGGTCTGCTTCATGGCGTCGGCCCAGGTCTCGGGGTGCTGCTCCATGTGGCCGTGGGGCAGCCCCTCTATGAGGCCGTAGCTCACTGACGCACTGCCCCTCACCCTGCCCTCGGCGTCCACCACGACGGTCTTGGTACCCTGGGTCCCGCTGTCCACGCCTACGAAGAAACCCGGCATCGCAGATCACCGTGACTATGTCCTTAACCGTATAAGTCGATTAGGAGCAGTGGACGTTTAATACAATCTAAATACACGGCGCCAGAGATATACTGAGAGGGTTTTACATGCGTTCATCCATACTGGCCGAGATCGATCTGCCTGACTTCGGGATGCCCAAGGTGGAGCCAAGGGTTTCCGGGGAGAACTACCAGACCAGGCTGGAGAAGCTCTACGAGGCAGCCGATGGCGCGGGGTTCACATCATTCGTGGTCTACGGGGACAGGGAGCACGGCGCCAACCTCGCCTACCTGACGGGGTACGACCCCAGGTTCGAGGAGTCCATGCTCATAATGGACGTGGCTTCTAGGAAGACGACCCTCGTGATGGGCCACGAGGGGCTCGGCTACTTCCCGGTCTCACCCGTGAAGGAGAGCCTCAGACCGGTGCTCTACCCAAGCTTCAGCCTCATGGCCCAGGACCGGTCCACGACTCGGCCCATCAGCATGATGCTCATGGAGGCCGGGATCGAGGACGGCGACAGGGTGGGCGTCGCTGGCTGGAAGTACTACACGGAGAAGGAGACCGCTAACCCGGAGTACTGGCTCGAGGTCCCCTCGTACATCGCCGACGCCCTCAGGGAGGCGGTGGGCAAGCGCAACGTGGTGAACGCCAACAGCCTCCTGATGCACCCCACGGACGGCCTCAGGGCCGTGAACGAGGTTGATCAGCTGGCGTGGTTCGAGTACGCGGCCAGCCACACTTCCCAGGCCGTCCGGGACGTGGTGTTTAACCTTGAGCCTGGGATGACCGAGTACGAGGCGGTCAGGCTCATGAAGGTCACGGGGATACCCCTCTCCTGCCACCTGATGCTGAGCTCGGGGCCCAGGGCCTTCATGGGGCTCCCCAGCCCGTCCAGCAGGGTCATAGACGTGGGGGACCCGTTCACCACGGCTTACGGCGTCTGGGGCGCCCTAAACTGCCGCGCCGGCTGGGTCGTCGAGGACGAGTCCCAGCTGCCCGAGGAGATCAGGGACTACGTCCCCAAGCTGGTGGCTCCGTACTTCGAGGCCGTCGCCGAGTGGTACAGGCTGGTCGGGGTCGGGGTCGAGGGAGGCGTGCTCTACAAGGCCATCCACGACCGCATCGGTGACCCCTTCTTTGGGGTACACCTCAACCCGGGGCACCTCATACACCTCGACGAGTGGCTCAACAGCCCCATATACAGGGGCTCACGGTTGAAGCTGAGGTCGGGGATGGCCCTCCAGGTTGACGTGATACCCGCCACCGGCACCCCCTACTTCACCACAAACATGGAGGACGGCGTAGCCTTGGCGGACAGCAAGCTTAGGGCCGACTTCGCGGCCGCCTACCCGGGGGCGTGGGACAGGATACAGGCGAGGAGGGATTTCATGGCTGACGTCCTAGGGATAAGTCTGAAGCCGGAGGTGCTGCCCTTCAGCAACCTCGCGGCCCATCTGCCGCCGTTCCTCCTCTCCCCCAACATGGGCATGAAGCTGACGGGCTAGACCGTCTTCGCCCACTCGTTAAGCTCCTGAAGCGCCAATGCGACGGTGGGCACATAGCTCTGGTAAGGCCCAATCTCCCTGTTAAGGTTCTCCAGAAGGCTCTTAGCCTCGGCAACCCGCTCCTCGGTGGGCTCCGCCACGCAGGCGTCTATCCTTTTGAGGGCGTCGATGCCCTCACCCACCATGGGGCCGAAGCCCCTGTAGTTCTCGAGGAGAATCACTGCGTCCCTTATTTTCTTCCTTAGGTCCTCGGTCTCCATGCAGTTTCCTTTTGATAATGGTCTATATAAGGCGGGGGTGGTCGTCGTTGCCTTTCGAATGTAAAATTTCATGGAAAGCGCAATTATGGGGCCACTTACCTTTTAAGTTTGTAACGATCAATCATGGATATGCAGGGCGTCATCGGTGTATACTCAAAACAGGGAGCCTGCACCAAGAGCCTTCAAATTCTCTACGGGGTACAGCACAGGGGCCAGGAGAGCAGCGGCCTCACTGCGGGCGGCAACAACAGCCTGCGGACGTGGAAGAGGAAGGGGCTGGCCAGCGGCGTCTTCAACGAACTGTTCCGCTCCTTCATGCACCCCAACGACTACGCCGTCATAGGGTGCGCCAGCGGCGAGAACGCCGACAACGGCTTCTCGCCCCTCGAGTCGAGGCGTCATGAGCGATTCGTCTTCAGCGTCGCCTTGGACGGCTACTTCCCCCGGGAAGGGGGAACCAACGAGGAGGTCGTCGCGAGGAGCCTCCACCAGTACCTGAGCAAGGGCAACGGGTTCAGGGACGCCCTGGCGGAGACCATGAGGAAGCACAGGGACGCCTACTACAGCCTGGTGGCATGCGTCTGGGACAGGGAGGAGAGTAAGAGCCGTCTGTACGCCGCCAGGGACGAGCGCGGTGTGAGGCCGCTCTACGTCGCCGCCAACGACGCCAGCAGCTACGTCGCAAGCGAGTCGGCGCCCATCGACGTCCTGGAGAACATGGGGGAGCACTTCACCATGAGGAGGGACGTTACCCCAGGCTCAATCCTTTGCATCGACGAGAACGGCATCGAGGAGACCCAGGTGCTGGAGCCGAGGCGCGCCCACTGCGTCTTCGAGTGGGTCTACTTCGGCCGCCCCGACTCGGTGATAGAGGGTAGGACTGTTCACGCGGCGCGTAAGGCGCTGGGCCACGCCCTCGTCGAGCTCCACGGCCTCAGGGACGAGTACGGTATCACGGAGGGGACCCCAGATGACCTGGTGGTCATCCCCGTGCCCGACTCGGGTAGGTCGGTGTGCACGGGCGTCGCGGAGGGGCTCGGCGTCACCGCCGACGAGGGGGTCATCAAGAACGCGTACATGGGGAGGACGTACATCATCGACGACCCGGAGTATAGGAAGCTGGCGTCCGACCTGAAGCACAACGTCATCAGGGAGACCGTGGACGGCAAGAAGGTGATAATAACCGACGACAGCATCGTCAGGGGCACCGTCAGCGAGTCGGTGGCCCAGAACCTCGTCAAGGCCGGGGCCAGGGAGGTGGAGTTCCTGGTGAGCTACGCCCCCATATTCCACCCATGCTTCAGCGACCCCCGGGACAAGCCCCTCGCGGCGCGGCCCTACATGGGGAAGAGCCTCGAGGAGATAGGGGACCTGGTCTCGCAGGGTCTGCCCAGCATCAACAGGGTGCGGTACAACGACGAGGAGCACATACTGGCGGCGGTGGGGCTGCCCAGGGAGCACATCTGCACCTACTGCATAAGCGGCCGAAACCCGTTCAAGCAGTAAACTGTGCCGCTCACCCATACAGCAATTCTTATATAACCTCCCGGCGTCTACGGTGGCGTCGAGGTGAAAATGTTGACAGGTGAATGTATTAATACCGTCGCATGCCTCACCTCTAGAATCTAGCCAGGTTTCTGTCTGCCCCGCGGAGGAGCGCAAAGCTGTCTGACGTAAAGATAGACAGCGGCATGATTCGCCGCGTAGCCGAGGCGGCGCGCCTCAGCCTCACAGACGAGGAGCTGGAGCGGTACGAGCAGCAGCTCAAAGTGATTCTCGAAGCGTTCAGGATGCTGGACGAGGTAGACACCGAGGGCGTGGAGCCCAGCTTCCACCCCGTCGAGCTGGAGGACGTCCTCAGGGAGGACAAGCCCAGCAAGTGGAGTTGGGACCCCCTGGCAAACTCGGAGCACAAGGAAGACGGGTACTTCAGGGGGCCGAGGATACAGTGAGCGTGCTGGAGCGGGCGCACAGCATAAACCATAGGTACAGGGCCTTCAACCACGTCGCCGAGTCCCTGGAGGCTGAGGCCGGGGGGCGGCTAGCCGGCGTCGCCGTCTCCGTCAAGGACAACGTGTGTGTGAAGGGGATGCCCTCCACCGCCGGCTCCAAGGTGCTGGAGGGCTACATGCCTCCCTTCGACGCCACCGTCGTGGCCAAGTGCAGGCTTGAAGGCGCCGCCATCCTTGGGAAGACAGCCCAGGACGAGTTCGGGTTCGGCACCTTCAACGTCAACACGCCCTACAGCGTGCCCCTCAACCCCCACGACCCCGAGAGGAGTCCAGGCGGCAGCTCCGGCGGCGCAGCCGTGGTCACGGCGGTGGCGGATTTCCCGCACCTAGCCATAGCGGAGTCCACGGGCGGCTCCATAAGCTGCCCGGCGAGCTTCTGCGGAGTAGTTGGGATAACGCCCACCTACGGCCGGACCAGCAGGTGGGGTCTCATCGACTACGCCAACAGCCTGGACAAGATAGGCTGCATGGGGAGGACGGTGAGGGACGCGGCTCTGCTCCTCTCCGTTATCTCAGGCCCAGACAGGTATGACTCCACCGTGCTCCACGCCCCAGTCGAGGACTACGTGGCTTACGCCGGGAAGCCCGTGAAGGGGCTGCGGGTAGGCGTTCCGAGGGAGTACTTCGGCGAGGGCGTGGACCAGGGCGTCTCGGAGGCCGTATGGGGCGGCGTCAAGCGCCTTGAGGACCGGGGCGCGGATGTCCGGGAGGTCTCGCTGCCTTTCACCAGGTACAGCCTCAGCAGCTACTACATCATCGCCATGGCGGAGGCGTC
>DATKWN010000065.1:0-12436 GCA_035529515.1 Candidatus Krumholzibacteriaceae bacterium | reverse complement strand
GAACACCGTCTCCCTGAACCCGGCGTCGCCGAAGTAGCGCCTGAAGTCATCGTTGCTCGGGTAGACCCTGAGCTGGTTCGCCTTGATCTCAGGGAAATACTTGAAGACCACCTTCTCGTGAAGCTGCTCGTGGCTGATGGTGCGTATCACCACGTGGCCGCCCGCCCTGAGCACCCTCTCACACTCGTCAGCCGTGCCCTGTTTGTCCTCGATGTGGTGCCACACCTGGCTGCTGAAGACGCAGTCGAGTACCCCGGGGCGTAGGGGCATCCACTCACCCATAGCGTTGAACCAGTGCACGTCCCGTGACTTATGCCTCGCCTGCCCCACCATCCCGGGCACAGGGTCGAAGCCGCAGGTCGTTGCCCCGGTCTCTTGCATGAGGCCAACCGTGTATAGGCCGGTGCCGCAGCCGAGGTCCATGATGTACGAGCCTTCGCCGAGCCCAGCGAGCCGCTTGGTCTCCGCGGCCCAGAGCTCTACATTCTCGCTGCTTCTGCCCTTGTCGTACTCCTTCGCTATCTTGCCGAACTCCTTGCCTGACCTCTCCGTGTACCCCTGGCCCATGGCAACCATTTTCCTTCATCCGGTTAAAAAACTTGGAGGCTACACGCCATGTCGAGACCATACGTCTACTGACGCTTGAAGCCCATGCAACAAAGATTAATATTAGTCAGCCTATATTTGGAAAGTCGCAAGCCGCCATAGCTCAGCCCGGTCAGAGCGTCTGCCTGTTAAGCAGTTGGTCTTCGGTTCAAATCCGAATGGCGGCGCCAACTTCTAGAGTATCTCCACGGCGTCGACCTGCACCTGCCTGAACTCCTCGATGTCCACGTTCACGGTGCCCCTCATCTGCATCCTCATCCGGGGGATGGACACAGACGCCGGGCTGAACTCGAACTCGAAGAAGGTCTCCACCTTCACGAGGTACTCGATGGAGCCTAGATTCTGTGTTGAAACCTTATACCACACCAGGCTTCCCGCCATCCTCACGATCTCCTGTTTAAGCAGGCTCTTCGCGGGGACCTCGCCAAATGAGGTGACCCAGTCTTTGAAGTCGGGGTCGCCGAGCAGGGCCTTGAACAGTTTGTTAGTCATGTCGGTGACGATGGCGGTGTCTGGGTTCGCTAGGTGGCTCTTCAACATCTCCAAGGCCTCCTCTTTCTCCAGTTTCTCCTCGAGTTCCAGCAGCTTGCCGCTCAGCGAGTCCATTGTGGACTGCATGTCGTCGAGCTCCAGGGTGGTGTCCTCCCACTCGTCTCGGAGCTCGTCGAACCTCTGGTTCACATCCTCGACGCCGTCCTCCAAGTCGTCGATGCTTTCCCCTAGGCTGATCCTTGTGCTTTCGATGGTGCCGTTAACCTCTGCAAGGTCCTGCTCCGCTTGGCCGAGCCTGGTGTTGAGGCCGTTTATGGCCTGGCTGAGCGTGACGATGGACTGGAGGCCGTCCTGTATCGAGCCCAGGCTGTCGTCCATGTCCTCCATCTGGACCATGATACCGTCTATGTTGTCCTCTAGGTCCGTTATCCGGTCCTCAAGGTCTCTGTTGCTCTGCTCAACCATCTCGGGGTAGAAGACGGCGTAGCCTGACCCCAGCCCCAGGCTGGCTCCGAGGATGAGGCCGATTATTACGAGGGCGAGGGGCTTCGAGACGAGGCCGTTGGTCTCCATGGTTGTATTGTTGCCTGTAGGTTAGATAAAGTTTTGACCGCTAACCTGTGAAGTGGTCCCAGCCGCCACGCCCAATAGGCTTCAACGCTCCGTCGACAGCCAACACTATGTCCGTTTCTCCGGTGACTTCGCCGATGACCACGAAGCTGCAGCCTACTCCGCCCAGGGCACTCCTGATCTTTCCCTCGTTCTCGGGCCTAAACGTGAAGACGAGCTCGTACTCCTCCCCTCCGTAGAGCACCAGATCGGCTATGTCGAGGTCATGCCGCTCAGCGAACTTCGTCGCGGCGGGGTCCGCGGGAAGCTCCGTGACCCTGAACCCTGCGCCCGTGCTCCTGGCTAGGTCGTAGAGGCTCACCGCCAAGCCGTCGCTGGAGTCCATGCATCCGGTCACGGTCACGGTCTCGGCTAGGGCTATTCCCTCGTTCACCCTGGCCCGGGGCAGGTATATGCTGTCCAGTATGGGTTTCTCTATGTCACCGGGTATCTCAAGCCCCTCCAGGAGGTGCTTGAAGCCCGCCGAGGTGAGTCCGAAGGCCCCCGTGGTGGCGAGCAGGTCGCCGGGGCAGGCTCCGCTGGCCCTCTTCATTATCTTGGACTCCTGGGCAACGCCCAGCGCGACCCCTGAGATCACCACGTCGCACGCCTCGTTGGTGTCGCCGCCTACCACGTAGGCTCCGTACTCCCGGGCCCCTGCCTCGAATCCCCTAGCCATCTCCTCCACGCTGGCGACGGGGTAGTCGCTGGGGAGCCCTATGCTGGGCATGAAGGCGATGGGTTGAACGCCTTTGGCGCCGAGGTCGCTGACGCTCATGACCACGGCCTTACGCGCCGCCTGGTAGGGCGTCATCCCCCGCGGGATGTCGGTCTCCCAGACCAGCATGTCCGTGTTTATGACCAGCGCCCGGCCGTCTCCTAGGCTGATGGCGCTCGCGTCGTCCCAGAAAGGTATGGGCATCCCCGGCATCTGCGTCAGGTGACGCATCATCCGCTCTATGAGTCTCCTCTCCCCGATGTCCGAGACCTTCGTCATGTTTGTCAAGAATTGTGTTGCCTGTTAGATGTTTAAATTTTCAGTGTTTTGGTAAAAGTAATATACTATTATCAGCGGTCGTATAGTGATTGGAGTCGAAAAAGAATGAAGATGCCTCTTGAAGACATAAGGGTGCTCGACCTCTCCCACGTATGGTTCGGGCCATGGTGCACCATGATGATGGCGGACATGGGCGCCGAGGTGATTAGGATCGAGCCCCCCTGGGGGGCGATAGACAGGCTCGCCGAGGGGGCTCTCTTCGGCGGGGCAAGCTACACGTTCCACCACCTGAACATCAACAAGAAGGACCTCACCCTCAACCTCAAGGACCCTGAGGGCCTGGAGATATTCAAGGAGCTGGTGAAGAAGAGCGACGTGGTCATCCAGAACTTCAGCCCAGGCACCATGGAGAGCCTGGGTCTGGGGTACGAGGTTCTCAAGGAGCTTAACCCCGGCATAATCTACGCGGCTCTCAGCGGCTTCGGCCAGTACGGCCCCTACACCAAGTGGAGGAGCTACGCCATGATCGCAGAGGCCATGAGCGGCCACACGATGCTCACCGGCGAGAACGCGGACCCGGAGGGACCGCCGGTCGAGATGGCTCAGGCCTACGGCGACCTTGGGCCCGGGACCATGGCCGCCATGGCGATACTCGCCGCGCTGAGATACAGGGACAAGACGGGGAAGGGTCAGATGATCGACGTCGCCCAGCTGGACTGCATGGTGGCCTACAACACCGCTATAACTGGCTACCTGTTATCCGGCCTGAAGCCCCTTGAGCTCAGGGAGAAGTTCCCCCGGGGCCGGGGCGCGGGAGGCGTCTTCAAGACCAAGGACGGTGGATGGATCAGGATCGCCGCGTTCGGGCCTAGGGCCCTGGACAGGATCGTCCAGTACATGGGCGTGGAGCTCGACGACATCTCCCAGGAGATGATGGAGGAGAAGGTCGCGGAGATGGCACGCGACGAAGCCGTGGAGCTGTTCACGGGCATCGGCCTGCCCTGCGCCCCCGTCTACCACGTGGACGAGACGGTGAAGGACCCCCACGTGCTGGCCCGGGACATGTTCGTGGAGCTGGAGCACCCGCTGGCGGGCAAGATAAAGCTCATCAACTTCCCGCTCAAGTTCTCGGAGACCCAGCCCGTGCTGAGGACCCCCGCGCCCGTGCTGGGCCAGCACAACAAGGAGCTGCTTAAGGAGCTCATGGGGTTCGACGACGACAAGATAAAGGACCTGATGCAGAAGGGCGTCATATCCTACTCTAAATAAGTGCCCAACTCTTTACCACATCTCTTAAATTCTATTTCTTTTATAACTTTAAGGGCGCCCCGGTAGCTCAGTGGTCGGAGCGGCAGCCTCGTAAGCTGTAGGCCGCGGGTTCAAATCCCGCTCGGGGCTCCACTTCATCCCTACAGGACGAGCATTTATAGCGACACAGATCCTTTTCCCTGAAGGTGTCCTGTGCCTTGACTCAGAGCATGTCCATCGTTAACGCTAAGATTTGGCTCGAAGACGGCCTCTACGAGGGTGGTCTATTCGTCGAAGACGGAAAAATCGCGAAGATCGGTAGATCGCTGACAGAGGGTGAACGCGTAGTGGACGCAGAAGGCAAGCTGGTTATTCCTGGTCTCGTTGACCTCCACGTCCACTTCAGGGAGCCTGGTTTCACCTACAAGGAGGACTTCTACACGGGGTCATGCGCCGCCGTTGCAGGCGGGGTCACCACCGTCGTGGATGAGCCGAACAACAGCCCCGTCACAGGCACGCCAGATACCCTCGGCGAGAAGATGAGACTCGTACAGCGGAAGGCGATCGTGGACTACACGTTCAGCGTCGCCCTATACGCGGACACGCTGGATCAAATCCCCGTGTTCAGGGAGATGGGTGTCAACTGCTTCGCGGTGTTCGACATTCTCGGCGACGCGCCGACAGGGATGGACGACACGGGCGTCCTCCTCGACGCCCTCAGCCGGGTCAAGGAGGCGGAGGGGCTCGCGCTCCTCAACTGCAGGGAGTCGGATCTGGTGGTTCACGTCACGGATCGGCTCAGGGGCTCCGGGAGCGGGACGCTGGACGACTACAACGCTCACTTCCCCCACGTAGCCGAGGCCGTCGGGGCGGCTAAACGGGTGCTCCTCTCCCACGCCGTCGGCGTCAAGACGCACATGAGGGAGGTCTCAACGCTGGAGACCGTGAAGGCCCTGAGAAGGCTGAGGCGCTACATGGGCGGCGTCACCGCCGAGGCCAGGCCGGACCACATTCTCCTCAACCACGAGAACACACGGGGCCTAGGCCCCTACGCCCAGCAGTGGACCCCGGTGCGCAGGGAGACCGACAACGAGGCTCTACTGGGCGCCCTGAGGGACGGGGTCATCAAGGTGATAGCCTCCGACCACGCCGCCCACACGAAGGACGAGAAGGAGCGTGGATGGGATAACATCTGGGATTCGCCTCCGGGTCTGCCCGCCGTCGAGACGATGCTGCCACTGCTCCTCACCAAGGTTAACGAGGGTGTGCTTGGGCTTGGCACGCTCATGGAAGCGGCGTCGGCCAACCCCGCCAAGGTCATAGGCCAGTTCCCCCGTAAGGGCTGCATAAGGGTGGGTTCAGATGCGGACCTTGTTCTGGTGGACATGAAGGAGGAGAGTGTCATCAGGGGCGAGGCGCTGCACAGCAAGACCAAGTGGACGCCCTTCGAGGGCTGGAGGGTGAAGGGTGTCCCCGTGGCCACGTACGTGAGGGGGGTGGAGGCCTACGTGGACGGCGAGGCCGTGGCGACGCCGGGGCATGGAGTGTTCCTGTCAGCCAAGTAATCGATACCCATATCAGTGCCCCTCTTCACCGTCATCTTGGTGTAGACAGTGGCCAAGTACATCCTTTTATCAACGCTGACGCCCGAGGGACAGAAGACTCTGAAGGCTAAGCCTGAACGCATCAAGGAGGTCAACAAGGAGATCGAGGCCTACGGCGTCAAGGTTCTGGAGCAGTACGCCGTCCTCGGCCCCTACGACTTCGTGAACATCGTGGAGGCCCCCGACAACGACGCCGTCTTCAAGATGAGCGTCGAGCTCGGCAGCCGGGGCACCATCAAGATACTGAGCATGCCCGCCGTACCCATCGACCACCTGATAAAGAAGCTCAAGTAACTCCTCCCTTCTTTTTTAAAGGGTCTTGCTCCACTGGTAGCTGGTGTCGTTCTCGTTGAACCCCATCGAGTCGTAGAGCCTGTTCGGCGCCTCCCGGGAACCCGTGCCCACGTACACGTAGTCGGCGCCCAGCTCCACCAACTTTCTCACGCCCCGGTACATCAATACCGAGGATAGCCCTTTCCGCCTGTGCTCGGGGTGGGTTCCCACGGGTTCAAAGACGCCGATGTTGTTCGCCGGGTGATACCATACGGTCGCGAAAGAGGCCAAGGTGCCGTCTTCAGCAAACATGGCGAAGTCGAGGCCTTTGCGGTATGTGGGGGCTTTCTGCTGGTTCAGATACGCTTCTTCAGTGTGGATGTCCCGGTCGAACACCATGTTCAACGAGTCAGCCATGAGCCGTGCATCTCCCCTCTCTGTCAAAGTTCGAATACTATATCCTTCAGGGACAGGTGGTATCTGAAAGGGGGCCTTCAGGCCTCTTCTACGTGAGAACCCGTATTTCCCGGTCTTCTGGTATCCCCTCGACTCCAGCAGCTTGTTGCGTCGGTCATCGTAATCGTACGCCCAGACATTCAGCCTCACGACGCCGTCTTCACTGTACGCGTGGTTTTTCTCAGCCCACTCAAGCATCACGGGTTCAAGCTCCCGGCATTGTGGGTGAACCTGAAGATGCGTGTCAGGGGGTTCTTGGTTCACGAACCCGATCAGCTTGTCCTCTTCGTTGAACCATAGCCTGATGTTTTCGGTCCAGTCAAGACTCTCTCCTTTGACGGGTCGGTGGTAACGGTTGCCCTCTATGCGTTCTAGCCACCAGTTATGGAACCTATTGTTCAACGTATAGGATTCGATGAGGAGTCTGCGCATCTGCTCAAAGTCTTCGTCGTCTCTAGCTTCTCTCGAATACATATACGTCAACAGGTTATCCTGTTATTTTCTGGCGAAGTATTCCCGTTGGTAGCCGTCCTCAGCCATGATGCCGAGGCGCTCCAAGGTCTGACGCATGGTGCGCTGGTTCGCCTCGCTCAGCTCCAGTAACGGTTTACGGGGTTTTCCTACGTTTGCTCCTACTTGGTTTAACGCCCATTTCAGGGGAACCGGGTTGGACTCGCTGTACATCATCCTGATGAGGGGCAGATACCTGTACAGGTACTCCCGCATAGTCACGACGTCCTCATAGTTCTCCCATGGTTTGCTGATCTTGGCCATTTCCCTTGGGCAGAGGCTGCCTGTAACGTTGCTTGTTCCCTTACCTCCTGAACTCATGACGACAGGTATCAGAGCATAGAAGGCGCAGTCACAGCAGAGCACATTGAAATCACCACGTGTCAGCTCGACGGTCCGCATCACCCCGTACGGGTTAGGGCCAGCCTCCTTGATGGCGACGATGTTGGGGTGCTGTGCCAGCCGGGCTATGGTCTCGGGCTCCACGTTCACGCCGCACCGCTCCGGGTTGTTGTAGATCACGAGGGGCAGGTCCACCGCGTCGGCGACGTCCTTGAAGTAGTGGTAGAGGGCGTCCTGCGTGGGCTTGATGTAGGGAGGCTGGACCATGAGGCCGCAGTCGGCGCCCGCCTCCCTGGCGTACCTCGCGTTCTCCAGGGTGTCTCTGGTGCTGACGGCGGCGACTCCCACCATCACCGGGACCTTGCCGCTCGCCTCGTCGATGACGGTGTCTATGATCTTCTCCCGCTCATCTTTCGACAACAGTATGGCCTCGCCCGTGGAGCCCATCAGGAGTATGCCGTTGCTGCGGTTCTCGGCGTGGAAGTTCACGAGCCGTCTGAGCACATCGTGGTTGACCTCGTCTCTCTCTGTGAACGGAGTCACCAGGGCCGGCCAGCTGCCCTCGACGTTGTACCTCTTCAACTTGACTCAAGGCAAACATCGTGGGTCCTCATATAAGCTATACTGGGCGTTGAGAAACATCTTAAGCATAACACACAATATCTCAGTGACCCTCGTTGCCTCGACTCGTGGCCTACCCGTATGTCCCCCCGGGCTTCGAGATGGTTCTTTCCGAGGAAGATGGAGCCACCTTGCTCTCTCCCGGGAGCGGCGGGGGATGCTGGGGCCTCTGGTTCAACGTCTCGCTCAGCGACGACCCAGCCAGCTGGGACGACGAGGTGCAGAGACTCAACCAGCTTCAGGTAACCCTCCCGGCTCTTAGCGACGATCAGAGGCTCGTGAGGGCACAGATGGCTGAGCTCTGCAGGTACCACTCCCTCTTCCCCGGTAGTGTAGAGAAGATCATCAGAAACGTGGGCGCGGAGAAGCTCCTCGACGCCGGTAACCTGGGCTGTGAGGGTAGGGGACTGCTGAGGACGCTGGGCTTACAGACCGAGAAGCTAAGGGCGGAGCAGGGGCGAAGCGTGGCCCTCAACGCCTCAAGAGCCCTGAGGAAGGCGCTGAGGGGAGACGAGCCCGTGAGCCCCCTGGAGAAGAAGCACTCGTTGCTGGTGAAGCAGATGGGTTCGGGCAGCAGGGGGACCGTGTCGTGGCTAGCCGACGTCCTCGCCCGGGGAGAGCCCGAGACCAGATCCTTCAGAGAGCTATGCAGTGCCCATGGCCGCCGAGCATGTGAAGATGCGCCTCCCACGGGGCGGCCTTTCCACTGTTTCCGCTGTGAGCAGGGGTCCGGCCAGTGCTGCTTCTCTCAACAGACGGATGCGGCCCTCCTCTGCATCTCGGGGATGGAGACGGAGGAAGCGGGGAAGCTGTTCCGCAGGTTCAGCGAGGAGTATGTTCTGGCGTACTGCGACGCGCTGAACTCTTGGCTGGCGGACAGGCCCCCCGTTAACCCGTGGGCAGACGTCGACGCCTTGTACGTCGACGAGGAGGAGGCCCAGGCCATCGCCGAGGAGACGGCGGAGACCCTGGGGGAGAAGACCCCCCTGAAGGTTTGGCTCGCCGGGTGCCTGTTGAAGACGCTTAAGAGCAACCAGAGGTGGCACGGCCGCGAGGAGCTGCTGGACGATGTTCCGGGCGCCGTGTCCTGGCTTGAATAAGCTTCTTAACCAGCTCCGTTTCCATACTCCGTATGAAGGTCATCGGCGTAGTCGGCGGCCCCCGCCGCGGTGGGCACACGGCGAGGCTTGTTGAGGAGGTCCTCGCCGGCGCGAGGGAGGCGGGCAACGAGACCCACATATTCTACCTCTGCGACATGGACATCAAGCCCCTGGAGTATGGGGAAGGCGGCTACGTCTACCCTGAAGACGACTTCACACCGCTGATGCGTCACCTGGAGACCATGGGCGGCATAGTCATCGGCACCCCCATCTACTACGACCACGTGAGCAGCCGCACCAAGCTGTTCATCGACCGCCTCTACTACTACAGCATGAGCCACGGCGCCGAGTACAGGAAGCTTTTCCCGGAGGGTGTCAAGTGCGTCAACGCCATCACCTGCGGCTTGGACCACCCGAACGCGTACGACGAGGTGCTGGAGTGGATGAACGGCAGGATGACCAACTACTGGAAGATGCAGATAATAGGCACCCTCAAGGGCTACGGCAGCCACAAGAGGGCCGTGAAAGACAACGCGAGTCTTCTGGCGAAAGCCAGGGAGATGGGAGAGAGGTTCTAGTCCTGATCTAGCCTCAGGTCTATTCCGTGAAGCGAGTCGGCAGGATAAGCACGTTATGGGTTTACGATCAGGAGGCCGTCTAGGATCGGGGGCGTTATGTGTCTCTCGACGTTGAACGCCATGCCTTTGACGTACTTGATCTGGGTTTGGTGCCAGAAAACGGGTGATTGGCCCTCCGCCACCCGTAGGACATAGTGGTGCCGAACCGTGAAAGGTGCGCCGGCGTCGCCCCTGTTCTCGTACCTCGCCATGAACAGCTCCACGCTGAAGTCGCTCATGTCCATTCCCTGGACGACAGGGTCCTCTCTGAGCCACGGGAACGCCTCGTCCCACCTGAACGTCATTATCCTCCAGAGGAAGCCGAACAGCCCGACCGGCGGCTCCCCCGCAGGGGGCTGATCATAGTCCGTCAGGTAGACGTTGGCCCCAGGCGCGGTGCCGTTCATACTGTACTCAAGCCAGCTCCAGCCCCAGCCCGAATCTCCCAGATGCCTTCCCGGATAGACTCTCTGGGTCACCGTGGCGTCGTACCAGTCGTATGTCTCTGAGCCGTCGCCCAGCACACGCACCAACTCCACAGTGGAGTCAAGGACACCGTAGGGCTCATGCCTCTCCACCTCCCTGAGCGCCCCCACCGACTCGTATCCCTCGGATAGGCTTCCTTCGACGGTTTCTGCTAGGCTGTCCTCCACCCAGCTGAACGCATACTCTAGCGCGTCCTCCGTGAACGACCTGCCCAGCACCCTGAGCACAAACTCGTTGGAACTATTCCCCACGGCGGCGATGACGCCGAGTACGACGAGCCTCGAATCCCCCCTGGATGAGCCTTCCACGTATATCCTGGGCCTGTAGACGTCGAGGAATAGTTCAGGCTGGTCCCCGTAGAAGACAACGGGGGCGCCCCTGTCAACCCACTCCCTTATCTCTTCGGCGGCGTCTGGGCTGTAGAGGCTGCTGTTGACGAGCACCGCATCGACGCCCCCGATCTCGACGATGTTTACGGCATCTTCCCGGGCTGGATTCCCAGTCACTACGGGTGGGCACAGGGCGAACAAGAGTAACAGAACTAGGTATATCCGTTCAGTGAACCGGATCATCGAGGGCTTCGCCACCACTCTGCTTTACGCCGCCCCGATATATATGGTGGGCAGGCGAAGCATACTGATCCGATACGCACCATCTAAGGGCTCCGCTAGACAAAAATTTATTTGGTGTCTCCGGGTTTACATGGTGCGTGCCTTGGTAGCTCAGTGGCAGAGCGGCAGCCTTGTAAGCTGTTGGTCGCGGGTTCAATTCCCGCCCGAGGCTCCACACCATTTCCGCAGTAGAACGTGGGCTGTCTCTCGTAGACTATATTCTCAGGGTCCGGGACGCTTGATCAGGATGCTCCCCATATCGACCCGGGAGACCATGAGCCCTGTCTTGCCTCGCTGAATCTTCTTCAAACTGGTTTCTCCTGGAGTTGAACAGACTCTATCTTCGTTTCAGTGAAACACCACATAAATGTTTGGATAACCATACAATCATTTGATTATGGTATTATATGTTTGATGTAAGGGCTATCTTTTATATTTCCAAACACATGTTAAATCCTGTGAAACCCACCATCAACGACCTCCTGGGGCCATCCATAATGCTGCTGGTGCTAGACATGCTCATAGACAACCCCAACCAGTGGATGAACCTCAGGGAGATCGCTAGGAGAGTGGACAAGAACCCCGGGTCCGTCAGCCCCGTGATGCCCGAGCTCCTCGAAAGGGGCCTGGTGACGGGCTGCAAGGTAGGCAAAGTCTCCGTAGTCTACCAGCTCAACAGAGGCAACCCCCAGGTGAAGGCCCTCATCGAATTCAAGAAGAGCATCGATAAAAGTGACTAGGTCTTCTTCTTAGACCCCTTCTTCTTGGGTGAAGCCTTCTTTTGCTTCTTTTTCTTTGGCTCAACTGTGTCCACACCGTTGTTGTGCTGCCGCCTTACGTGCTGCTTCATGCCCGCCTCCGTGTTGAACGTCCTGCCGCAGACCGGGCACGGTATGGAGACGGCCTCAAACGCGATGTTCTTGCCTAGGAACTCCTTCCTCATCTGCTTAATGAGGCGCTCCCCCTCCTTCAGGCTCAGTTTCTTCCCCGTCTTCACCTTGATCCCCAGCGTGAGGTTGAAGCTACGGAACTCCGCCTCGTCCCGCTCCAGCCCCACCTGGTTGACTACGCCATGGAATTTCGTGTCTTCTTGCGCCATCTTTTCACCGATAGAGGTTTTTCACACAGAAATGGGGCACATCATTATAAAATCATATCTCTTTTTTTGAATCATCCGAGATTTCAAGCCTTTTTGCCATCACAGCGGAATTGTCTTCTTATATTAAATTCTTGGTCGAGCTATGAACGTTATTGCATCAAACAGCTACGGCGTGAAGGGTGGGAGGCCACTGGACACAAGAGATGGAGGCGAGTCTGACGTTGAGACAAGCTTCTCCGTTTAAATAACCACGCCTTCCATTCTTCATCCATGAAGACAGTCATAGTTAAGAAGAAGCTGGAGGAAGTGGACGCTCCTCTCCTCGTGATGGGGGTAACTGAGGGTTCAGTTAAACTGCCCCCTGTGATCCAGGGGCTCGTAAAAGACGTCATGGACCTCGGCGACTTTAGAGGCAAGAAGGGTGAGCACGCCCTCATCTACACGCAGGGAAGGCTGCCGGCTAAGCGGCTCATGCTCGTCGGCCTCGGCGACGCAGAGAGCCATGACGCAGAGAACCTGAGAAACGTTCTGGGCGAGGCGTCCAGATGGATCCGTAACCTGGGCGTGGAGACCGTCGCTGTGAGCCTCGAACACGTCGCGGGGGGCTTGGATCCCGACGAGGCGGCCGAGGCCCTCGTCGAGGCCTTCATTCTGGGCGGCTTCAAGGACCCGTATCACAAGACCAGGGAGCTTGACGAGTTCAAGGCCGTCAAGGAGCTCCAGATAGTTTCTCTTGAGGCAGGTAAGGAGCATGAGAGGAAGGCG
>DATKWN010000064.1:0-10566 GCA_035529515.1 Candidatus Krumholzibacteriaceae bacterium | reverse complement strand
GGGTAAGCTCGTGACATTCGTCGTAACCATGGCGAGCATGGCGTTGGGGTTCACGCTTATACCGCTGCTGCCGAGCCCGCTGCCGATTATAATCGCTTTCCTGGTCGCATACGCCGTGTTCAAGGACAAGATCTACGGGGCCATGGCGGGGAGCCTAATCATCAGCCTGGGCCTGTTCTACCACCTGTCCAGGATCGGGTTCTTCCAGCTGATACAGGACCCCGTGAAGAACACGGTGCTCATGGCGCTGATCATCGCGCCATTCGTCATATGTCCGGCGATGTTCAACAACAACCTCCAGATCATAGCCATGGACATGGGGATAATAGCGGTCTCGCTTCTCTTCTTCAGGTCCACCTTCTACCTCGCCATCCCGCTCATACTCGTCTTCGCGACGATCTACAAAGGCAGGGGGATAGCCTACACCTTCGTCTACTACGCCTCGATCTCGCTGCCTCTCCAGATAATGCAGTACCTGAAGACCTTCGAGGAAGGTATGCTGCCGCCGCTCTACACGCCCCTCGACCTGATCTACCACGACATCCAGAGCCAGCTGACCACGATCAGCCTCGACACGCTGAAGCGTGTGTTCAACACCATCACGGGCATAATGCCGCCGGACATGGTGATAAACGGAGAGGCCACTGCGTTCGCGAACTTCATAAACTCGATCCCTGGGATGATATTCTTCTTCATTATCATGAGCGGCCTCATCTCGGTGATAACCATCATGAACATGAGGATGCCCGACCCGGTGAAGAAGGCGGCGATCCCGGGCAAGTACGTGGACGTTCTCGTCTACATCCTGCCCATCGTGGCCGCCGCAATCACCAACATCGTCTTCTTCCTAGCGATCGACAATCTTCAGGCGCCGCTCGCGTTCCAGGCAACCGTGGACCAGTCGATCCTCGTCGGCTCCACCACGTTCACCATACTTTTCTCGGCGCCTGTGGCGTTCTCCAAGTACATCCTAGACCTGAAGGAGGTGCGGTCATCCAGGTCGCATGCCCTGATCGAGGAGTCCGGTAAGCTGCTTGAGAGAATCGAGGAGTATAACGTCATCATCGATGGCCTAGGGACCTCCGTCCCCGAGAACCTGATGGACCTGAAGACACGGATGCTCATAGTCGAGGACGAGGTGGAGGAGATAGAGCAGAACGCCGGGGAGTCGATCCAGGACCTGTCGGAGCTGGACGTCGATCTGAGGCGGATCTACAACGAGTTAAAGGTTGACGTGGAGTCCTTCGAGACCCAGCTGGACGTCGCGCTGCGGGACTTTTACATCAAGATCAAGTTCGAGTACCTGGAGTCTGTGGGCGAGATAAGGGAGCTGGGGCTGGACGTCGACGCCCCCGAGGTGCCTGAGCTGGATATGGACGCTCCTCTCATGGAGAAGGTGGAGCACATCAACCACATCATCGCGTCGGGGAGGATCCTCGTGGAGAAGCTCATAGACACCAGCGACAAGATATACGAGATCATCAGCAGCCTCTTCGAGCCCAACCTGCCAAGGGACAGCGCGACGCTGCAGATCTCGCGGCAGAAGATCGATGAGGACGAGCCGTGGGTCATCATCAAGGCGATCCTGGTGTCGCTGAAGAACTGGGAGAGGCAGTACGCGGCGGACATACTCAACGCGACTAGGCCCATCAACGACAGCATCGAGACCATAATCCAGCTCAGCAAAAGGAAGAGCAGCCTCATGCCTCTGCTGGGCGACAAGTACGAGCTCATACAGAACCTCTCGGAGCAGATGACCAAGCGCAGCTTCGCCGAGGAGGATGAGAACCTCAAGGTCCTCAAGGTCATCCTCATCAGGGACACCATCCTGTCGACGGTGAACGTCGTCGGCCGCATCATAGGGCTCCTCTACTACCACCTGCAGGACCTGGAGTTCAACATCAACCTCCTGCTGCCCAGGGAGGACTACGAGTGGAACAGGAACATGACCCTCACGGAGCGCATGAACCAGAGCCTGGAGGTCATAAACAACTACGAGAGGTACGGCATCGACGAGATAATCACCCACCTCTACAGGGTGCTGAGCTACATCGACGAGGCCGTGGACACCATAGAGTACTACAACGAACGCAAGGAGATGCTGCTCAACTACCCCGTGTTCCAGAAGAAGATCACCCGCATCCTCGACGAACAGGGCGAGGTGAAGCTGGGGGACCTGGGCGTGGCCGAGAAGTACGGCATAGAGTACCTGAAGATGTACCACAGGACGACGTACTCGCCCCTGACTCTTGAGGAGACCACGGACTCGCTCAGGAGGAACCCCGATGCCTGAGGCAAGGGGCAGGCTCTCGAAGGGGCAGACGGCCAGGCTCGAGCTGAGCGAAGACAGGGTATCGGTGTCCGTCCTGAGGGGTTTCATCGGCAAGAAGATGGTACCGTACAAGGACATCCCGCTGGGCGATGTTAACAGCGTTGAGCTCCTTGAAGGCGAGAAGCCTTTCACGGGCTCCCAGAGGCTGCGGCTGATGTACACGGCCGAGGACGGCGGCGACGAACTCAGCTTCTATGCTGCCCAGGAGGACCAGATCAGGGAGATCTACGGCCGGATCAGCGAGGACATAGCCAGGCGGGAGGAGCAGCTGCGGAGGCAGATGAGCGAGTACGTGGAGACGCGGGAGCTCCAGCTTAACATGCTCTACCAGGACCTTGAACTGGTTGACAGCCTCTTCGACTTCGCGGCTCACACGGGGGGAGAGATAGACTGGCCCTACCTGTACGATGCGCTGGGGAGGATGAGGACGGTTCAGCTGGAGATGGAGGCCCTCGGCTCCAGCCACTACAGGTTCAGCTTCGACGGGCTTGAATCGGAGCTCGGGAGGAGGCACGTCGAGGAGATGAAAGGCGAGGCGGCTGGGCTGCTAGAGGTGGCGCTGCAGGGGGTCACGGAGGCTTCGTCCAACCCTGTAGAGTGGTTCAACGTCGGGTACCACCACCTCTTCGTATCGACGTTGTTCCTATTGCGTAACAGGGAGCTGTCCGGGCTCACGGGTGCCGTGGATGACTCCGAGGAGAGGCGTCTGGGTCAGCAGGTGGAGGCGTTGATGGCTCTCGTGGGGTCCGAGTGCCTCGAACTGGAGGACTTCGGCGCCGAGGGCTTCGACAGGGCTCGGCTCTACTCGCTGGTGGATCTCCTGGTGGGGGTCCCATTCGAGCCGAGAAGCTAAGCACAGTAAGCTCTGTTTGTGGAAGAGAATAAAAATAAAAGGGGTTTTTTTGGCTGTTTAGCCTGCGATCCTTCTGCTTATCTGCATGAGGGATACGATTGCTGCTAGTGCCGCATCTAGGCTCGCGCCGATGGCGCCGTAGACGAATAGGGTCAGGCCGTTGGCGGCGTTCTAAACACCTCTTTATCCCCGCCTGTGAAGTGTTCTCAAGTTTATGTTAAAATATGTAGCCTTCTTTTCTAGGATTGGTGCAGATATGGCTGAGAGGGGCCTCCTCACAGATGAAGACAGAGCGCTTCTGCTCCGGGTCGAGGAACTACTTGAAGGCATCATGGAGACTCTGGAGATTCTTGAGGCTGAGAGGGCTGCGGCGTCTCTCCGTGAGGCCGAGGAGGACGTGAAGGCTGGTAGGGTAATGGATTACAGGCGCCTCGTCTGACTTCAGTTTTATACCCTCTTTCAACAACGTTATCCATGCTAGATTGTATGTGTGGTGCAATGGGTTAACCCAGCCGTATAAAACGATATATATCATAATGTGCTAAAATATGGTACATTGTGATATGAATGAGTGTGCCTCTGCTGCTGAAAAAGCTCCGCCTCGACGGGAAAGAGTTCGTGAAGAATGACGAGCTTAAACGCTATTGTGAGGCTATGGATGTCGACTACACAGCTACGGTCAGGTACCTCACCACCCAAGGCCACTTGATCCGCGTATTTCGAGGCATATTCTATCTGAAATCGCTTGAAGAGGAGGAGCTGGGAAAGTCCCGTTACACCCATCTTGAACTCGTGGCCAAGGGGCTGGAGCTGAAAGGCGTGGAGAACTGGTACTACGGCTTATACAGCGCCCTGAAGTTGAACAATATGACCCATGAGCACTTCTCCGTCGACTATGTCATTAGCGACACCATGTTCAGGGCGAAACCCATCAACATAGCCGGCTACAGGTTCAGGTTCATGAAGCTTGCGCCGAGGCTCTTCGGGTTCGGCATAAAGACTGATGGCGTACGGTACTCGGACCCGGAGAAGACCGTGCTAGACTTTGTCTACATCTGGCGGTACAACGGGGTGCCGAGGGAGAAGATATTGCTGGACATCGAAGAATGGATGAGCGTGGCGTCATTAGAACGCTTACACACATATCTCGACCACTACCCTAAAACGGTGCGCGGCATAGTGGAGGCGACAGGTTGAGACTGTCCTTCGTCAATGAGGCCTCGAAGAGGACAGGCGTCAAGAGGGCAGACCTCATCGAGAAAGACCTCCTGCTACACCAGATATTGACCGACCTTTCATCCGACACCTTCTTCTCAGACAACTTCCTATTCAAGGGCGGGACGTGCCTGATCAAGGGATATATCGGCTATTATCGTTTCTCCGAGGACGTCGACTTTACGTGGCGCGACCAGTCGGTGTTTGAGGGCAAATCTGGGAAGGAGGTACGCCGGTACCTTTCCACCCTCATAGATGACATGGGAGAGTTGTTCGAGGAGGTGTCGGCCCAGCGCGGATTCGACTTCAGGTGTGATAAGCGGGACAGAAACTATGTTGAGCGGGGCGGGAGCGACAGGATGTGCACCTTCAAGCTGTGGTACGACTCCGAGACCCTCGGGCGGAGGAGCTTTATCAAGGCTCAGGTCAACTTTGTGGAGAGGCTGCTGTACCCATCCGAGACGATTATGTTGAGGAGCCTGTTGACGGGCAAGGATGCAGATACGAGACGGGAGATGGGGCTGCTCTTCCCTGAGCAGTCCGATTATCTTAGGTTGATCCCCTTCAAGGCGTATGAGGTCCGTGAGATACTAGCCGAGAAGATACGTTCTGTTCTCACGCGAAGAGGGGTCAAGGCGCGGGACTATGTGGACGTATATGTTATCTGGAAAAGGTTTGGTCACAGGCCTGAAGATGTGATCGACCAGGCGTTGGAGAAGATGCGGTTCACTCTAGAGCTGTATAAGAAGTATCGTCGCAACCTGGATGCCCGGAGAGCCCTCCTGGGTGTAGAGCCCTTCACGTGGGGAGAGGAACGCGAGTTACTGCTTGAGGAGATTGATGAGGCCGATTTCTACGGGTTCGTGGAGTCGTTTAACGGATTTATGTTGAAGATGGTTGACGATCTCGGTTAGGGCTGTTTGGGTTTAGCTGATATTTCATTTGAGGGAAAACGACAGCTCGTGGGAATAATGTTAAACGTGTTTGTATACTTACCTGATTTACTGCCTGGTGAGGCGAGTCCATGTTTACAGCTTCAACATATCTACTTTAACCAAGTTGACATAAAGTATCCTCTGGTTTTTGAAGATTAAAATAAAATAAAGAAAGGGGTTTATTTTGGCTGTTTAGCCTGCGATCCTTCTGCTTATCTGCATGAGGGATACGATGGCTGCTAATGCTGCTACTAGGCTTGCGCCGATGGCGCCGTAGACGAGTGTTGTCAGTCCGTTTGCCGCGTTCTTGGCGTCGGTTGCTGCGTCAGCTGCGTTCTGGGCTGCCGTCGCTGCGTCTCCGGCTGTCGCGGCTACCGCGTTGACTGCCTGGACTGCTGCGTTGGCTGCCTCGACGGCCGCGTTCGCTGCCTGTACTGCGCTGTTTACGTTGCTCTGTACTCCTGCGACCGCGTCTGTGACGGCCGAGATGTCGCTCGTCAGGTCATCGATGGCGCTGTTGAGGTCCTCGATCTGCTCGTTGAGAACATCAGCGGCTGCTGCCTCGACGTTAAATATTCCTTCCTTGATGACATCTCCATCGTCCTCCCGCCACTTGTAAGTCCAAGCACCTAGTGGTGCATCGTCAAGTAGCATCATTGGGTTGTTGCCGGCGGTCTGTGAGGATATTGGAGCGAGGTAGTACATTCCTACCTTTGTCCATGTAATGAGTGGGTCACCGTCCCAGTAGAGAGTACCGTCTGGGTCGTATACCCGAACATCACCGCCCTCGACTGGAGCTCTGTTTCCAAAGCTGTGCTGTAGAACGAGTGAAACGGTGTCACCGATACGGAAGGTAGCCTTTCTGGGTTGAGCAACTACATGCTCATCACCTACAGTAAAGGTCAGCTGCATGAAGAAGTCTTCTGTGTCGTCAGTTACGTTCATGTAGTAGACCCCCTTATCAAGGTCGTCGCCACCTGGCATATAGGCCTCCCACCATGCCTCTATCACGCCATCTTCGTCAGGTCTTACGAATGTCGTAGCCGCTATTGTACCACCATGTTGTAGTATATCTCCCTCTACATCCCAATCGTCTGTATCGTTGAAGAGCGTGAAACTGAAGGTCGATGTTGGATCTTGTATCCAGCTTTCACCGTATATTGATACGTTGAACCCTGTTGGCATCACATAGGTACTAAACTCTAGCGTCGTTGTAGCTGTTACCTCAAAAAGTACAATAATTTGAATTTCAGCTGATTCGTCCCATACTATTATGTCGTATTCTCCAGACGATACTTGTGGTACATAGAACGCAGGGGTGAAGCCCCCGTCGTCCAGTAATCCGTTAGCTGTTACGCCTCGTGTGTCGAAGAGTTCGATGTCTCCGAAGCTAGCGTTCCATTCTCCGTTATCCGTGAATCCGCTTCCTGTTAGTATTACCTTCATACCCGATGGCCCGTCGTCGTCGGATAGAAGTACAAGTATTGTACCTATCCTAAAGTCGGCGTCGGCCTCTATGTTATAGAGTACCAGAGGTGCATCGTCGTACTCAGCGTAAGCAACGATAGAATATTCTCCGTCTGGCTGTGTTGGGATGCGGAACTCTCCCTCGAAGGTACCATCTGAGTTGGTCTCGTAATCGTCGATGTCAGCAACCCAGCCTAGGGTATCGTGTAGCTCCACTAATATGGTTTCACCTCTTATTCTTGGGAAGTTCTCGCCCGAAATGCTGGTTCTACTTCCTTGTGGACCATATTCTGGACTAACCTCGATAGAGGAAAGGGCTGTGATTTCTAGGTCGGCCTGCGCGTTTTTCGCGGAAGTGTCCTCTATGTATAGGTAGTAGTCATCGTCTTTCTTTGGACCGTCAGGCATGACGACTTGGATATCGAAAGAACCATCAGTTCTTATATCAATTTCATCGTCAAGGATAATAGCGTCAGCAATTTTGCCTACACCAGTTCTATACAGTGCACACTCGGCGATATCGGCAAGGCCACCGGTAGTGAATCCTCTTCCTTCTACAGTCAATAGTTCGCCTGACTTTACCTCATCTTTGTCTACTTCGATCACCGATCCGATAGAGAACGACTTGACAGCATAGTTAGCCTTACCGTCGTACCCTACGATGTAATAGGCTCCTTCACTTGCAGAGGGAATCGTCACCCTCTTGCCGGTCAGGGTACCTATGGTACTGGTTATGCCTGAGGTGCTCAGGATGTAGGTGTCGTCTACACCCTCGCTGAAGTAGTCGTAGATTACTGTAATGGGATCAGCGGGGACAGCCCCTGCGGTGACTTCGAACTCCCAATCACCTGTGACGTAGTTAATCTTGCCATCTCCTGTGAATCCTGCCTGTTGAACCAGGTTTCCACCACCGTCGTCCGTGAAAGCTGCAACGGCGTTGATGTAGATCGTGACGGTGCTGCTAGCGATTGGTATATTCGTGATTGTTCCATCATACTCCGTTTCACCGGCGGATATTGAACCCAGTGAAACTGGTCCTACAGACGTAACGATCCATGTCCCCATGACACCGGAGGCAACGAACAGGGTTGCCATTTCCTTGTTATTCGCGTATCCATAGAAGTCTACAGTGACTTTCTCGGCAGCTAGTCCTGAATTGGCACTCAGAGACACCTTTGATAGAACAGCAAAGGACATGGAATCTGTATTTCCAGATGCGGGTGCTTTTATCCATAGCCAGTGTGTACCTATAGTGGCCTCTGGGACGTCAAACCAGATCTCCCAATCTCCACCAGAGTCAGCAGTGGTACTGTTTAGCTTTCCTTTTACGCCGTTCCAGCTTATGGTCACGTCGTCCCAGTAAAGTTCAACAACGTACCCTGCAGGTACGCCGGCACCTTCTACGACGATGGTATCTCCTTTAGCCCCTGATGCGGGGGTAGCGGTGTCTATTGTGACATCCGCGTGTACTACGGGGATGATCGATAGAAACAGTGTTGTTAATACTAGTAGCGTTATTAGCTTTTTACTATTCATTTTCCTTTTTCACCTTTTTCATCGCTGGACAGGGCGATCAATAACGCTGACCCATCCCTGTCCTTCGATCAGGCTTCACAACAGAGGTTTCATATATTAAGGTATGTCTACAAGGAGGCGGACGATGTATACAGAAATGAGATAAAAATAAAGATCACTAGTGCATATACTAGTGATTAAACACTAAATATGTATTCGATTATTGAACTTTGAAGCTAATTTTAGGAAAGTGACGACGAATAAAGCAAGCATATTCGAAAAAAAGGGTTAAAATACACCACTACGAAAACAAATTTTATCATAAAAATGTTATTTGTTCCATCTTCTTCAGAAACTTCATCATGACGAGGCCGCGGAGGACTTCCCTGTCGTTCTCGCTGTACACGAGCTCCTCCATGAGGCCGACGAGATAGTGAACCAGAAGCTCCGTGAGCTCCCTCGACAAGCCGAACGACGTGCAGCGTATGGAGACGATGACATCCTCCTGCCTGATCTCGGCCTCATCCAGGTTCCACGTGACCAGCAGATCCTTCTCCAGAAAACCGAAGATGCTCTCCCCGTTAAGCTTCGTGAGCAGATACGCCCCGTACCATTTACCGGACTCGTACCATATGCTGGACAGCTCCTCCGCGTCCTCAAGGTAGAGCCTCTCGACCAGCTCCTTGAAGCGGGCGCGGTTGACAAAGATGCTGCCGGCGCCCCTCTGGACGGTGACGAGGCGGTACATGTCCACGGCCTCCTCCAGGCTGGAGCCCATCCCATCGATCCTGAAGGCCTGCGTGAAAACCTCCTCAGCGTAACTGACGGCGCTACTCCCCAGCCTACCCGATACGATCCTGAGACGGTTCGCAATCGCCGCCGGGACGACAATGAACTTTTTATCGTCAAGGAGCTCCTCGACCACCGGGTCACCTCCTGAACTCCATCTTCAGTATACCCTTACGGATCTCCTTGCCGTTCATCTTGTACCCCAGGACCAGCAGGATCTCCTCCATGAGGACGCTGAACAGCTCCGTGTAGCCGGGGGACAGCCTCTCCCCGATGAATGAGAGCGCTAGTTTCCGCGGCGTCTGCTCAAGGTTGTACTCGGTGTTCCCCAGGGTGAACAGCTCCAGCGCGTCCCTGAGGGCGCCGATGGGCTCGTCGTGCTTGGCCTGGAAGTACTTGCCGTACCAGTGACCCATCTCCTTGAATATCCCGGTGAACCTCTCCGGGTCCTCCTCGTAGGCGGCGTCCACGATCTGGTAAAGGAGCTGCTCTATGGTGAAGGTGAACCCTATCTCCTGGGCCCGCTCCAGCATCCACCTCTCGTCCACCACCTGCTTCAGGCTCAGCCCTATGCCCTCCACCCTCAGAGCCTGCTCCAGGATGTCGTTCACCGTCTGGTATACCGTCATGTCCTTGCGGTTAGCCAGCTCAACGATCTTGTTGGCGATGTCCTCCTGGGCGGCCAGCATCTTGCGTCTAGAACTCGACATCTAAGCCAGCCACCTCACATCCCGTCACCTACCCGACGTTTACACTTTTTTAGGCAGTCTAAGATATAAATGCTCAGTAAAACCAATGCTTGCAGTCCTTAATGAATACTATGAACCAGCAGACGACGTATAAACAAGTGTTTTCAACCCCGTGAAAAGAGTATCATCAGGTGATTCGATGGGAGTAAGGTCTCTGAAGATGACGACCCTCGCCGACAACCTGGTGCTACGGGCGGGCCTCCACGGCCAGTGGGGCCTCTCGTACCTCCTGGAGATCGTGGACGGGAGAGGCGACGAGAGGAAGGTGGTCTTCGACACGGGCAACGACAGGGAGCCCCTGCTCCACAACATAAAGGAGCTTGAGGTGGACCTCGGCGACGTGGACGCCGTCGTCCTGAGCCACGGCCACGGCGACCACACCGTCGCCACGGTGGAGGTGGTGGAGGCAGCCGGGGGGTGCCCCGTCTACGCTCACCCCCACTGCTTCCTGCCCCGCTACTACGAGGACAGGCACGGCAAGAGGACGAGGGGAGGCGTCCCCGAGGGGCAGGGCGTGGAGGACGTCGAGGCGGTCGGCGGGGAGCTCGTAGTCTCCGACGAGGCCATGGAGGTCGTGCCGGGGCTCTGGATCACCGGCCAGGTGCCCAGGGTGACCGGGTTCGAGGAGGTCTCACCGCCCACGGACGGGGGGAGGAGGATAGTGGTGGTGGACGGCGAGGAGAGGGACGACGAGATACTCTGCGACCAGGC
>DATKWN010000063.1:0-5396 GCA_035529515.1 Candidatus Krumholzibacteriaceae bacterium | reverse complement strand
GCTGCCCCACTTCATGGCCATGAACCTGTAGTAGGGCGTCACCTTGAGCATGTCCATCTTGTAGTCGAGCTCGCGTAGCAGCGCCATGTGGGCCTTGGCGGACTCCTCGCCGCTGCGGGTGGCCAGCTCCCAGCTGTAGTGGTCCAGCCAGTTCACGGCGGGGAAGTGGCCCCAGATGCTCCAGGGCACCCTGTCGGGCACCTCGCGTCGCATGACGACCATGACTCTCTCGTAGCGTTCCGATTCCAACGTGATCACACCATATTCCCGCGCCGCGAATATAGCGGTTACCTCGAGGGACGGGGTCACCGACGCGCCCGCCCATGTCGCGGCGCCCCCTTCAGCTGGCGGCCTACCTGCCCCGCCTGTACATGAACGCGGCCACGGCTGCCGCCGCAACGGCGACCGCCGCCAACGCTATCTGCCGCGCGCCGCTGGGCTGCTGGGGCTCCAGCTCGACCCGGACGGGGGTCTCGGTGAGGAGGCCCAGCTCATACGCCGCGTCCCCTACCCGGATGATGACTGTGGATGTGAGGTTGTTGATGTCACTCAGGTAGGGTCCGCCGGGCTGGGGGTCCTCGATGACCTCGTAGAGCCTCCGGTACCTGAGGGTGAGCACCGCCTCCCCGGCGGCGTCCGTCTCCCCCTCCCGGATGACGCGTCCGCCCCTCGTAAGCTCCCATGGCTGGCTCTCCGCGGGTGAGGCGCCCCTCGTGACCGATACCTTGTAGACCCGTGTGACCTCTGTGACCCCCTGCTCGGTCCCCTGGGCGAGGGTGCAGTTCTCGCCGAAGCTGAGGCCCCCTGTGAGGACCGTAGGGGGAGCCCCGAAGAGGTCGGCGTTGAGGGTGACGCTTTCCTGGACCGTGGAGCCCTGGAACTGGTAGGGGCTCGGGCCCCAAGGGTTCAGAGGGAGGCGGTCCACCTTGGTGTTTACCAGCTCTATGTTGCTGGCGCTGCCCGGGTACGCGAACTCCAGGTTGAGGGTGCCGATGTGGCTGTCATGGGTCTTGAGGTTGAGGCCCGTGGTCATGAAGGAGTGGATGGTGCCGGCGTCGGCGTCTCTCAGCTGGACGTTGAAGTCGCCCTCCCTCAGGGTCAAGGAGTCTATCCTGGTGTCGTTGACGTAGGCCCACGCGCCCTGGATCAGGTAGAGGACTGAGACCTGGGAGCCGGTGACCGAGACGTGGGACTGGCCCCACGTCATGACGATGTTTAGCGTCGTGTTCTCGGCCTTTAGGATGCAGTCTGTGAGGTCTAGGCTCGGCGGCGCCTCTACGCTGGTCTGAGTCAGCGTGAACGGGTGTGGGGCGGCTCCCTCGGTCAACAGTTGGTCCGGCTTGAACTCCGTGTGGAGCCCCGTGAGGCTGCCGTTGACGTGGAGGCTGTTCCCGGTGTACAGGAGTGTGGTCTTGAGTATTGTGGAGCCTGTCACGTTCGTGGCTTCGGTGGACATGGTGGAGAAGTCGCCGATGGTGGAGTCGGTGACTGTGGCGGAGGCGTTGTCGGTGAGCCTCAGGTAGCCTATCCTGGAGTTCACCGCGGTGAGCTTGGAGCCCTCGCTGAGCCCGAGCCCGTGGGTGTAGAGGGTCCTGTTGAGTCTCAGGTACTCGTGGAAGATGTATGTGCCTTCGAGGCGGGCGGTGGAGTTTTCTGTGAGCCGTATCCCGCCCTGTGTGCTCCAGGTGATGTTGGAGTCGACGGCGGTGAGGCTGCTTCTCCCGCGGAGCACGTAGGTTTGACTGGTGTCGGGCACCTCGGCGAGGACCAGTGTGGAGTTCACCAGCGTGAGGGACGCGTCGTCCTCCAGGACGAGGCTTCCCTCCAAGGTTAGGAACGTGTTCGCTATGGTTCTGTTCATGGAGCCCGTCAGGACCAGGTCTCCCTCGACGAGGGGGCTGTCTAGAGCGTCGGCGTGGGTTTGAGCAGGGGCGTGTGACAGCGCGATGATGAGCGTGAGTAGGGTGAACGCAGCATACCGTTTAGCCATGTTTAACCAGTCCTTCAACGTGGTATAAAGGAAAACCTCACGATGTGCCGCCGGTTCTCGTAACTCCTATAAGTGGTCGATTCTCTTGAATCCACATCTTCTAGGTGAACGCATTGAAGTATCGTAAATTCGGTAAACTCGGCTGGGAGCCCTCCGCCCTAGGTTTCGGCGCCATGAGGCTTCCCGTCGTCGGGGGCGACACGAGCAACATCGATGAGCCCCACGCCGTCAAGATGATCAGGTACGCCATCGACCACGGCGTCAACTACGTGGACACGGCGTACCCCTACCACCAGGGCGAGAGCGAGAGGCTGGTCGGCAAGGCCCTCAAGAACGGCTACCGTGAGAGGGTCAGGCTCGCCACCAAGATGCCCACGTGGCTCATAAACGAGCGGGGCGACTTCGACAAGTACCTCGACGAGCAGCTCGGGAAGCTTCAGACGGATAAGATCGACTTCTACCTCCTCCACGGGCTAAGGCAAGCCAGGTGGCCCACCGTGAGGGATCTTGACGTGTTCAGCTGGGCCGAGGAGAAGATCCGGGAAGGCAAGATAGGTCACCTAGGTTTCAGCTTCCACGACGACGTGTCCCTCTTCAAGGAGATCGTGGACAGCTACGAGTGGACGTTCTGCCAGATCCAGCTCAACTACATGGACACCGAGTACCAGGCGGGCCTCGAGGGGCTGCGGTACGCCGCCGGTAAGGAGCTCGCAGTCGTCGTCATGGAGCCCATCAAGGGCGGGAAGCTCGCCGTCACGCCGCCTAGGGACGTTCAGGCGGTGTGGGACAGGGCTGAGACCAAGAGGACGCCTGCGGAGTGGGCCCTCCAGTGGGTGTGGAACCTCCCCGAGGTGAGCGTCGTCCTCAGCGGCATGAGCGAGATGAGGCACGTCGAGGAGAACGTGGTGTACGCCGGCCGCAGCGGAGTCGGGTCCCTCACAGCCGATGAGCTGAAGCTAATAGACGAGGCGAAGAACGCCTACAACAGGCTGGGCTTCGTGGGATGCACAGCGTGCAGGTACTGCATGCCCTGCCCCCAGGGCGTGGAGATCCCGGAGATACTGGGCATGTACAACGAGTACTACATGAGCGGCCAGAGCGACGAGGTCAAGGAGAGGTACTGGGAGAAGATAGGGCCAGAGGCCCACGCCGACCAGTGCGTCGCCTGCGGCGTCTGCGAGGAGCAGTGCCCGCAGGAGCTTCCCATCAGGAAGTTCATGGGCGAAGCCAGGCGCATCTTCACCAAGCCGCAGTAACTCACTTTTATTTATCTTTTCTACGCGTTAGGGTACGTTATGCTTAAGAATAATTGGGGCAGAGGACCCTATCCCATAAGAAACCCTAGATGTTCCCGGAGGAGCACGGAGGCGGTTTTTCTCCTTTCCCTTCTAAAAGATAGTACCGCCTCCGGGCAGATGATCCCTTACAGCCAACGTATAAATGGGATTTGCGGATGCGCTCTAGCTAGATATACACTATAGGCTTGATAGCTGTCTCTGATCAGGTAGAAGGGGCTGTAGTAATGCACCAGGACGTTGTTAAATAAAGATGGGGGTCAGACGATCTTCGTGGACCGCCTGCTGTGGACGCTCTCGTCGTACTCTATGGGCTCGCCGACGCTCCACAGGAAAATGTGGGCGGTGCTGGGGCCCACCCGTTTGAACCTGCTCTTCAGCCTCTTCACCACGTAGTCGTAGTTGCTGCCCTTGTCCAGGCTGTCCAGCCACTTCTGGAAGCTGCCGTGCTCCGCCGCTATCCGCTTGAACTCCTCGGCGTTGCGTATCGTCGCCTCTATCTTCTGCCTGTTCCTGATGATGCCCTCGTCCCCGCGCAGCCTAGCCACGTCGTCCAGCCCATACGCGGCCACCTTTTCGATGTCGAACTCGGCGAACGCCTCCCTGAAGTTGGGCCACTTGTTGGCGATCATCATCCAGCTGAGCCCACCCTGGAAGACGCAGCGGGTCATGTTCTCGAAGTACTCCCTGTCTGTCGTGGGCCTCCTGCCCTTGTAGACCCAGCCCGGCATGGTCTCGTTTTCCGGCATGGTATCGACTTCGGTTCATGTCGTAATGAAGGTTTCCTATGTTCTCTCCTTGGTTTCATATGCGTCTGCGTCCCCTTCATCAACTATCATGATGCAGCCACAAGACGGGGCTGCTCAGTGGAACGGCCTCTCCAAGCTCCACACGGTATCCACTGTTTTTAAGGTCCGGAATTGTAGTTTACCCATCAACTTGAACCCATCTCTGCGAACGTGAGCCGCCATGAAGGTACTTCTCGTCGAGCCGCCCAAGGACTTCTGGTTCATCATGGGGCAGTACATCCCGCCGCCCTTCGGCCTGCTGTGCCTCGCCGCCTACGTCGAGGAGCGTCTACCGTGGGCCGAGGTGGAGGTAGTGGACTCCCAGAGCGAGGGACTCGACTGGGCCGGCCTGGAGGCAAGGATGGAGGAGGCTGAGCCAGACGTTGTCGCCCCCTCGGGGATGGCCACGGCCAACGCCTTCTACGCCATCAGGACGGCGGAGGCCGCTAAAAGCCTGAACCCTGAGGCCGTCACGGTGCTCGGCGGCCAGCACTTCACGGCCCTCGCCGACGAGACCCTCAGGGCCTACCCCTTCATAGACTACGTCGTACGGGGAGAGGGGGAGGCGACGTTCACCGAGCTGCTCCGAGCCGTCAACGAAGGGAGGGCAGGCGAGGTCCCTGGCGTCTCCCTGAGAAACGGCGAAGAGATCCACCGTCAGCCGGACAGGCCCCTCATCGGCGACCTGGACACGCTTCCGTACCCGGCCTACCACAAGGTGGCGGAGCACATGTCTGGATACTACTTCTCCCTCATGGCCGACCAGGAGAAACCCTTCGCCATAGTCGAGGGCTCCAGGGGCTGCCGACACGACTGCCGCTACTGCAGCCAGTGGAGGTTCTGGTCCAGGTGCCACCGCCACAAGTCCCCTATGAGGGTCGTCGACGAGTTCGAGCACCTGCACCGCTTGTACGGCAGCCGGTTCTTCTGGTTCTCCGACGACAACTTCGGCATGGGCGCGAGGACCCGGGAGATATGCAGGGGCCTCATAGAGCGGGGCCTCGGGGACGAGATCGAGTGGTTCTGCCAGGTCAGGGTCGACGACGTGGTGGACAGCCCCGAGACCCTGGGGCTGATGCGGGAAGCAGGGGCCGTCTGGGCCCTCGTGGGCTTCGACAGCCCAAGCCAGGAGACTCTCAGCTCTTTCAGGAGGAGAGGCATAGACGAGGAAAGGAGCATGAAGGCCGTGGAGCTGCTGCGGTCGAACGAGATGTTCAGCCAGGGAACCTTCATCATCGGTGAGAGGAGAGACAGCCACGAGTCCATCGAGGCTCTGCGCCAGTACGCGGACAGGCTCGACCCCGACATTGCTTCCTTCTTCGT
>DATKWN010000062.1:0-4457 GCA_035529515.1 Candidatus Krumholzibacteriaceae bacterium | reverse complement strand
TCCGGCGGCGGGCTCTCGCCCAGCTCTCTCTTGAGGGTGGTCACCCACTGCTCCATGCTCTTGGCCATCTTGTCCCTGAACTTCTCGTCGGGCACCCGGAGCACCCTCGCCATGAGCGGGTAGTTCAGGTCCATGATGAAGTTGCCGACGAGGATGCTGGCAGACTCGTGCATCCCGGCGCCGTTGCCGCTTATCTTTCGGCCTCCGACCACAACGTCGTTGAGTGGCTTATACTCGGCTGGCACCCCAAGCCGCCTGTAACCCTCCACGGTGACGCTGAGAGCCTTCTCGAAGAGACGGTCCACGCTGCGGGGCACAGCCTCGCTGTCTCTGCTTATGAGCTGATAGAAGACCTGGTTGCTGTCGAGGTACGTGGCTCCGCCTCCTTGGCTGCGGCGGATCACGGGCAGGCCCTCAGCCTCGGTGAACTCTAGGTCGATCTCCTTCTCTAGGTCCTGGTGGTAGCCGATGCACGCGTAGGGCGAGGCCGGCTGCACCAGTATGAGGGTGTTGGGGCAAATGCCCCTGTGCACAGCCTCGGCGACGGCCTCGTAGAACGTCTGCGCGGTGTATGGCTCGGCTTTCCCCAGGTCTAGTAGCCGCCACTTCTCCAAGCGGCTATACTCCGGCTTTCTCTATCTCTTCCTTGAGCCAGGCCTCGAGGGCGGCTTTGTCGCTGCCTGGGATGAGCTCCTTGAGGTCGGCGTCGAGGTTCTCGGGCTCGAGCAGGGCTACCCAGCCTTCGCCGTACGGGGCCTCGTTGATGAGGCTCGGCTTGTCGGATAGACCCGGGTTGATCTCGACGATTGTGCCGGTGAGGGGCATCTTCAGGCTTCCCACCCATTTGCCGCTCTCGATGCTGCCCAGGGTCTTGCCTGCCTTCACCGTCTTGCCCGCCGGGCGGGTCTTGATGCTGACGAGCTTGCCGGAGGCCTCTGAGGCCCACTGGTTGTAGCCTACGCGGGCCTTTCCGGCCTCCAGCCGGACCCACATGTGGTCCCTGTGGTAGTAGAGGTCGTCCGGGAAGTCGTGTCCTTCTATCTTCACCATTTTTATCACTCAAAAATGGATGCGTTCCTATATATGCTCTGCCTTTGTGAAAGATTTTTAATTTGGCTCGTGCATTGTTCGTAGGCTGAGGGTCTGTAGCTCAGCAAGGTCAGAGCGGTGGCCTCTTAAGCCATTGGCCGAGGGTTCGAATCCCTCCAGACCCGCCAAAGATTCTAAGAACATCACCTGGTAGTTTAACCGATAAAAATTTTTTCTGATCTGACCCGTAACAGGTCATACATCTCCTCTAACCTGCAGATATCTAAGCGTTTAATACCGCTGAAGGGCAGACTGTCCCATGGTCTACGTGATAGGCCACAGGGGGGCGGCGGGCCACGCCCCGGAGAACACCCTGAAGTCGTTCCTCAAGGCCGTGGAGCTGGGCGCCGACATGGTGGAGCTCGACGTGCACCTCTGCGCCTCGGGGGAGGCCGTGGTAATCCACGACGACACCGTGGACCGGACCACAGACGGCACGGGGAAGGTGCGAGACACGTCCCTCGACGAGCTGAAGGCGCTTGACGCCGGGGACGGTGAGAGGGTGCCGACGCTCAGGGAGGTCTTCGAGGCCCTCGTTGGCCGCGTCGGTGTGAACGTGGAGCTCAAGGGCCTCGGCTGCGTGGACGGCGTCTACAGGGTATTAGCCGACGAGTTGAGTGGGCCCCGCCTGAGCCTTGACAGGCTTCTCGTCTCCTCGTTCCACCTGGGGATGCTAGAGTGGATGAGGGCTCTCTCAGACGACGTGAGGCTCGGTGTCCTCGTGGGCGATGCACCTGGAAAGGTCCTCGAGTTCGCGCAGAGGGTTGAAGCCTACTCGGTCAACCCCTACCACAAGAGGATGAGCCTGGAGTCCGTGTCCATGGCCCACGGCCTCGGCTTGAAGATTTATCCGTGGACGGTGAACGAGCCCGGCGACATAGCCAGGGCTAAGGCGATGGGCGTCGACGGCATAATCTCCGACTACCCAGATCGAGTGTAAAAAAAGGAGGCGCTACCGTTTGCTGAGCTCCTCTATGCTTACCTTGGGCCTGTCCCTGTACTTGAACCCCCCCGGGGGCGTCCACGACCCGAACTTCCTCAGCCCCTTGGCGAGGTAATAGCCTGACGGCGTCTCGGGGCTGAACAGCGGGTGGGCGAAGGATGCCTCGTCCTCCGAGACGGGGGGCTCGACGAGATCGTACTCCATGGAGCCGCTTCCCAGGCGGCTGCATGTGTTGGCGGTGATCCACTGGCTCATGCCGACGATGCCCGTGAACTTCTCGTCGCCCGGGTTCATGACCTCCTTCTCGTCGGCCATGCTTCCGTGGATGCCGGGAGCCTGCACCGACATGTCCAGGGCCGCGACGTCGATGGCCACCATGTCCCTGGACGCGAGGACGCCGAGGTTGGGTATGACTGGCCTGTCCGAGCCTGGGACGCAGTCGCAGGCGGGGGCGATGTCCATGGCGTAGGTTATGTAGCCGACGTTCTCCGGGCCCATGTGCCTGATGTAGCCGGTGGCGGCGTCTCCCATGGCGACGAGAAACCATGTCCGCCAGTCATCGTACTTCTCGCGGCCCCAGAGGTCGCACCTGAAGAGGGGCCGCTGGTGGCCGAAGCAGCCGATGCAGGCGGAGGCGTCCCACTCGGCGTGGTCCTTCTTTATCCTCAGGGCGCCGACGGGGCACATGTTGCTGCATAGGACGTGGTCCGGGCACTCCTCGCCCAGGCAGTTGTCGCCGTTGAAGCTCCAGGTGTTCCAGCCCACGGTCTGGTGGAGACAGAGGTGGACGTCGATCTTGCCTCGCTTGCTGCTGCACCCGATGGCGACGTTCTTGATGCTGCCGCCGTAGACGCCGCTTCCGTGGCCCTTGAAGTGGCTCACCACTATCATGGCGTCTGCGTCCGCGATGCCCTTGGCCATGTAGCTCTCCTTGAGGAGGAGACCGTCGGGGATGTCCACCTTGACGTCGTCGGTGCCGTACATGCCGTCGCTTATTATGATGGGGCACCCCACGCTTTGGGCCGTGAACCCGTTCCGGGCCGCCGTCTCGAGGTGGAGGTCGGCGGTGCTGCGGCCGCCGTAGAAGTAGTAGGGCGCCGTGGTGGTGTCGGTGACGAAGGGCTTGCCGCCGTGCTCCTTCACCTTGTCCACGATGACCCTCACGAGGATGGGGCGGAGGTACGCCGAGTTGTTCCACTCACCCATGTGGCACTTCACGGCGACTGTGTCGCCCGGGTCGAAGCACTCGCCCAGCTCGGCGTGGTCGAAAAGCTGCTGCGCCTTGGCGGGTATGCTCGATGGGAGGCCGCGGTAGCGGTCGTCCATATGGTAGACCTTGCTCTTCATGTCCATGGTCTCCAGAAACTGGATATGAATTGGTTTTATCCTTATTTAAAGCCCAACAGTCAGGTGACGACCATGCTCCGGCGGCGGCTCTCCTCGTCGATCTCCTTCGCCTTGGCCTCCACGGCGTCCACGGCGGTCCTCATCTCCTCCTGGCCCGCGCCGGCCTCCAGCTTGGTCAGCGCGTCCATGGCCGCCTCCTGCATGGACTCCGCCATGGGTTTCCCCACCTTTGTTCTGAGCCATATCTTGTTGAGGTTCTGGCCCACGATCTTGGAGGCCCGCTTCACCCTCTCCGCCTGCTCCTCGGGGAGCCCGCCATGCGCAGTTACGGCGTCCAGCGTCTCCTTCGCCGACTTCATGGGTTGACTCATCTCAGCCCCAGCTCCTCTCCCAACGCCACTAGTCTCTCCTCAAACGTGTTAAAGCTTGTTCTCTGGTAGCCCAGGTGGCGGCTCCTCGACGTGTCGTACCAGTCCACCGCGGTGTAGCTCGGCGGGTAGTTGGGCTCGACCTCGACGCCGAGGGCCCCGTAGAACCGGGTGAGGTACTCCTCTCCCCTCATCTGCCAGCTGGCGCCCCCCGCCACGTTGTAGACTGCGTCCCTGTGGCCTTCGTCCAGGTATCTAACTATTGCCTGCGCGGCGTCCTCGACGACGATGAACTCTACCCTCTGGTCCGCCCTGTAGGCGACCTCGTCGGGCAGCTCCAGCAGGTCCGCGACGCTGATCGGGGCCAGCCTGAGGACGGCGTAGGGGTGCCCAGACATCTTGACGGCCTTCTCGGCCATTATCTTGGACTCCGAGTAGTTGTTGTGGGCTGTCTGGGGGTGGGTCTCCTTCATCGGCGGCGTCTCGTGGTGGGTGACCCCGTAGGTGGATATGCTTGATGCGAACACGATGGGCGTCTCGGGTGGGGCCGCCTCCAGTATGTTCAGCGTGCCCCGTACGTTGACTCTCTGCGTCAGCTCTCTGTTCGCCTCGCTGACGGGGGGCAGTACGGCGGCTAGGTGCACCACCGCCTCGGCGTCTCTGCACGCCTTCTCCACGTTCTCCGGGTCAGTGATGTCTCCCCTGTGGAT
>DATKWN010000061.1:0-7975 GCA_035529515.1 Candidatus Krumholzibacteriaceae bacterium | reverse complement strand
TCTCTCATGAAGGTCATCTCATTTTTACCTCCTTGACCAAGGAGCAGTTTTCTATTTATAAAGGGATTATGCATATCTATTTGGTATCGATTCTAAGTAACGAAAACATGGTGGTTATGCTATACATTGATGACATCATGTCTTAATAATCATTTTATTAATAAGGATTAACGATCCATTTCTTTAACGTTTTAACCTTCTTTTAAATTACTTTACTGAAATATATCATAATATTAATTTATTTTACCAGTCATTGTTCTCCTCGTAGCCAAGCATGACCAGCAGATCCCCCGCGGTGGCCTTGAACATCCGTTTATCCTCTTCCGTGAACTCGTTTCGCCATCTCCCGTACGCGGTCCTGTAGATGGGTTTGGTTGCCCCCGGGTTTTGAGGCATCTTGTCCTCGCTCCTGCTGGGGGACTTTATCTCGTAGTACTTGGTTACCTGCTCGTCCCAGGGCTCGCCGAGGAACTCGAAGACGCGGATCAGAGTCTCCTCGTCGCTCTCTATGAGGTCCTCGTACTTGACCTCGATGTACCTGGGGTCTCCACGGTAACGCATCCCCGCCTCTACGTCGTGTACCCACCTCCTCACGCACCGGTCGAGGGGGTTGCTGGTGTCCAGCTCGACTCTTTGACCGTCCACCACCCTGTACTGGGGGAAGGTCCTCAGGCTGCAGGCGGTGTCTCTCCCGTCCCTCATCATGTGTATGAACTTGGCGTCGGGGAAGTGGTGGAGTATCCTGTCGAGGTGCAGGACGTTCTGGGGGCTCTTGTCGCCCCAGCGGGGCTTCCCAACCCTCTGTCTCAGGTAGTCGAAGAGGGTCTCCACGAACCGGAAGTATGAGGCTGTGCCCCGCATCATGGCCTTGAGGTCTTCTTCATGTATCTCCAGCTTCCGTGACAGGTTACTGATTTTTCTGTGCGTCATGGTTCTGAGGTACAGCAGCCCCGTCTCGGGTCCACAGTAGATGTTGGGGTGGGTGTCCAGCATCACGCGCATGAGGGTGGTCCCGCTTCGGGCGCATCCGCCTATGACCACCGGGCTTTCCTCTGAGACGTGGTCCGTCCTGTACCACCCAGCCCTGAAGGTCTTCTCCCACAGCCTCTCAATTAGGCTCTTCATCTTACCCATGCGGCACATGGGTTGACGTTGTCCAGTTATTTATACGGTGCCCTGTTTGGCCTGGATACAGGAAAACGTAACTGTATAAATGGAGACGCCTTCAGTCTCTGCGATCAGCGTCGCTGAAAAACGGGGCTCATCCACTTGAAAAGTGGTTAGAGGGTTATCTTATCTCGATCAAATCGACCACTCAGAACGTGATAGACTGTGCTGATGTTTAAATAAAATATTGGGCTGAGCAACAACTAAATCAAGCCCACACATGGTTAGAGTGGGACACATGAAACGAGGTTTGTTGGCCATAGTCTCTCACCCAGACGACGAGACCTTCGGCTGCGGCGGAACACTCGCGGCCCACGCGTCTAACGCTCCGGTGGATGTGCTGTGCCTGACGTGCAACCCGCCGGAGAGGAGGGAGGAGTTGTTCTCCGCTGCCCAAGCCCTCGGGATCGGCGAGCCCACCGTGTTCGATGATCTCCACGTCGGGAACAGCGCCCAGCTCATCAGACGCGTCTCGGATGTGATCGTGGAGAAGAGGCCCAGGGTCGTGATCACCCACCTGCCCTTCGACTACCACAGGGAGCACGGGGCGGCGTATGAGGCGGTGAAGGAGGCCGTGGAGTGGGCGGCCCACACCACCACCTACGACGAGCCGTGCCTCGTGGAGCGGCTGCTGCTGATGGAGGTCAACAACCTCATCCCTCAGCCCTACGTACTCGTGGATGTCTCGAAAGTTATGGACCGTAAGATGGAGGCGGTGGAGCGGTACACCAGCCAGCTGGCAAAGTTCCCGTGGGGCTACTATCAGAGCTATAACATGAAGAAGGCCGAGCTCAGGGGCGTCCAGGCGGGCTGCGTGTACGCCGAGGCGTTCCTGGAGGAGCCGGTGCCGTCGAACAGCCCCTTCTACGAGGCAAAGGCGACGCGCAGCCTCCTCTAGCGACTCAAATCTTTTACCCTTCCACCCTGATATGGTTAAGGCGACGGCATTGAATCTCTACGGCTTGAGGGTGATCGACTTCCACAGCCATCTCCCGGTGCAGCGAACCGGCTCCGGCAGCTGGAGGCAGAGGCTCGTCGAACAGTACGGCGAGGAGAAGGCCAAGGTGATCCTGGAGAACAGCCAGCGCTACAGGGGCGAGTGGCGGAGGATGTGGGGGTTCGATCCCCCGGAGACCGAGGTGCACAGCGACGAGGAGCAGGCCGACAGGTGGGCGGCGGACATCGAGTCGAAAGGCGTGGAGCGGGTGAACTTCGTGACGGGCGGCGGCAACGACAGACTCGCCGAGTTAGTCGCCATGCACCCCGACAGGTTCACCGGGTTCGCGCACCACGACCCCTTCAGCGAAGACGCTGACAGGGAGCTTGAGCGCGCCGTCGAGGAGCTGGGGCTCAGGGGCTACAAGATGATAGCGTCCAGCCAGACCAGGCCCGTGGACGACGGGGCGCTTTACCCCCTCTGGGAGGCGGCGGAGAGGCTGAAGGTGCCGGTACTAATGCATTTCGGCGTCCTCGGCGGCGGCGGAGGCCCGCCCAGGGACCTGAGGAACATGAACCCCCTCACGCTCTGGGAGGTGGCGTCCAGCTTCCCCTCGCTGAGCTTCGTGATCCCCCACTTCGGGGCCTGCTACTGGAGGGAGCTCCTCCAGCTTTGCTGGGCGTGCCCCAACGTGATGATCGACTCCTCCGGCAGCAACCAGTGGATGAGGTGGATGCCCTACCAACTCACCATGGAGGACCTCATAAGGAAGGTCATAGAGACAGTGGGGCCGGAGAGGCTGGTGTTCGGCACCGACTCCAGCTACTTCCCCAGAGGCTTCTCCGTGGAGTACCTACGGCAGCAGCTCATGGCCTGCCACTCGATAGGCCTGGAGCAAGGCAGCATAGAGAAGATATTCCACGGCAACGCGGCGAGGCTACTGGGACTAGCCTGAAAGGGTTTTTATTGCCTCCTTTGTCTTTCGATACAATCTAGGTGAACCCGTTGTCCGTCGACGCGCTTCCTCAGGCCCATTTGATCTACAGCGGCTACGTCAAGAACGGCTCCAGGGCTGAGCTGGCGAAGACTCTCTGGGGCGTTATCCCGGCTAACATGGGTGAGGCGGCGTCGCTTCTAAAAGAGATAAGAGAGAAGTACGGCTCGCCGCCGGAGGACGTTGAGGGCTTCAAGAAGGCCCTCAAGGACTATCAGCGGGAGCTGGGCCTGCTCACGGGCAGGGTCGGCGAGAGGATTGACTCGCTGGACGAGGGCGTCGTGGAGGCGGGGCAGCAGCCCATGTGCCTCGCGGGTACCAGCCTGATACTGAACAAGATCGCGTACGCCCACACCCTCTGCGCCATCGGCGACGGATACGTGCCCGTGTTCTACAACGCAGACTATGACGGGGTCCAGGCAGAGCTCCTGAACATCAGGCTGCCGAGCCCCTCGGCGAGGGGCCTGCTGATCACCTACCCGGCCGGCCCTGAGTACGAGGGCAGCCCCATCCACATGCTCCCCAACCCGCCCGAGGAGTGGCTCACCAAGACCGTGGAGAAGATCACGAGCAACTACAGGGGCATAATGAAGGGCGTGAAGCCGGAGACCCAGGAGCGCGTGTATAGGAACCTGGACCACATACTCACCGTCATCCGGGGCGCTTACTACTCCACCGACAACGTCTCGGACTGGGCGGCGAAGATCATCGGCACCGTCGTCAACCTGGAGGCCGACCTCGGTGTACCCGTGGTGTCGCCGTCGAAGCCGGGGATAAGGCCCTTCTTCCAGAGGGGCTACGAGACGCTTCTCTCTGAGCCCAACAGGAGCGGTTTCATCGAGGCCTCCAACGAGGCGGCCGAGCGGGTGGAGGCGTACGGGTTCAGGCCCCAGATAGGGAGGAGGGGCAGGGACTACGTCCCGTTCTTCCTCGAGTGCTCCAACCCCGGTTGCAACAGGGCCAGGATCGAGCCCAGGTATGTAGGCGGCGGCTCCACCGCCTCGGTGAAAGGCAGGTGTCCCCGCTGCGAGACGGAGTACGAGTTCTCGTTCAGCGCCTCCAGCCCAGACCTCAGCGAGGTGATCGGCTGGATAAGCCCCAGGGTCGACTCGAGGCAGGTGATCGTGGACTCCGCGATGCCTGTGCTCGCCCACATAGGGGGCCCAGGTGAGACCAGCTACTACGCCGAGGTGGTTCCCGCGGCCCAGAGGCTCGGCCTGCCGTTCCCGGTCTACCTTCGCTACACCAGAGCCTTCTACAACACGCCGTGGAACGAGGCATACAGCATGGAGGTCAAGGCGGCGGGGCACCCAACGATCCTCGGCGATAGCCTATTCGACGCCTTGGGGGAGTGGGTGAAGGCCCGCAACGACGGCGACGGGGAAGCCCTCAAGAGAAGCCACGATGCGATAGAGGCGTCGATAGAGGAGACGTACTCAGGCTTGGTCGCGGACGCCGACGCGCTTCAGAGCGACGTGGACTCCATCAAGGGTAGACTTGGTAAAGCCAAGGATCGTGGCCCCCTCATCAAGGAGATGAGGACGAAACAAGGCACTCTGTCCATGGTTGAGCAGTACCTCTCCTGGGCGTACGGCCGGTTCAGCCCCGAGCGGCGTGGCCAGGAGGTGAGCTGGATCTGGATAGACCTGGCCCTTGTGACCGGGGTCACCGACGTGGTTGGGGTCTACCTCCGCCAGTACAACGAGCACACGCCGAACTCGTCGGTGTACTTCATGAACACCTAGTCGCCGTGGCGGCGTCTGAGGGGCGGCGAGAGCCTGAGCATTATCTGCATGCGCTCGAATATGTCTACCCACTCGGACATCTCCACGGCCAGGGCCTTGGGGCTGAGCACCCCGGCGATGGGGCCTCTGCCGATCTCCCGCGCCGCCTTCGCCTTGTAGACGTTGAGGAGCCTGTCCCCGAACCGCCCCACCTCCCAGAAGTCCTCGGAGAGGAAGACGACGACCGGCACCCTCAGCGCCCCCAGTATCCTGAGCTCGTCCTGAAGCTCCTCCGAAGCGGCGCGGTCGATGATCCTAAGGTGCACCTGCGGGCCTATGGCATCCGCTATCTTCTTCAGCATTGGTCCCTGCCTGACGCAGTCGCCGCACCAGATGCCTCCGTAGACGAGGACGTTCAACTCCCTGTCGTATCCCTTGAGACGTTCGACCTGCTCGGGCGTCAGGTCTGGTAGGCGGCTCTCCGTCTCCCTCCACCTATCGGCGTGGGACTGATCCTCCTTCTCAAGGAACTCCTCGTGCTCGGCGGCCTGGTCGAAGTGTCTTCTCCAGAACTCGCTTCTCTTGTCGTAGTAGGTTGGTTTCTGGGTCATGACTGACTTTGTGCAACGACGGAATATATTTTTTTAGCCAGAGGTGACCCTCTCGTAGACCTCCAAGTACTGGCCCACGATCTTGTCGGTGGCGTAGCGCTCCAGCACAGTCTCCCTGGCCCTCTCGCCCATGCGCCTCATCTTCTCCTTGTCGGCGTTGAGCTCCAGAAGCCTCTCCGCGATGTCCTCGGGGTGCTTCAGGGGCACGAGGAAGCCGTTGCGGCCATGCTCCACCATCTCGGGGATGCCGCCCACGTTGGTGGCGACGACTGGGAGCCCGCTGCTCATGGCCTCTAGGATGGTGAGGGGCGCGCTCTCGGTCTCGCTGCATAGCACTAGGGTGTCTATGCACTTGAGCCGCTCCGGTATGTCGCTCCGGTAGCCTTCGAGCATTATGCTGTGGTTGAGGTCCAGCTTGTCGATGAGTCGCTCTATCCTGTGCCTCTCAGGGCCGTCCCCCACGAGGATGAGCCTGACGCCCGGCGCCTTCTTGGTGACGACGCACATGGCGTAGACGAGGTCCTCGATACGCTTCACGGGCCTGAAGTTTGAGACGTGGCCCACGACGATGTCCCTGGACTCCGCATTCTCCGGGTCGACGCACGCTTCGGGCTTGTACAGCTCCGTGTCCACGAAGTTAGGTATCACCCTGATCTCGTGATCGATGCCCAGGCTGTTTTTAGCCTCCTCGGCCATGAACCGGGAAACCGCGGTCACGGCGTCGGCTGCCTCCACGGAGTAGGTGTTCACGGGCTCGTAGGCGGGGTCGCTGCCCAGGATGGTGACGTCCGACCCGTGCAGGGTGACCACGTAGGGCTTGCCGGTGATCTGCTTGGACATGTAGGCGGCGGTGGCGTGAGGGATGCTGTAGTGGACGTGGAGCAGGTCCAGGTCATATCTCTTGGTGACTCGGCTCATCTCGCTGCCCAGCGCGATGGTGTAGGGAGGGTACTTGAAGAGGGGGTACTCGACGACGCTCACGTGGTGCATATGCACGTTATCGTGGTCCATTCCATGGATGGCGACGGGCCTCTGGTACGTGATGAAGTGGGTCTCGTGTCCCATCTTCGCGAACTCGACGCCCAGCCTGGTTGCCAGGATTCCGCTCCCACCGAACGTCGGGTAACAGGTTACTCCTATCCTCAAGTCCTTTCACTAACAGTAGCTAGGATCATGTGGAGACGATGAAATAAAAAGATGGGAGTTTAGGTTCCCTTCATGCGCTTCTCGACGCCGAGGATCGCAGCGATCTGGCCCTCGTGGTGGATGATCTCCGAGATGGCCAGCATGAGGTACTTCTCCTTAGGCTGGACACCGTAGAACCAGTCCAGGGGCTCGGCCAGGTCCGTGTCCCTGAGCCTGCTGAGGGTCTTCATCAGGTTCTCCTTGCCAGCCTTGATGTCCCCCATGATCTTCTCCATGGAGTAGCTGGTGTTGCCCACGTAGTCCTTGGGCCACCCCTTGGGGGTGTAATCCTTGTCTCCCTTTACTATCTTGGGGACGAAGGCGTGGAGCTCGCTGGACAGGTGGGTCAGTATCCACCGTATGGTGTTGGCCTGGGGGCAGCTCTTCCAGTCAAGCTGCTCAGGCTTCAGGTCCTTCGTGGCCCTCTCCAGGCGGTCGAAGCCCAGCGATGCGAAGGCCTTCAACATGTCAGTCTTATTGGTCATGTTAATCACGTTAAAACTGGGTACAACCTAGTTGGCTTGTACCGGTAATAATACTTGTGATCACCAAAAAAAAGGAGGTTTACTTGAGGAAGCCTGGGTCCTTCTCCTTGAGGCGCTTCACTGTGCCCCTGATGTAGGCGAGCTGGCCCCTGTGGTGGTACAGCTCACCGATGTAGGCGAATACCCCCGTCTTCCGCTTCTGCTTGCCTCCCCAGAGGGGTATCTCCTCCTCCAGCTGCTCATCCTTGAGCTTGCCGAGACCCTCCACCGCGGCCTTCCTGCCGGCCTTGATGTCCTTCATCAGCTTCTCCAAGCTGTAGGCATGGTCGCGGTAGTCCTCTGGCCAGCCCTTAGGGCTCCAGTTGGGGTCCGCCTTGACGATTCGTGGGATGCTCAGGTTCACGATCCTGCTCAGGTGGTTGAGTATCCACTGTATGTTGTTGGACTCAGGGGTGAGCTTGTAGGTGAACTCCTTCTCGCCCAAGTTCTCGACGTGCCTGTCCAGGCTGTCGATTACGTACCCGAGCTGCTCCGCGAGGATTGACGTTTTGTCTCCCATAGAAACACCATGATCAGGGTTGAGCGGGCGCTTATAACACGTTCCCCCGCCTACGCCCTCCTCATCTTTTCTACGAAGCCTACCAGGTACTCCACCGTCTTCTCGTAGAGCTGTCTCCCCTTCTCGGCTGAGCCCCGCGTAGGGTCCCCCATGAAGCCGCTGGGCTCCACCTCCTCGGCCCAGTAGTAGACGCTCTGAGGGTGGCCGTCGAACACGTGGGTGCCGTAGCTCCTGGTCTCCAGGCCCTCCAGCGGCTGGTTCAGAGGCTTGAGCTCGGCCCTGCTCATGTCCACCAGCTCGGGGTATAGGTGCA
>DATKWN010000060.1:0-11215 GCA_035529515.1 Candidatus Krumholzibacteriaceae bacterium | reverse complement strand
CTGTGGTCGAGGGCTCCCCTTATGTTCGCCTTCAACTGAGCGTCGCTGAGCCCCTGCTGGTCCAGAGCGTTATCTGGGCACGCAGGGATGCAGGCTCCGCAGCCGCTGCACATTATCTCGTTGATCACAGGCTTCCCTTTTTCCATGGTTATCGCGTTCTCTGGGCATATCTCGACGCACTCCTCGCAGCCGTTGCATGCCTCTGGGTCGGAGAGGAAGGCCTTGTTGGGCTCTATGACGCGGTCGCCGCTGAGGAAGTTCACGACCTTCATCGCCGCCCCCTCGGCCTCCGCCGTGGCGCTCTGTATGTCCTTCGGGCCGATTATCACCCCCGCCGCGTAGATGCCGTCACGTTTGGTGCTCATCGGGTCCAGCTTGGGGTGACGCTCAAGCACGAACTGGTCCTCGTCGACAGGGACTCTAAGGCTCTCAGCCAGCCTCAGCGTATCTTCAGTCATAACCATGGGCGGTGCCAGCACCACGAGGTCCACGGGGTTCTCCACCATCCTGTTGAGCATCATATCCTCGCTGCGCACCAGCACCTGGTCGCCCTCAGGCTCTATCTCCGTGACCTTGCCCTTGACGAACATGACCCCCTTCTCCTGGGTGGTCCTGTAGAACTCCTCGTACCGCCTGCCTGGGGCCCTGATGTCGATGTAATGTATCCAGACCTCGACGCCCCTGTCTCTAAGCAGTTGAGCCTGCTTTAGGCTGTAGAGGCAGCATACGCGGCTGCAGTGTGGGCGCCCTACCTCCGTGTCCCTGCTTCCTGCGCAGAGCACGTAGGCGACGCTTTTGACCTCCTTTCCCGTCTCAGGGACTATCAGCTGGCTACCCGTTGGACCGTTAACGTCAAGTATTCGCTCCATCTCGAGGCTCGTGACGACGTTCGGGTATACGCCGTAGCCGTACTGTGGTAGCCCGCTTAGGTCGTACAGCTCGAAGCCTGTCGCGAGGACCACGGCTCCGACGTTTAACTCGATCTCTTTCCCCGGATCGTTGATGTCTATCGCGCCGGCGGGGCAAGCCCTTTCACATGCCCCACACCTGAGGCACGCGTCGTAGTCGATGGTATATATGCTGGGAACGGCCTGAGGGAACGGCCTGTATATGGCCTTACGCTCGTTGAGCCCTTCGTTGTAGTCGTCCTTGGCCTTTCCTGGGCAGACCGTGTTGCACGCGCCGCAGCCTATGCACTTCTCCGGGTCGACGCCCCTCGGCTTCACCCAGACCTTTACGTTGAAGTCGCCCGGTACGCCGCTGATCTCCTTGACCTCGCTGTAGGTGTAGAGGTCTATGTTCTGGCTCTGGCTCACCTCAGCCATCTTGGGCGTAAGTATGCATTGACTGCAGTCCAGCGTCGGGAAGACCTTGGGGTACTGTATCATGTGTCCTCCGATGCTGGGCCGTTTCTCGACTAGGTGCACCTTCATCCCATACTCGCTCAGCCTTAGGCTGGTCGTGATCCCCGCTACGCCGCCTCCTATTATCAACGCCTCGGGGACCACCTCCATTGTCTTTGACTCGAGGGGGACGGATTCTTTTGCCCTAGTGATCGCGCCTCTTATGAGGTCCATCGCCTTCTTGGTGGCCCCTTCGTGGTCGTCCTTGTGCACCCAGCTGCACTGCTCCCTGATGTTAACCATCTCAAGGAAAGCAGGGTTGACGCCCTTCTCCTCCAGGTTACTCAGGAACGTCGTCCTGTGCATCTTTGGGGTGCAGCAGGCGAGCACCACTCTGTCCAGTCCTTGTTTCTCGACTGTCTCCTTTATGCCGTCGACACTGGGCTTGCTGCAGAGGTAGCGTTCCACGTTCACGTAGGCGACCTCGTCTTTTAAGGCGTCGGCGATTTTCTGGGTCTCAACGACGTCGCTTATGTTGCCGCCGCACTCGCAGACCCAGACGCCTATCTTCTCGTCAGACATTTCCTTTTCCTTACAGCAGTTTTAACTGGTGCTTCAACGTCTTCTCGCCGCGGTACTCGGGGAGCAGTATCGGGGACTTCCTGTCCGTCTCTACACCCGCCTCCCTCAGCCATTTCTCGTAGCGGTCGAGGTGATACAGGTTTAGCTTACCTGTCTTCGCCGTCTTAGCTCTCTCAGCGGCGGCTTTCCCGGCTCTTCGCCCGAACACGTAGAGGTCCAGCTGGCTGTTGCCCATCAGCCGGTTCTTTCCGTGGACGCCGCCGCAGACCTCGCCGGCGGCGAAGAGGCCGGGTACGCTGGTCTCGCACCTGACGTTGATCTCGACTCCCCCGTTCTGGTAGTGGAGGGTCGGGAAGACGAGCATGGGCTCCTTCCTTATGTCTATGCCGAACTTGTTGTAGTTCCTGAACATGGCCGCGAACTCGCGTTCGATGGTTCCCTTGCCGTTGATTACGTCGATGAGGGGGGTGTCGAGCCAGACGCCCTTCATCCCTGAGGGGGTGGTGACGCCCCGCTCTCTGCCGTAGCACTCACGTATCAGGGCTGACGCCTCCACGTCGCGGGTCTCGAGGGGGTAGACGAAGAGCTCGCCGTCCGCGTTCACGGGCTGAGCCCCCCTGCCTCTGAGCTTCTCTGTGCACAGCTGTCCAACTATCTGCTCTGGGTACGCCGAGCCTGTGGGGTGGAACTGTGTGCTGTCGAGGTGGATGAGGTTGGTTCCCGTGCGGTAAGCCATCACTATGCCGTCCCCCGTGGCGCCGTAGTGGTTGGTGGTCTCAAAGCTCTGTATGTGGAGCCTCCCGAATCCCCCTGTCGCCAGGATGGTGGACTTGGCTCGCGCGATCTTGTACTCGTCGCTGTCCATGTCGTATAGTACCGCACCGGCTACCTGACCCATGTCATCCATGACGAACTCGACGGCGCACGTGAACTCGACGTAGCCTATCTGCCTGTTGATGACCTCGTCCATGAGGATCCGCGTGATCTCCAAGCCGGTGTAGTCCTTGCAGCTGTGCATCCTTCGTCTGCTTGTGCCGCCGCCGGGGGCGAGCTGCATCGTTCCGTCGTCTAGCTTGTCGTAGAGCACACCCAGCTCTTCATGCCACTTGATGACGTCGGGGCCGTCCTTGACCATGGCCTCGACCAGCTCTGGCTTGTTCTCGTAGTGGCCGCCGCCGATGATGTCCAGGTAGTGGATGGTGGGGCTGTCGTTAGGCGCGTCGGCGGCCTGTATGCCGCCCTGGCTCATCTTGCTGTTGGCGTCGCCTAGCCGCAGCTTCTGGACGATGAGTATCTTGTCCGGGTCGATACCGCTGTCATGGGCGAGGATAGCAGCGCTCAGCCCGGCCCCTCCCGCCCCTATTATGAGTACGTCGACGTCGTAGTCGATGCTAGACAGGTCGATGTCCTCGGGCTTTATGATACTGTGCGCCTCGAGGATATCAACCACTTCGTGGGGCATGAGCTGCCCCTTGCTGGGGCCCACCTTGAGCCCCCTCTTCTGATCCATCTTCCAGTCGGGGTGAAAGTCCCTGAGGATCTTGTCCTTTTCCTCGGCCGTCATGGCCTTGAAGCTCTTACCGACGCGGCTCGCCCGCGTGGCCGCCACCTTGTCGAGGCTCTCCCGCATGTAGTCCGGGTAGCCGCTCTCGTAGTCGCTCATTCCAGAATCTTCTCCCTCGTCTCGTAGCGCTCCTGAAGCGCCGCCTTGTCCATATTCTTCAGCTCCTTGATGCCCTCGTCGAACTTGCCTTCCTCGACTTCCTTCACCCTGTCCAAGACGTGCTGGCTCGGCCCGTCTATGTACTTGGCGTAGAGCCTTCTGGCGAGCTGACCTACGTTGTATGGGACTATCTCAGCGGGGCACCTTACTGCACAGAGGCCGCAGCTGATGCAGTCGAAGCTCAGCTTAGCGGCCTGCTCTATATCACCTCTTAGGCTCGCCTGCACGTAGTCCATCACCATGATGTCCTGTGGGCAGGCCTTCGTGCATGTGTTGCATGCGAGGCATCTGCTCAACTCTGGATAGTACTCCAGAATGGTGTTAGCGTCGGGCCTCAGCTCGTCGAGGCTGTACGTAGTCTTCTCGGCCGGGTTGAAGGGTATCTGGGCGATGTACATGCCGTCCTCTACTATCTTCTGGCACGCGAGTGCACCCTCCAGCTTGTAGCTTCCCTTCTTCCTGTAGAGGGTTGCACAGGCTCCGCAGTAGCCGCCTCTGCACCCCGCTCCCCTCGTGAACTGGTGTCCGGCGTACTCCATGGCCTTCATTATGGTGAGGTCGCCCGGCACCTTGTGTTTCTTACCCATCACGTAGATGGTGACTATCTCGGCGTTGTTCTCCATCTTCTATTCCTCCAGCAGCCCCTTGTCTCTCAGCAGGGGCCTCGGGTCGGGCTTGTTGCCCGCGAAAGCCGCGGCCTCTTCACCTAAGCCAAAGGCTAACGCCATGAGCTGGGTGAAGTAGACCACGGGGATTGATTTAAAAACAGGATATCTCTTCTCCACCTCGGACTGTCTAGGGCCGAGGTTGTACTCGCAGAGGGGGCAAGCAGTGACCAGCATGTCGGCGCTGGCCTCCTCCGCCTGCTTAAATATCTTATGGGCTAGATCTGCGACGACCTCTTTCATGTGGACGGTGTTGTAGCTACCGCAGCACTTCTGGCTGTACGCGAAGTGTACAGCCTCGGCTCCCAGCGCCTCCACCAGGTCTTCCATTATGGTGGGGTTGTCCGTGTCGTCAACTCCTATACCTCTGGGACGAAGCAGGAGGCAACCGTAATATGGAGCAACCTTTAACCCGTTCAGGGGGTTCACTACGGCTTCCTTGACCTTGTCCCAGCCCATCTCTCGGAGGACCTCGAGATAGTGTAGCACTTCGACGTTGCCGCTGTACTGTATGTCCTCCTTGTACATGTTGTCCCGGATCTTCTTCTTCCGGTCGCTGTCCTCGTTGAAGACCATGTTGCTACGCTTCAGCGTGTTATAGCACATGGCGCAGAGAGTGACGACCTGCTTCGAGTCTACAGCTCCAGCGTTGCTGAGTTCCTCGACTCTTATCAGGTTCCTGATGGGGGCGAGGTGGTGCATCACGTCGTCGGTGGAAAGCGAGTGGACTGTGCCACAGCAGTTCCATCTCTCAGGCTCCACCAGTTCTATGCCCAGCTTCTCAGCCGTGGCGATGGTTGAGTCCTCGAAGTTCTTGGCGTTCGTCTTCAGCGTGCATCCCGGGTAGTACGCTAGTCTCGTCATGCCGTGAGCTTCCTCTGGTTTGACACTATGGCTATCTGGGGTAGTTCTCTTATTTCCTCTGGGCTCAGCTCGTCGAGGCTTACTCTGTCATACTTTTTCCGTAGAACGAGCTGCCTCAAGGCTTCCATGACGTTGGCTACATCTATCCCGCGGGGGCAACGGACTTCGCAGTTGAAGCACGTGGTGCAGACCCATATTGTCCTAGATTCTAGAGCCTCTTCGAGCCCCAGCTGCACCATCCTTATGATCTTGCTGGGAAGATAATCCATCTCTTGCGTCATGGGGCACCCGGAGCTGCAGGCGCCGCACTGAAAGCAGAGGTCAACGTTTTCTCCGCTTAGCTCCATCACCCGATCCTTGAAGTACTTGTTCTCGGGCTCCATGCGGAGAACTAACTTCGACCTAGGATAAGACATCCCTAAGCATTTTCAATGGCGGATATTATGCTTTTCGAGAACGCCAAACGAATCTGGTTCATCGATTTGACTCCCAGTATAATAAGCCTGAAAAAGAGTAGCCACCACTATCAGTGAGGTATAGTTATGGAGCATCATCTCAAGACACCCGTCCCGGAGAAGGAGATTAGAAATCTCCGAGCTGGGGACCTCATATATGTAACCGGCACCATGATCACGGCGCGGGACGAGGCTCACCTAAAGGCTCTAGAGCTACAAGAGAAGGGCGAGGCTCCGCCGGTCGACTTCAAAGGGAACGGGGTTTTTCACTGTGGCCCCATCATGCAGAAGGACGATGGTGGCGAATGGCGGGTCGTCGCCGCTGGGCCGACTACCAGCGCCCGCATGGAGATATTCCAGGACGAGTTCATCAAGGTGTACCGCCCCTCCGTCATAATCGGGAAGGGGGGCATGGGCGAGCGTACGGCTAAAGCGTGCCAGGAGTACGGCTGCGTCTACGGGGCTTTCACAGGCGGCGCCGCGCTGCTAGCGGCACGGGGGATAAAAAAGGTGAGGGATGTTTTCTGGCTGGAGGAGCTGGGTATGCCGGAATGTCTCTGGGTGTACGACGTGGAGGACTTCGGCCCGATGATTGTGACGATAGACACCCACGGGGGGAACCTCACCGCAGACGTCGGCGCCAGGGTCGCCGAGAGACGTGACCGGCTGATCAAGAAGATGGAGGGTTAGGTATGATCGAGAAGATAGTCGAGGACACCGCAGTGGAGCTTCTCAGGATAGCGGCCACCGAGTTGCCCGTCGAGTACGTGGAGGAGATGGATCGCCTGATGAGAGAGACGGAAGGCTCCGTCGGGAAATCCCAGATGGCAAACATCCTGGAGAACGTGAAGATCGCACGCGAGGGAAGCAAGCCCATGTGCCAGGATACTGGGGTCGTCGCCTTCATGGCTAAGGTGGGCGACGGTTTCCCCCTACGCTCCAAGCTCAAGGACGTGCTCGTGGAGGCCACGAAGAGGGCCACCAAGGAAGTGCCTCTGCGTCCCAACGCGGTGGACATGTTCAAGGGAAACACGGGGAACAACGTCGGCCTCAACGGCCATGTCCCGGTAATATACATCGACATGGTTCCCGGTGATAGCCTCGAGCTTGTCGCCATGCCTAAGGGCGGAGGGAGCAGCAACGTTGCAGCCCACAGGATGCTGAAGCCTGGCCTCGGCCTCAAGGGCGTCAAGCAGTTCGTCGTGGAGGCGGTGGCTCAGGCAGGCAGCCTCGGGTGTCCTCCCTACTTCGTGGGCGTCGGGATCGGGGGAGGCGAAGACGCGTGCATGAAGCTGGCTAAAAACGCTTTGCTTAGGCTCTTCAAGGTGAGAAGCCCTGACTCTAAGGTCGCTGAGATCGAGGAGGAGCTTCTGGTGAAGCTGAACGAGCTCGGGATAGGTGTTATGGGCCTCGGGGAGGGGCCGAGCGTCCTCGACGTACACGTGGAGATGGCGGCGAGGCACCCCGCGTCGCTTCCCGTCGGCGTCGTCATAAGTTGCTGGGCTCTCCGCCACGCCAAGGCCACGATAAGCGCAGCCGGAAAGGTAGAGATAGATAAAAGCGCCTAAATTATCAAAGTTAAGCAGTGGATGTCTTGACCCTCGTCTGGACCATAGCCATCGAGGCCTTGAGTTGGATAGAGCTCAGGAGGATAAGCGAGGACACGGCCCTCAGAAGGGCCACCCGACAGCTCGATGTGGATGACGCAGCGGCCTCGAGGGAGTCTGGGGCGTTGATCTATGGAGTCATGTCGCGTCTGAACACCCTGGACCACGTTATAGAGGCCTCGCTTAAACCCAATTATCTCGGCAATCTGAGCCTTGGGGTCCGCAGCTTCCTCAGGCTGTACACATATACTGTCCACTTCGGGGAGGGTCTCGCTGAGGCTTACGCGTTATATGATCACGCCAAGGAGGTCTTAACCGAGAGAGCCTTCTCGGCAGTGGATGAAGCCGTCGAGCTGATCCCGCGTCAAGAGCTATGTTTCTCAGGTCTTGACCTGGAGAAAAGACTGGCTCTCATGTACAGTCACCCTGAGTGGTACGTCAGGTATCTCCTTAGGGAGTTCGGGGAGAAAGAGACGAAACGGATGCTGGAGCCCGTGGAGGTCCCCGTCTACATTAGGCTGAACACTCTTCGGGATATCAGCCAGACAGTGAAAGGCCTCCGAGGACAGGGCCTCCGTCTGGAGAAGGATCGGAGCATAGACCATGTTTACAGGGTGGAGGATCCCACTGGTTTGACGAGTGTACCCGGGTACCGAAGAGGCGAGTTCATTATACAGGACAGGGCAAGCGTTCTGGCTGGCGCGGTCGCCGCCCCAGCCCCCGGCGAGCTGGTGCTCGACGTCTGCGCGGCTCCCGGCATCAAGACGAGCCACCTGGCGCAGTTGATGGGAAACCGTGGCAGGATAATCTCCGTGGACTCCAGCATGAGGCGTCTCCGTTCCTTCGAGGGCGTCATGGAGAGGCTCGGCGTAGAGATAGCTAAACCGTACCTTGGGGACGCGAGAACCGTCGGCGGACTCCCCCCCGTTGAGGCCGACCTGGTCCTAGTGGATCCTCCATGCACTGGGTCGGGCAACTTCTTCAGCGAGCCCAGCTCCCGTTGGAGGCTCAGCGGCAGATCCATAAGCAGGATGGCCGACCTGCAGTACAGGATACTGTGCAGCGCTGCACATAGGGTCGCGATAGGAGGTAGGCTCGTGTATAGCACATGCAGCGTCACGGTTGACGAGAACGAGAGCGTGGTGAGGGCTTTCTTGGATGAGAACCCTGATTTCGTCGCCGTTGAGGCTGCGCCGAGGATCGGTGAGCCGGGGCTGCGTGGCCTGTATGAGGCTCAGAGGCTTTATCCTCATCTGCATGGCTGTAACGGGTTCTTCATCGCGAAGATGGTCAGGACTTGAATGTTTATAGGCTGTGGCGCGGGTTTGTTGCTGTGCGTGTAGACGTAAGGTTGATGGGGGTCCTCAGGGACGCCGCCGGTTCACCTGAGGTCAGACTCGAGGTTGAGGAGGGCTCCTCGCTGGGGGACGTGGTTGATAGGCTGATTGAGGAGCGGCCAGAGTTAGAGGATGTACTCATAGACAGGGTCGTGGACAGCTACGCGCCCAATGCGTTGATCATCGTGGACGGCGTTGAGGCGTCTAACCTGGAGGGGTCCTCGACATCATTGAGAGACGGCTCCACGCTTGTGTTTTTACCTGTTACTCACGGCGGCTAGGCATGGTTTTTATTGCGCTGGGCCGTGATGACGTTGAACACGTTGATCCGGAGCTGCACGAAGTGCCGCATAGCCCCTTCAGTTTACCATCGGCCTTACTCGGGGGAGCGTCTGTGTGCCGCCTGCTTCAACGAATCCCTGTTCGAGAGGGTAAAGAAGACCGTCGGCAAGTACGACATGTTCGAGTACGACAGCAGGATAGCCGTCGGTGTCAGCGGGGGCAAGGACAGCCTCGCCATGCTCAGGCTTCTACAGAGGCTGGAGAGGGACAGGCCCTACGCCGAGCTGGTGGCGGTATGCGTCGACGAGGGTGTCAAGGGGTACAGGGATGAGGCTCTCTCCATCGCGGAGAAAAACTGCCGGGAGCTGGGCGTGGAGATGCATACGGTCGGGTTCAGGGAGCTCTTCGGTGAGACTATGGACGAGATCGCCGCGAGGGAAAGGGAGCTGGGTGCGTGTAGCTACTGTGGGGTGCTTCGGCGCAGGGCCCTCGACGAGGCGGCGAGGGCGGTAGACGCGGATAGGCTCGCCACCGGCCATAACCTGGACGACATGGCTCAGAGCGTGTTGCTGAACGTTCTCCGGGGCGACGTCGTGAGGATGGATGCGTTTCACCCTGGGGGTCAGAGCCTCGAGGGCTTCGTGAGGAGGGTGAAGCCTCTGTGCGAGGTGCCTGAGCGGGAGACCACCCTTTATGCTTACATTAACGGCTTGGAGTTTCAGAGTCTGCCTTGTCCCTACGCGGAGGAGGCGATGAGGTCGGATGTGCGTAGGTTCCTGAACCGCATGGAGGTCAAGCGCCCCGGCACGAAGTTCATCGTCTACCAGACGGGGCTCAAGATCCGCGGGAGAGGTAACGGCGGCGTCTTGAGGCGGTGCAGGGTGTGTGGCAGCCCCGCGAGGGGCGACCTGTGCAGGGCCTGCGAGCTCTCTGGTAGAACGGAATGAGTTTTTAACCTCAACTGACGATAAAGTATTGTGGAGTCTGTTATCAAGCAGGGCCACTGCGCGTACTGTAAGACGGCCATCAGGTCGATTCTTAGCCAGGGGCCTCACCCGAAGACGAAGGCTAAGTTCTGCCCCAACTGCGGGGCTCAGCTGTGGACTGTCTGTGATTGCGGTAACAAGTTGAGGTACGAGGACGTGGAGTGTAGCAGGTGTGGTAGGGGGAACCCTATCTACCTTGGTAACGATCCGGATCTGTTTGCTGATGAGGTAGAGCGTTAGTTCCTCTTCTTTTTATTGTAGTTTACAGACGCTTTGAGACGGAGAGGTTACTCGGGTTTGGGTAACTTGTTCTTGGTTACGTGGAATAAGCGTTTTTGGGGTTGTTGGTGGTTTACTTGTTTTTGTGTGGGTTGTCGCCGTGGCTTGGTATTCCGTGAATTTTTTTATGGGTTTGGGGGTGCGTTCTACTCTTTTTTGGGTGGGAATGTTGTGGGTCGTGTTTGGGGGGCGAGTGAGTGTTAGGCTTGTTCCATGTGACAAGGATATTGAAATTCTCAATATAACTATGCTTAATTAAAATATATATTCTCGTCTATATACTAGGATGGGATTCGAACCCTTCCGTAGGTTAAAACCCTGAGTGTAATATTATCTGTTCTATTTGATGGAACCCACTCTTTATAGTCATTCTTAGGTTATTCTTTTCCTTGTCTAGCTCATGGCCGGCTTTGAAGTAAATCTGACTCAAAGAAGTGTTTTCCTTGTATAGATCTTTGAATTTTACAACGGGTTTCTTACCGTCTTCTATGATTTGACTTAGTTTGTCTAGTATCCTCTCTTTTGCCAATTCAGTCGTAATTCTTTTTCTAGACATTTCCATTTATATAATATATATGGCTGTTTTTTAATATTATGTGTTAATATATTTTTAAGAGATTATTTATGAGAATTATTTCTTATATATTAATTGTGAATTTTTTTTACCCGCCACAATTCTTTGAGCTCCGTCAACATCGCATTGGAAACAGTCTACGTATAGGTAGTTGAGTTACAAGTCGGTCAACTGATTTATCGCTATGAATTCTCGTTTTCTTATACATGTGAATTTAAAATACCTTTAATGGAACAGGGGGCTATTTAGTCCACTTAATCAACCAATCTATTGTGAAGTATTGAAATTCAGTTATTCCTAGTAACTAGGAGCAAACGAACTTGACGCTACTTCATCCGCATACTGATGAGAGCCGCCGCCACCACCAGCCAGTACCCGTAGTTAGGCAGGGTGAGGAAGACGCTGACCCAGTAACCCTCCTGCACATAGAAGACGATCACCAGACCGATTCCCAGGACCAGCAACAAGGTACCGGCCAGGTTGTAACCCTTCAACACCCCCCTGTCCCTGTAAGCCGT
>DATKWN010000059.1:0-9547 GCA_035529515.1 Candidatus Krumholzibacteriaceae bacterium | reverse complement strand
AACCATGGGGATGTTGAGCTTCTTGCTGCTGTACAGCTTCCTCTTGGTGATCTCCACCTCGACGCCCATGGCGTGGGCGGCCCCCTCGGCGCACCTGGCCACCTTGTCCACCATCTCCTCCAGGTACTTCTCGTCGCTGCTCCTTACCCCGAACTGGCAAACCGCCCTGTCTGGGATGATGTTGCTCGCCAGCCCCCCCTCAGGGATGATGCCGTGGATCACCAGGTTGGCGTCTCTCCTGGCCTCCTGCCTGAGCATGTGGGTCGCCACGTAGCAGAGGGTAGCGGCGTTCAACGCGTTCCTGCCCTTCTCCGGGCTCGCGGCGGCGTGGCTAGTCTGGCCCTTGAACACCATCTCTATCTGGTGTATGCCGAGCGCCTGGCCCCCGACGCCCCACCTGCTGCCGGGGTGAAGCATTATGACGCCGGCGACGTCGTCGAAGAAGCCGTGGTCGGCCATGATCACCTTGCTGCCGGCGCTGGGGCCGTGGCCCTCCTCCGCCGGGGTGCCTACGACGAGCACCTCCCCCACCAAGTCGGCGATAGCCTTGCTCGCGGCGATCCCCGCCCCGATAGCGGAGGCGGCGATGAGGTTGTGGCCGCAGCCGTGTCCAACCCCAGGCAGCGCGTCGTACTCGGCGAGCACGGCGACCCTAGGCCCTTCTGCCCCGCCCTTGAAGGACGCCTTGAACGCGGTGGGCATCTCGTAGATGCCCTTCTCCACCTCAAAGCCATGGTCCTCGAGGACGCCGGTGAGCTTCTCGAAGGCCTTGTACTCCTCGCTCCCCAGCTCAGGGTTCTCGTAGAGGAACCTCGCGATGTCCTCCAGCACGGGCCTCTTCTCGTCAACGGTGTCCCTTACAATCTTCTTGAGTCCATCAACATCAGTCAACGTTATCAACTAGAGATCACCAGCTTAATCTATAGCGTTTTCCAGTTTCACTCCACTTTCACCCGCCTCCCCCCTGCACAGCCTTATGCGTTCACATTATAAACGGAGAAACGGGTGTGAGACCCGAGTGTAATGGGAGAGGTCATTGAAGCCGGAGTCCTGGAAGGAGTAGCCAGCACCACCGTGAAGAAGCTGCACAAGGCCGGGTTAGTCACCCTCGAATCCATCGCGGTAACTCCCCCGCGCTATATCGTGGAGATGACCGGCATGGGCATCGACACCGCCGTAAAGGTGAATGCCCTGGCGCGGATGCAGGTGGACCCGGGGTTCGTCTCAGCCTCCGACATGCTGGAGATGCGTAAGCACAAGCTCCGCTGCAGGACCGGCTCCAATGAACTCAACCGCATACTGGGCGGCGGAGTCGAGACAGGCGTCATCACAGAGCTGATCGGCGAGTTCGGCTCAGGCAAGACCCAGATATGCTACACTCTCTCCGTGTTGGCACAACGGCCCACGGAGGAGGGAGGCCTCGGCGGACGCGTCTGCGTCATAGACACCGAGGGAACCTTCATCCCGGAGCGTGTGGTCCAGATAGCCGAGACCCGGGGCTACGACTCTCAGGAGATCCTCAGCAACATATTCATCGCCCGCGCCTACAACAGCGACCACCAGGTGCTCCTCATAAAGAACCTCCCCCAGGTCGCGCAGGAGCACGACGTCAAGCTCGTCATAGTGGACAGCATGATAGGCCACTTCCGCGGCGAGTACATCGGCAGGGCCACCCTCGCCGAGCGCCAGCAGAAGCTAGCCAGCGCACTCGGCAACCTCCTCAGGGTCGCCGAGGCCTTCAACCTCGCCGTGGTCCTCACCAACCAGGTGCAGGCCAAGCCGGACACCGCCTACGGCGACCCCAACAAGCCGACAGGCGGCCACGTCATGGCCCACGCCTGCACACACCGCATGTACCTCCGCAAGGGCAGGCAGAACACGAGGCTGGCCCGGGTCATCGACAGCCCCTACCTCCCGGAGGAGAAGATCAGGATCGCCATCACCGAGGCCGGCGTCACAGACGAGGACGGCACCTTCCCAGAGTTGGACGAGGACGACCCCATCCAGGAAGAGGAGTAACCCTCAGCGGATATACTCGAAGGGGTTCCTGAAGCCCTTAGCAGCCAAGGCCTTAACGAAACAGTCTTTCAACGGCCCTACGCCTACCCCCCTCTTGACGCTGACCGGGAAGACATGGTCTGAAGCCTCGAAGGGGGCTCCACCCGTGATTCTGTCGAGGAAGGCGTCAAGGTTCATCGCGACGTCTCTCTCGCTTCCTTTATCGATCTTGTTCGCCGCCACGAGAGGGAACTCGCCCAGGGTCTCGTGGAGGTACTCCACCATCTCGACGTCGAGGCTGATGAACCCCTTCTTGGCGAGGCGCGTCTCCGTCTCCAGGAACGTCGTTATGTTCAGCACATGGACGGCGAAGACAATGTTACCCGCTTCACGTTCTATGAAGTCAAGTATACTGTCCTTGGTCTTGTCCTCCCATCGTCTGCTCGCATCCAGCTTCCGCCCGTAACCCGGCATATCAACCAGGAAAAGATCCTGCGCTATGGGGTACTTGTCGATGCTGGTGGTGGTTCCTGGCCGTTTCCCGATCCTGACCTTGAGCCCGGTCAACGCCCTGATGGTCGTGCTCTTACCCGAGTTAGGCCTACCTGTGAATATGACGTATCTCTCAGACATATCTACTACAAATAGGGTGTATTCACTGAAAAAGGGTGGCTTCTAGAGCATGACGTCGAAGTCCAGTCGCTGGGCGAGCTCCTTGTAGCGGTTCCTGATGGTTACCTCGGTCACCTGGGCCTCCCTCGCTATCTCGCCCTGGGTGCGCCGCTCGTCGGTGAGCTGGCTGCTTATGTAGATGCACGCCGCCGCGATCCCGGATGGGCCCCGCCCGCTGGTGAGCTTCATGTCAGAGGCCTCGCTCAGTATCTTCAGGGCCAGCCTCTCCGTCTCGCCCGTGAGCGCCAGCTTGTTCACGATCTTGCTGATGTAGCCCTGGGGGTCGACCTGGGGCACCGACGGCTTCAGCTCCCTGAGCAGGAACCTGTAGTTACGGGCGGCCTCCTTCTTGGTTATGTTGGCGGCCGCCGCCACGTCCTCCAGCGTCCTGATGATCCCGCACTGCCTGCACGCCATGTAGATGGAGGCGACGGCCACGCTCTGGATGGTCCTGCCGCGTATGAGCTGCTTCTGGATCGCCCTCCGGTAGAGCATGCTGCTGGTCTCGATGACGTTCCTGGGCAGGTTGAGCTTGTAGCTTATCTTGCTCATCTCGCTCAGCGCGTGGGCCAGGTTGCGCTGCGTGGAGTCCGAGACCTTGCTTCGCCGGTGCCACTTCCTGAGTCTGTAGAGCCGGGCCCGCTCCTCCGGGCTCAGCTTCCTGCCCGAGGCGTCACGGTCCTGCCAACCTATCGTCGTGCTGAGGCCCTTGTCGTGGATTGTCCACGTCACCGGGGCGCCCACCCTCGGGAGCTTGTCCCGCTGCTCCTGATCGAAGGCGCGCCACTCCGGGCCTTGGTCGATCAACGTCGACGAGACGACGAAACCGCATGCCTGGCAGACAAGTTCACCGGTCTCGTAGTCTCGCAGAAGGTTAGATGCACCGCACTCGGTACACGCGATCGTGTTACGAAGTTTCGTCGTCAAAGAACCCCTCACGAGAATTATGAATAGAGAAAAAGCCTCTCTTATAACTGTTTTCAAAAATATGTCTCATAAAAACGCTTGTTTTTCTCAAATGTTGAGAAAAATTGATGATTTATAATATTATAGTAAAAAATAAGCCCCAATAAAAATATCTTGTATTTACAGATTCCATCGATCTATATACTGTTCGATGGATACCTATCTATTTACAATGCGAATCCACGAGCACCGTTAAACGTAAAAGGAAGTATGACTTCACAATCCTATTCAGGAGTTACTCGATTTGGAGAAACGTGTATACAACTTCACTGAAGGCAACAAGGACATGAAGGCCCTTCTCGGAGGGAAGGGCGCGAACCTAGCCGAGATGACCACCCTGGGCCTCAGCATCCCGCTGGGGTTCACGATCACGACCAAGACCTGTGGAGAGTTCTTCGAGGCAGACGGCAAGTTCCCCAAGGGACTGTGGGAAGAGATACTCGAACACGTGAAGACCCTGGAGAAGAATACGGGTAAGAGGTTCGGCGACGAGAAGGCTCCTCTGCTGGTCAGCGTTCGCAGCGGCGCACCCATAAGCATGCCCGGCATGATGGACACTGTCCTCAACCTGGGCATGAACGACGAGGTCGCTGAGGCCATTATCGGGCTCACGGGAGACGAGCGGTTCGTGTGGGACGCCTACAGACGCTTCGTGACCATGTTCAGCGACGTCGTCATGGGCCAGGAGCGCCACGACTTCGAGGAAGTGTTCAACAGGGTCAAGAAGAAGGAAGGTGTCAAGGGAGACACAGAGGTCAGCGTGAAGGGTCTCAAGGAGACCGTCGAGGGACAGAAGAAGCTCTACGAGAAGCTGCTGAAAGAGGGTTTCCCCCAGGACCCCATGGAGCAGCTCAAGAGGTCCATCGCCGCGGTCTTCAACAGCTGGAACATCCCCAGGGCCCGCACCTACAGGCGGGTGGAGGGCATCCCCGACGACATAGGGACCGCCTGCAACGTCCAGACCATGGTCTTCGGAAACATGGGCTGGGACTCGGGGAGCGGCGTCATGTTCACCAGGAACCCCAGCGACGGGAGCAAGGGCCTCTTCGGTGAGCTGCTCTTCAACGCCCAGGGCGAGGACGTGGTAGCCGGAACCAGAACACCCATCCCCATCGTTGAGATGAAGGAGCAGCAGCCCGAGCTCTACAAGGAGCTCGAGGCCATCGCGAAGACGGTCGAGGGCCACTACAAGGACATGCAGGACATGGAGTTCACGGTTGAGAAAGGTAAGCTCTGGATCCTGCAGACGAGGACGGGTAAACGGACAGCGCGGTCAGCCATCAAGATCGCGGTCGACATGGCTAAAGAGGGCCTCATAGACAAGAAGACGGCCGTCAAACGCATCATCCCCAACAACGTGGACCAGCTCCTGCACCCCCAGTTCGACCCGGCCGCGAAGGAGAAGGCTACGCTCCTAGCAAAGGGGCTCAACGCGAGCCCAGGCGCAGCCGTGGGCATAGCCATCTTCAACGCCGATAGGGCGGAGGAGCACGGGAAGGCGGGCGAGGACGTCATCCTCGTGCGCCCCGAGACCACCCCGGACGACGTCAACGGTATGGTGGTGAGCCAGGGATTCCTCACCCAGCACGGCGGCGGCACGAGCCACGCGGCCGTCGTGGCCCGCGGATGGGGCAAGCCCTGCGTCGCGGGCTGCGAGAACATCAAGATCGACAACAGCCGCAACCTGTTCACAGTGGGCGAGCACACCGTGAAGGAGGGTGACTGGATAAGCGTCGACGGAACCACCGGCGAGGTCTTCCTCGGCAAGGTGGCCAAGATCGAGACCGCCTTCGAGAAGGAGACCGAGCTTATCCAGGCTCTGGAGTGGGCCGACGAGATCAAGAGCCTGGGGGTGCTGACGAACGCGGACAACCCCGAGGACGCCGCTAAGGCACGCCAGTTCGGCGCAACGGGCATCGGCCTCTGCAGGACGGAGCATATGTTCTTCGATCAGGAGGGCGAGGAGATCAGCCGCCGCGAGAACGTGGTCAACATGATCCTCAAGTCTGAGGTAGCCGCGCCGCTGCTGAGGCAGGTGGAGGCGGCCAAGGGCGAGAAGGAATACGACGAGCTGAAGAAGAATGTGTACGCCAACAAAGACGTTGAGGAGTATCTTCAGGCGCTGGAGAACATACTGCCCTTCCAGAGGAAGGACTTCGAGGGCATCTTCGAGGCCATGGACGGCTACACGGTCATCATAAGGCTCATCGACCCCCCCATGCACGAGTTCCTGCCCCCCAGGGAGGAGCTCATAGAGGAGGTCACCAGGCTCAGGTGCACCGGGGAGAACCCCAGGGAGCTGGAGGAGAAGGAGCACCTGCTGCGAGTCGTGGAGAGCCTCTGGGAGACCAACCCCATGCTGGGGCTCCGAGGATGCCGCGCAGGGCTCATGTACCCCGGGCTGACCGAGATGCAGGTGCAGGCCATCATGGAGGCGGCGGTGAACGTTAAGAAGAAGGGAGTGGACGTGCGCCCCGAGGTCATGATCCCGCTCACCAGCCACATCAACGAGATGCACGCCGAGTACGAGAAGCTGCAGAAGGTAGCCAAGGAAGTGCTTGAGAAGGCCGGGATCGACCTACACTACAAGATAGGCACCATGATCGAGGTACCCAGGGCGGCGTTGACGGCGGACGAGATCGCCGAGAGCGCCGAGTTCTTCAGCTTCGGCACCAACGACCTCACACAGATGACCTTCGGCATCAGCAGAGACGACGCGGAGGGCAAGTTCCTCCTCAACTTCGTCGACAGGGGCCTTCTGCCCAACAACCCGTTCCAGGTCATCGACCGCGAGGGCGTCGGCCAGCTCATGAAGATGTGCGTCGATAAGGGCAGGGCGACGAGGCCAGACCTAGAGATCGGCATCTGCGGCGAGCACGGTGGGGAGCCGAGCAGCATCGAGTTCTGCCACCTCATCGGCTTGAACTACGTGAGCTGCAGCCCATACCGTGTGCCCATCGCGCGTCTAGCCGCGGCGCACGCCGAGCTTGACCACCCCAGAAAGAAGTAAACCTTCTTCTCTTTTCTTCCATCTATATAAAATAAATACAACCTCTCCGTATATTCCCCCCCATGACGAAACTTGACCATATTGGATTCATAGTGAGTGACCTGGAGAAGAGCCTGGCTTTCTACCAAAAATTGTTCGGGTTCAAGGTGGTTAAACGCTTCACCTTCGGTACATCCAACATAGTGTTACTAGACGTCGGGGACGGGCTGCTTGAGCTCATCCAGAGGCCTGGCCCTGGGACGCCCCCCGTGGAAAACCGGAGTCACATCGCGTTACTAGAACCAGACTTCGACGAAAAGGTGAAGACTCTGGGGAAGATGGGAGTCGAGAAGCGGCTGATCGACGGGGATAACGGTGACAGGCTCTGCTTCTTCCAGGACCCTGACGGGCACACGCTGGAGCTCACGGAGTTGGGGCTCGGCTCCTAGGTGAAAGAGCCGGCAATCTCAACAGGCTTGACCACTTCGGCGTCTCATAGAGGTCTGCGAGGCACCCACGTCTAGAAGATGATGTCGGAGGGTATCTCCCTCTTCGCCAGCATCAGCCTCATCTTCCCCCGGAGCCCATCGTAGTATGGGGACTCTTCTCGGGACGCCTCCCTGAACCTTTCCAGTAGCTCTGGATAGTTGTCCTCCAACGCAGTCTGTATGCTCCGCCAGTTACCTGCCTTGATGTTGAGTCTGTCAACGATGACCCTGCTCACAGTGTCAGCGAGCCCGTCCACGAGGGACCCGATGTCTTCCTCCGAAACATATGGCAGGAGGGGGCCGAGGAAGGCGTAAGTGGGTATCCCGGCGTCGCTGAACAACCTGAGGGTCTCTAATCGCTCCTGGGTCGGCGACGCCCCCGGCTCAAACACCCTGCGTACGTCGTCGCTCCAGGACGTTATGGTTAGCCCCACCTCCGCTTCGTCGATCTCGCTTATCACATCCAGGTCTCTCTGCACCAGAGAGCTCTTGGTGAGAATCTGTACGGGGAACCGGTAGTCCCTGAGTATCTCCAACAAGCCGCGCGTCGCTTTGAACTTCCTCTCCACCGGTTGATACGGGTCCGTGACGCTTGATAACAGCACGGTGCCGACCTTCTTTTTTGGAGCCTCTCTTCTGAGGCACTCGGCCGCGTTCTTCTTGACGTCCACGAAGGTGCCCCACCTCTCCCCCTGGTGGTACCATCTGGTCATGAACCGCGCGTAGCAGTAGACGCAGCCGTGGCCGCACCCTATATACGGGTTTATGGCGTAGTCCACGCCTTTTATGCCGCTTCTGTTCATTATGCCGCGGCAGGTGGTCTCCCCGATCTTCACAGGGGTATCCGGGGATGGGCGTCCTATATATAAATCGCCATCACAGAGGCTATGTTAGTCCAAGTGAAACCGGGAGAGGATGCGAAATGAAGATAGTCATCATATATGACAGCAAGACCGGGAACACCGAGAAGATGGCCAAGGCCATCGCCGAGGGAGCCTCGGAGGTCGCGGAGGTCGAGCTCAAGAAGATAGGGGAGGCGTTCCCGCTCACCGTAATGGCTGAAGCCGATGGAGTGGTCTTCGGGTCGCCCGTCTATTACGCGGACATCTCAAACGAGATGAAGGACTTCCTAGCTCACGTCGAGAGCTACATCAAGGCAAACAAGAAGAAGATACACGACCGCCCCGCCGCCGTCTTCGGCAGCTACGGCTACGACGGCGCATGGATCATGGAGGAGCGGCTGAAGGCGAGGATCGAGAGCCTAGGATACCAGGCCTACGACGATGTATGTGTGCTCGTAGACACCGACGTCAAGTACAACAAGAAATCCCTCGACGCGTGCAAGGAGTTCGGGAAGAAGTTCGCCGAGTCCATCTAGTCTACACCTTTTCTTGACCCACACGCTTAAACAGCGTGTGAACCCATTTTCTGCGATGAGCGGGCTCTACCCTGATGAGGCGTTGAAGGCGCACCGAGACGGGTTAATCCATGTACATCGACTGGATGAGCCGGATAAGGGCTACTCCGCCGGGTGGAGCATCAGCTCGCTTGCCGATAACGAACGCCGGGGGGATGGTCTCAAAGGGCTTCTCTCCGGTATCCTGGAGCCTCTAGGGAGGCTTCAGAAGGAGTGGGCCGGGCCGCAGACGGTTAACAGCCTCGACTTCTACAGCGCGGCGGCGATCAAGGGAGCCGAAGAAACAGACCGCGAGCTCGGAGAGACCGTGGCAGGATTCGTCTCAAGCGTTCAGTCCCTGGGAAACCAATTGTCTGTGAGCCTGGACCTGAGGCCTGACGCGACTCTACCGGCGTCGATGATTGACTTTACTTCCAGCGATCCACCGACCCTAGGAGTCCACATGGACCGTTTCAACAGAGCCTTCGCGGATGCGCTTGAACACAGCTATGGTAGAGGCGCGTTCAAGCTTGTCCCCGTCCTGAACGTCACCGAGCAAACCGACTGGGGGTCCGAGACCCTCTCCAGGTACGTGGCCATGTCATACCTTTATGGGTACCCCACCATACAGAACTACTACACGGGGACGCTGCACCCAAGGTACCTGCACGAGCCCGAGGCCGTCGCGTCTGACAAGGAGGCGACGTACCTCAGACACGGGGGCGTACACGGGAACAGCGACAACCAGGGCTGCCTATCCGTCGTCACCCTGAACCTGCCAAGCATCAGCCGCCTGTCGAGGACGGAGGACGAGTTCTTCAGTAAGCTCGACGAGGCTGTCGAGCTGGCGAGGGCCGTCCACGAGAGTAAGCGGAGGCACCTGGAGGAGATGCTCGCCGAGGGGAGGCTCCCCGAGACGGCGAAGCACCTGGACTCCCTGGACTGGCACTTCTCCTCCGTCAACGTGGTGGGCATGAACGAGGCTCTGCAGCAGCTGATAGGCGCTGGGACAGGGCACGTCGCGGGGAAGGCCGTCAC
>DATKWN010000058.1:0-3447 GCA_035529515.1 Candidatus Krumholzibacteriaceae bacterium | reverse complement strand
GGTCGGCTTCCTAGCCGGCTTCGGGTTCTACACCTCGCTGTTCTTCATAGGCTACTTCTGGCGGCTCAGGCAGCTCATGGGGTAAGAAAAGGGTTACCTGCGGAAGACCTCGACGGTGTGCTGTAGATCGCATTCGCCCAGGGCCTTAACGGTTACAGCCATCAGCTTTCCCAGGTTCTTCAGGTCTGTGAGGCTTATGACCTCGTTGGGGCTATGCATGGACCTGTTGGGCATGCTGATGAGGCCGCAGATGGTGCCTCCGCGCTCGACCTGTATGGCCCACGCGTCCGTTCCGCTCCTCGAGGGGACCCCCTGCCTCTGGTGGGGTATCCCGGCCTTCTCGGCCTCCCTCTCCATCATCTCCCACAAGGTGCGGGTGAAGTTTGCGCCCATCGCTACCACTGGGCCCTTCCCAAGCTCTATTCCTCCCACCTGGTTGGCCTTGACCCCGGGGGCGACGGCGTGGGTCACGTCCGTCGCTATGGCCGCCCACGGGTTCAGGTTGTACGCCGCGATGGTGGCTCCCCTAAGGCCCACCTCCTCCTGCACGGTGGCCACGAAGTGAACCTTCAGGTTCTTGGGCGGGTCCTTCTTCAGCATCCTCATGGTCTCGACTAGGCCGGCGACGCAGCAGACGTCGTCGAAGGCGGGGCCCACGACGAAGTCGCTGCCCTCTTTCCCCAGGTAGGTCACGTCGAGGTAGGGGGTGCACACGACACTGGGTTTGACGCCCATCTCCTCGGCCTCCTCGCGGCTCTTGGCGCCGAAGTCGATGAGCATGTCCTTCAGCTCTGGACTCTTGTCCCGCTCCTTCTCGTCCGTGAGGTGGGCCGCCTTCACGGCTATGGCTCCCACCAGGTAGTCCTCTGGGCCGTCGCCGACCCACACCTTGACACGGGTCCCGTATGCTACTCGCTTGTCCCAGCCGCCCACGTTGGTGAACGCGGCGAAGCCGTCGTCGTCCACGTACTTGATCATGAAGCCCAGCTGATCGTAGTGGCCCGCCAGCATGACAGACCTCTCCGCGTCGCCGATGGTGCCTATGACGTTCCCCATGACGTCCACCTCGACGACGTCGCAGTGCCTGCTGAACTCCTCCACGATGAGTTTACGTCTCTGCTCCTCGAAGCCCGTGACGGCGGGGGCCGACATGAAGCATCTGAGCACCTTGAACAGTTCCTCGGTCAACTTGAATCAGTTAACAGTGTCTCGGATGGAATTAAGGGTAACTGAGCTAACCGTTAAAAGCATGGCGAGAAGTCCTTTCCCCATGAAGCCTAGACACGCGATCGTCAGGGAGCCCGGCGACAGCTACGCCGGGTGCCTCAGCACCCACCCCCTGCACCACACCGTCAGCCTCAAGAAGGCCAGGGAGCAGCACGCCGTTTACTGTGGGACCCTGGAGGAGCTGGGGCTGGATGTCATCAGGGTGCCCCGGGACGACGCCCACCCCGACTCGTGCTTCGTCGAGGACAACGCCGTCGTCGAGAACGGCAGGGCGCTCATATGCAGGATGGCGAAGCCCAGCAGAAGAGGCGAGCAGCCCGGCGTCGCCGCTGCGCTTGAGGAGCTCATGCCCGTTAAATGGGCGGAGGAGCCGGCGACCATCGAGGGCGGCGACGTGGTGCACGTCGAGGGGAGGCTGATCTGCGGCATCACCGACAGGACCAACCCCGAGGGCGTGGCCCAGATGCAGGAGTGGCTGGGGGTGCCGGTCTCCACCATCTTCGACCCCAGCATAATGCACCTGAAGAGCTACGTCACCAACCTGGGCAAGGGCGTCATGATAGCGACGGAGAGGTACTGCCGCCACCCGGCGCTGGAGGGCTACCGGATGCTGGTGCCGCCGGCCGAGGACGAGTACGCAGCAGACACCCTGGCCGTCGGAGACACGGTGCTCATGGCGGAAGGCTACCACACAGCCCAGCAGATGGTCAAGGAGGCGGGTTTCGAGGTCGTCAGCCTCGACGTATCAGAGATACAGAAATGCGACGGGGCGCTAACCTGCCTCAGCATCCTATTCTAATTCGAGAAGCCCACCGTCAGCATTTGACTGATGTTCCCTCCCCACCGAACACGATCGTTAATCCATAAACAGATCCGACCACCGACAGAACCACCCCCGAAAACACTTATTTCTAGTGACAAGGATATTGAAATACTCAATATAACTATAGTTAATGAAAATATAAATTCTCGTCTATATGCGGGGGTGGGGTTTGAACCCTATCGTAGGTGGAGACATCTCCCGAAATATTCCCTTTTTATCCATAATTTTATGGGGTTTAACCAAATCTCTGATTATATCGAGCTACTTTATCCATAATTTGGTTAACTACTCAGTTAAGTAAATTATCTGTCTCTGGGATTTCAGCTCCTAAAACTGCATGCATGCAGCAACGTAAGGTAGTAGCCGACACCGGGGATGGTGGTGAGCAGTCTGGCCCGGGGGTCCTCTCCTCACATCTGCTTCAGATCCCGGGATCTGGCGGCTATCTGCCAGTCCAGGGTGTCCAGGATAGGTAGGATCTGGTCCACTGCCTCCATGGCCACCTGGGCCTCGTCGAAGCCTTCCATGAACTCCTCCAGGCCCTCGGGGTCGTTGGTGAACCTTGCCTGCTCTGTCACCCTTCCCTTCTCGTCCATCACGGTTCCAAAGCACACATGTTGATGGACATCCAGTCCAACAATCATCAAATCATGTTCTCCTCCTACTTATGGTATGGTTTATTCATCTTTAAAGGAGGGAGAACCCCAACACGCCATCTCTAAAATAGTTAATCTAGACTCACCCTAAGAGATATTATAGCCCGGGGACTTGGTTTGTGATAAAGCATACAGATTCACCGTGACGTTATTAACTCCTGTAGAAGGTATACATATGACGCTCGTTCAAGCCACATTGCCTGCGAGGAAACGGAGATTGGACACACACGCGGAGTAAAAAGGTATGACACAGAAACCAATTATCGATCCCGAGGACCTGGACATCAGTATAGTGAACGTGGTCGCCACTACAAGCCTTGACCAGAAGATCGATTTACTCGCCATCCGCAAAGTCTTCCGGAACGTAGAGTACAGACCCAAACGGTTTCCGGGCCTCGTATTCAGGCTCAAACGACCCAAGACGGCCACTCTCATCTTCAGCACAGGTAAGATGGTGTGCACCGGCGCTAAATCGGAGAAACTGGCAAGGAGCGCCGTCAGGAAGGTTGTTCGTGAGCTTAAGAAACAAGACATCATCATCTTGAAGAACCCTGAGATAGTGGTACAGAACATTGTTGCGTCGGCGAACCTCCACGGCAAGATAGACCTGGAGACCGCTGCTGATGTCCTGGATAACGTGATGTACGAGCCTGAGCAGTTTCCCGGCCTCATCTACCGGATGAGGGACCCTAAGACGGTTCTTCTCCTCTTTACGTCAGGTAAGCTTGTCTGCACGGGGGC
>DATKWN010000057.1:0-3912 GCA_035529515.1 Candidatus Krumholzibacteriaceae bacterium | reverse complement strand
CCGTAGATCTGCCGGTCCTGGAGCTTGGGAAGCCCTCAGGCTATGAAAAGGTGCACGAGATGGCTGTGGTGGGGGTGGAGGACGGTGCGGACGCCGTGTGCTTCGGCTGCATGGCCATGAACGACCACGCCGACAGGCTCCGAAGAGAGCTAGAGGAGACTCATCCAGGGGTGATCGTGATCCACCCTGGAAAGGCTGTGATAAGGCTGGCTGAGCTCCTCCTCGGCATGGGGCTCACGCACAGCAAGCGCAGCTACCCGCCACCGCCCAAGGACGTCGTCTTCCCCTTCTAACCATGAAACGGTGAGTCATCCACCATGTCGGAGACGGCGGAGTTCACGTGCATCCGCTGCGGTAAATGCTGCGGCAGCCTCCTCTCGGAGGACCGTGGGATATTGAGGGGTCTCACCCTGCTGCCCGAGGAGGTCCACCTGTTCTCGGAGGACGTCGTCAGACCCGCCATCGGCGTAGGAAGGAGGCCCCACGACTCCAAGTTCAGAGTGTTAGCCTACCAGCTCGCTGTGGAGCCCTGCCTACACCTTGAGGAGACGGGGTGCGCCGTGTACGGTGATAGCCCCTCCAGCTGCAGGCAGTTCCCCTTCAGCCTCGAGCCCTCCGGCGGCGGTGGACAGCTTCTGGGGGTCGACCTGAACTGCCCTTCGGCGGCCCGGCTGCTGGATACATACACGCAGATAAGCTTCGAGGGGAGGGACGCCGCTGAGAGGCTGCTACGGATCAAGGAGCAGGTGGCCCAGAACCCTAGGCGGGCGTGGTTCTACGACCTGAGAACAGGCAGATGGGTCAGAGGGGACGGGCTCGGCTAGAAGGCCTGCACGGTGTAGGCTACTTGGGGCAGCGTCCTCTCGATGGTGAGCACGGCGCCGCCTGAAGGCCTAACCTCTATCCGGATCTCCTCGTAGGGGTGGACGTAGACGTCTGTCTGACTGTTTTGGGCGGGGTCGACGCTGGACTTGTCCAGCTCGGTGAAGTCTATGGACACCTTGAATCGCTCCCCCTGCTCTATGATCTCGTCGCCGTCCCCGGTCACACCCGTGACGGTGGTTATGGTGCCGTTGCTGTCGTAGACCGAGGCGTGGCACCTGGCGTTGGTATAGGTGACCACCAGCTTGGAGTCGCTTAGGGAGATGGGGCTGTCTCCCGGGCCGAGCCTGACGTAGAAGACGGCCTTCGTCAGGCATATATCGCTCTGGGCGCCGGAGTTGTTGACGAAGCTGCCGATGACGTCGCTGTCCAGGTACAGCGCTGAGCTGGCCTCGCTGATCCCGGACGAGATCACCGACTGGGCCTTCTCAGCCGTCAGATAGCCCACGTTGAGCACCATGTAGGCGAACGCGGAGGCGGTGATGACGAAGGCGACGAGGATGATGGCCACCTCGAGCCCCGTCATTCCCCTACGTAAACCTATCGCCTTCAACACTATGTCTCCACCGAGTTTCTGGTGAAACGGAGCAAGTTCAGGCGATTTAAGAAGATGTATGTAACCCACTGTAACAGAAGCCGTGGCTACCTGTGGTCCTTGGCCATGTCGGGGTCTTCACGGGTCTGACCGCCAGGTCGCCGCTATTATCCGGCTTACCCTGCCCTTCAGCACCTCAATCTCTACCATCTGCCCTGCTCCTCCATCAGCCTCAGCGCCTGCTCCCTGGTCGGTATGGGCGCCACGGCCCCTAGCCCCGTCGCCGTCAGGGCGCCCACGGCGTTGGCGAAAGCCGCCTTCCTCTCCAGGCTCCATCCTTCCAGCGTAGCGGCGACCCACGCCCCGTCGAACGCGTCCCCGGAGCCCGTGGTGTCTACCACCCTCACATCGAAGCCGGGGCAGGTGAGGGACTCCCCCCCGGCTGAGACGTGGCAGCCTTCTCCCCCGTGCTTAATCACGACCGTCTCAACGCCCATGTCGCTGAGGTGCGCCGCCGCCTCCCTCGGCTCCGTCACCCCGTACAGGGTCCTCACGTCCTCCATGGAGGCGAACACCGTGTCTGCTTTGGTGAACGCCCGCCCCAGAACCTTCCTCGCGGTGTCGACGGGCCAGAGCTTCGCCCTCATGTTCACGTCGAGGGTCACCTCGCCGCCGGCGTCCCTGCACAGCTCCATGGCCATGAACGCGGCCTCCCTGAGGCTGACGCTGACCGCCATGGATATGCCGCTGGTGTGGAGGACCCTGGCGGAGGCGACGTACTCCTCGTCGAGGTCCGTCACACGGTAGCGGCTCGCCGCGGAGCCGGCCCTGTAGTAGGTGAAGTCGTGGCCTCCCCCCTCCACGAGGCTGATGACGTATATGGCGGTCCAGGCGCCGGGCTCCACGACGACTCGGCTCGTGTCCATCCCCTCCGAGGCCCAGAGCCCCATGAAGCTCCTGCCGAACTCGTCGTCGCCGAGACTACACAGGTGGGCCGCCTTGGCGCCCACCCTCGCCGCGGCCACCGCGAAGTTGCTGGTGTCGCCCCCCCATCCCCTCTTGAAAACGTCCACCACGCTTAGGCGCCCCGTGTCGGTGGCGCAGAACTCCACCATGGGCTCCCCCAGGGCTATCACGTCGGGCTTAAACATGGCTCCCAGGTATTCGTAGGGCTCCGCCGATAAAACCTTCACGAGGGGCTGGGAAAACAAGAAAAGCCGCGAGACCCATAGTCTACCAGTGTCCAAGTTGAGTCAACTGTCAGGCATCATAACCGCCCTCGTGACCCCCTTCGACGAGAAGGGCGAGGTCAAGACAGACGCCATAGGCGACCTCGTGATGTTCCAGGCGAGGGCCGGCGTCGACGGGCTCTTCCTCTGCGGGACCGCGGGGTCCGGAGTCATAATGAGGCCGGATCAACGCGTCGAGGTCTTCGAGGAGGCCGTTAAGTACGCGAGGGGCCGCGTCAAGCTCCTCGCCCACGTCGGGGCCGCGTCCACCGAGGAGGCCGTGGGCCTCGCCGGGTCCGCGGAGGAGGCGGGCGTCGACGCCGTCGGCGCCGTCCCGCCCTTCTTCGTCAAGCCGGACGCGAGGAGCATCCTGAACCACTTCAAGGCCATCGCCGAAGCCGTGGAGCTCCCGGTCTACGTCTATAACATACCCAGGAACGCGTTGAACGCCGTCACCCCTGAGATGATGCTGAGGCTCAGCGAGGAGCCCAACATAGTGGGCGTCAAAGACAGCAGCAGGGACTTCATCCACCTCCTCGAGTGCCTCCGGGTCCTCCCCGACGACTTCACCGTCATCTGCGGCACGGACAGCTACATCTATCCCGCCGCCGTGATGGGGGCCAAGGGAGCCATCACGGGCTACGCCAACGCCTTCCCCGAGGTCTACGCCAGGTTCTGGGAGACCATCCGGAGGGGCGACCACGAGGAGGCTCGGAGACAGCAGTTCAGAATAAACGTCCTGAGGGGCGCGCTTCAGAGCCCACCGTTGGCGCCGCACTACGAGGCCCTCCGGCTCAGGGGCGTGGACGCGGGGGGCCCGAGGGCGCCCCTGCGCGGCATGACGGGCGAGGAGCGTGAGGCCCTCAAGGAGAGGCTCGAAGGGCTGGGTGTCCTATAGGTCCTCGATCTCGGATTCCAGCGCCTTCTCCATGTCGTCCAGCTTGTCCCTTATCCACCTCTGCAGCTCCTCGGTCTTCCGGACCCTCGCGTTCCACTTCCTCATGTTGATGTTCTTGACGACGGCCTTCCTCACCGTGGTCTGAAGCAGGTTGGGGTCCAGGGCGTCGAGCTCCACGGCCCTGTCGCCGTGCTCCTCCAGGAAGCTGTCGGCCCTGGCGTCGCTCATCTTCACGGGCATCGGGGGGAGGCTGTATTTCTTTATCTGGTCGTCTGTGAGGGCGATCCTTTGAACCGTGAAATCCTTTGCCCCGTACTTCTCGAGACGCTCGGACAGGTCCCTCTCGATGTCAACGCCGCTGGGGTCGA
>DATKWN010000056.1:0-6049 GCA_035529515.1 Candidatus Krumholzibacteriaceae bacterium | reverse complement strand
CCTCACCGGTGAAGAGATGAATAATCAAACGATATCTGAGGCCGCCGAGGCCGCGAAGCAGAGCGTCGCCCCGATCACTGATGTGCGAGGAACAGCGGAGTACAGGAGAGACATGTGCGGGGTGCTGCTTAAGAGGGCGCTATACACGGCTGTTGGGAGGTTGAGCTAACATGGAGGTCAGCTTCGAGCTTAACGGAGAGCCTGTAACCGTCACGGTCGAGCCATATGTCAGCCTCTTGGACATGCTGAGGGACGAGATGGGCGTCAAGAGCGTAAAGAAGGGCTGCGAGCAGGGCGAGTGCGGCGTCTGTACGCTCCTGATAGACGGGGCCCCGGTGACCAGCTGTCTCGTTCTTGCCCCACAGGTGGAGGGAAGGCATGTCACCACCATTGAGGGGCTCGAGAAGAACCCGTTGATGATCGACCTCAGGGAGGCGTTCATAGAGAACGGAGCCGTCCAGTGCGGCTTCTGCACTCCCGGGATGCTGATGAGCGCCTACGCCTTGCTGAGGGACAACCCTCACCCGAGCATGGAGGAGGTGAAGATGGGTATAGAAGGTAACATCTGCAGGTGCACGGGCTACACCAAGATCATCGAGGCCATCCTCGACGCAGCGGAGCGTATAGCCCCTGAGTGACACCGAGATCGTTGCCAGGCTAAAGTTAGAGTTGGACGCGGGCCGCCCTGCCGTCCTCTGCACCCTTGTCCACAAGGAGGGCAGCGGCCCTCGGGACCCGGGCAGCAAGATGCTGGTGACTTCCAGCGGCGAGGCGTTGGGGACCATCGGGGGAGGCGGCATGGAGCGGAGGCTCATCGATGAGGCCTTGGAGGCACTGAGGGAGGGAGAGCCCAGGACCCTCCACTTTGCTATGGGCGTCCCAGCCCGCGAGGGAATGATATCTGTGAACAGCAAATGCGGTGGAGAGGTGAAGATATTCATGGACGTGTTGAAGCCGGAGTCCCGGCTTATCATCATGGGGTCGGGGCTGATAGCACAGGCCGTTGCCAGATACAGTATCGATTGTGGGTTCCACGTCACCGTCGTCGACGACGCGGACACGGCCACGACGGAAAACTTCTCCGGCGTCGAGCTGGTGAACGACGCCTATCCCGAGTCGTTGACCAGGGTCAAGATCAGATCCAGCGACTACGTGGCGATGCTCCACGGGGAGACCGAGTTCGAGCTCGCCGGCCTAAGGCACGCGGTCAAGGCGAGGCCCGCGTTCATCGGCCTCCTCGGCAGCAGGAACAAGGCGAAGGAGCACGAGAGACAGCTCAAGGAGGAGGGCTACGACCCCGAGACAGTCGACGCCATCAGGGGGCCCATCGGCCTCGAGATAGACGCCGAGACCCCCGAGGAGATCGCGGTAAGCATCGTGGCCGAGCTCATCAAGGTGAAAAGAGGCTAGTTCCTCGTCTCCCAGAGTCTTCTAACCTTCTCGTAGTCTTCTGGCGTGTCCAAGTCAGTCACGGTCCAGACGTCTCCCTCGATGTACCTGTGCTCTGTTTCGTGGCGGTCCACGACGTCCTTCATGGTCTCGTCCGACCCGAGCTCCAGGAACTCCCTGAACAGAGGGCTTCTCACAAGCACGGGGTGGCCTCTTCTCCCTTTGTAGACTGGGCTGACTAGGAGGGCTTCGGGGTGGCCTCTCAGCTCGTCCTCCATGCGTCTCAGGAGGGTTCCGCTGAAACCGAAGGTGTCGCTGAGCACCATGAAAGCGGCGTCAGAGTCTATCGCCCTCAGACCCGTCTGGAAGCTTGTGGTCATGCCTTTCTCGTAGTCGGGGTTGTGGACGGTCTTCACGTCGTAGCGACCCACGACCCCCATTATCTTGTTGGGGCTGTGCCCAGTGACCACCACGGTTTCGTAGTCTATGAGCCTATCAAGAATATGCTCGAGGACCGTCTTGCCGCCGATTTTTAGTAGGAGCTTGTTGGCTCCCATACGGCGGGACAAGCCAGCCGCCAGGACCACGGCGGAGACCTTCATCTCATCTTCCCGGCCGCAGACTGCACCGCCTTCACGATGTTGACGTAGCCCGTGCACCTGCATAAGTTGCCTTTGAGGTACTCCCTGATCTCCACCTCGGATGGATCAGGATTCTCTTCAAGAAGCGCCTTGGTGGTCATGACGAAGCCCGGGGTGCAGTAGCCGCACTGGATGGCTCCCTCCTCCAAGTACGCGTCCTGTATCGGGTGAAGGCTGCCTCCGTCGCTGAGTCCCTCGATGGTCTCCACGGTTCTTCCGTCACAATCCACCGCGAGAGTCATGCAGCCGAGCACGGGCTCGCCATCCAGGAGCACCGTGCAGGCGCCGCACTCCCCTATTCCGCAGCCGTACTTGGAGCCGGTGAGGTCGAGCCGCTCCCTGAGGAGGTTCAGCAGCAATGTGTTCGGCGGGACGTCGAAGCTTCTCTCCCTGCCGTTTATCGTGACATCTATCTTCATCTCTGCGTCCTCCCTTCACGCCAAGCCTTTGTGATCGCCTCCACGGCCATTCCCCTGGATGCCTCCCGCCTGTACTCGGCTGTCCCCCTGATGTCCGTTATCGGCTTGATGCTCTCCGAGACCCTCATTGCCGTGTCCTCGACGAGCTTCTCTGTCAGCGTCTTTCCCTTGAGCTGTTTCTCTGCATCCGCTAGCCTAATCGGCGTGGGTGCTACGCTGCCTAGGGCTATCTTGGCGTCCTTCACCCTGTCCCCGTCCATCGTCAGGGCTACAGCGATGCTGATGGTGCTTATGTCCAGGGCTGTGCGTCCTACGCTGATGAAGCATGTGCCGGTGTCTTCGGTGGGCACGGGCACCGTGAAGCCTGTAACGATCTCGTCTTCGCCGAGAACCGTGAGCCCAGGGCCCTTGAAGAAGTCCTTGGCTTCTACCCGTCTCTCCCCTTCGGGACCCGCGATGTGCACGGTGGCTTCGAGGGCCACCAGCCCGAGGGCGCCGTCCGCCGCCGGGGACGCGTTGCAGACGTTGCCGCCGAGGGTGCCCATGTTCCTTATCTGGACGCTGCCTATGGACTTTACGCAGCTGCTGAGCAGCGGCAGCCGTCTCCGGACCGTCTCGCTTTTCTCGATCTCTCTGAGCCTCACCGCTGCGCCGATATATACCGCGTCTCCGCGGTCCTCGACTACACTCATCTCGGGTATCTTCTTGAGGTTCACGACGTGCTTCGGTTCGATGAGCCTCTGCTTCATCTTGGGTATGAGGTCCGTGCCTCCCGCCAGAGGCTTCGCGCCGGGGTGCTTCTTGAGGGTCTCCACTGCTTCCCTTACCGTGGTGGGCTGGTGGTACTCGAATGGCATCACGATGTGGGTGTTGTGCTTGTTTATCGGGTTCATGCCTCGGCCTCCTTCCCCTTCAACGCCTCCAGTATCCTGTCCTTGGTTATGGGGAGCTCGTAGAACCTCACCCCTAACGCGTTCTGGATGGCGTTCGCCACGGCGCCGGCCACGGGGTTTAGGGCGCCTTCCCCTATTCCCTTGGCGCCGAAGGGGCCCGTGGGCTCGTAGGTGTCGGCGAAGAAGACGGTGAAGTCCTCGAGGCTGGGCAGGTCCATGGATGTGGGCACCTTGTAATCTGAGATGAAGCCATGGTTCCACAGGTCCCCCGACGCCGGGTCGTATGGGGTGTCCTCGTTGACCGTCATGCTCCAGCCTTGGGCGAAGCCGCCGTGGATCTGGCCCTTGGCTAGCTTGGGGTTGATGACGGTGCCTATGTCGGCGCCTGCGATGACTCTCAGAGGCCTGACCTTCCCTGTCCAGGTGTCCACCTCGACCTCTATGAAGTAGCCTGTGAAGTGCGGCGGGCAGCTGGGCTGCCTGTAGCTGTCCACGGCAGCTATGGTGCCCAAGTTCTTGTGGCGCATGGTGTACGCGAGCTCCTTGTAGGTTAGCTCTCTACCCTCGATGCCCTCGGCGTAGACGACTGCCTGATCCCGCTGCTGGTCATATCTGAATTTTAATGCGTGGGGGTAGGCGTCGAGGAGCTTCCCGGCCTGTTCCCTTATCTTCTGTTTGACTTGGGTGGCTACCTTGAGGGCGGCTCCTCCGCCGCTGTATATGCCGCGGGAGGCGTGGGTGCATACGTCGTAGACTGTTGTGCCTGTGTCGGCGCGCACGATGTTCACCTTGTGGTGGGGTATCTCCAGTTCCTCTGCTATTATCTTGGCGTTGGCGTCCATGGTGCCTCCGCCGTGGTCCATGAGGGCGGAAACGTAGTCGAAGGTGCCGTCCTCGTTGAGTTTGAGCATGGCGCCGCCGAAGTCGATTACGGTGCCGGGGACGGGGGCGCCGGCGCTGCTTGTGTGGTACCCGCGGCCCATCCCCCAGCCGCGGCGGTGCCTGCCGGTCTGCGTCTCCGCACTCGGCCTGTTGTACCAGTCCGACATCTCGGCGCCCCTGTTGAGTATCTCCTCGACGCCGCAGCTCTGGATCACCGACTTCACCGACGGGCCCTGGCCCCAGAAGAGGTCTCCCTCGCCGATGTAGTTCATGAATCTGAAGTCCAGGGGGTCGATGCCCACCTTCTCGGCGAGCTCGTCCATGAGGGTCTCGACGGCCCAGGTGATCTGGGGGTTCCCGTAGCCGCGGAAGGCGCAGGCGGGCACCTTGTTGGTGTACACCGCCTTCCCCACGTAGCTCTTGGCTGGGAGCTTGTATAGGCTGACCCACCAGCCGACGACGCAGCCCAGCAGAGGGTAGGCCTGGATCTGGTGGCCGCCGATGTCGAGCCACGCGTCGAGGTGCCCCGCCGTCAGCTTCCCCTCCCTGTCGGCGCCTAGCTTGAGATTGAATATCATCTGGTAACTGCTGTGGTCGTGGAGGTCCTCCTCCCTCGTGTAGCTGAGCTTCACGGGCCTCCTAGCCTTTAGGGCGAGCGCCACCGCGATGGGCACGACGGGGTTCACCTGTATGCTGGAGCCGAAGCTGCCGCCGATGGGCACCTTCATGACCCTGATCTTCCCCATGGGTATCCCGAATATCTCGTGGAGCAGTATCCGCGTGTTGTGCAGGGTCTGGGTGGTGCTCCACACCGTGACGCCGCCGTTGGGCTCGGGGCGCACCAGCACAGACTTGGTCTCCAGCTGGGTGTGGTACCGCCTGTTGGTCCGGTAGGTGCGCTCCACCACGTGGTCGGCCTGCCTGAACCCCTCCTCCGTGTCGCCCTCCTCTATCTCGAGCTGGCAGGCTATGTTGCTCTCGACCTCAAGGATCTCTTCGTCGAGCTCGATGTAGTCGTGGATGGGCTCCACTCCGGGCTCCATGGACTCCAGTGCGTCGAATACGGCGGTGAGCTCCTCGTACTCCACCACTATGGACTCCAGTGCACGCTGAGCGTCCTCCTCGGACTCCGCCGCCACGGCTGCGATGAGCTCCCCCACGTACCTGGGCTTGCTGGTCAAGACCCTCCAGTCCTTGTAAGTCGTCTCGGGGGTGCTCACGAGGCGGGGACAGAACCTTACGTCGGGCACCTCGTCGAGGGTCAGCGTGACCACCGTCGGGTCGCTGATGGCACTCACGTCTATTCGCTTCACCTTGGCGTGGGCGTAGGGGCTCTTCAGGACCCTCGCGTGGAGCATGTTAGGCAGCGAAAGGTCTGATGCAAACTTCTCCCGGCCCGTGACCTTGGCCACTCCATCCTGCCTCGGGGTGTCCCTCCCCAAGACCTTGAACGCAGGTTTACTTGACATCGGTGAATAGTGGGTCGGCGACGGGTTAAAAGAATAGTCCCGGCTACCCTGTAAGGGGCGTGAGGGTGTAGTTCACCTCCCGCACACCCTTCACCGTCTTGGACCTGGCCACGAAGTTCATCACTATCTCCGAGTCACCCTTAACCAGGAATATCTCGATGCAGAGCCCCTCCTCTATGTGGAGATGCATGTTCGCGAAGATGATGTTGTCGAACCCGTTCCTGAGGTCGAGTATGCCAAGATGGCTGCTGGCGCTCTCCGTCTCGGATATGATGGTCACCGTGGACATCACCTGCCCCCTCTGCCTGCTCTGGAGCGAGAACTGGCTGAGGCTGTCCCTGACGGCGAGCCTCAGC
>DATKWN010000055.1:0-3176 GCA_035529515.1 Candidatus Krumholzibacteriaceae bacterium | reverse complement strand
TCCTTCATGTCCGCGGCCATGTACCAGTGGACGCTCTCCCGGTCCTCCCGGGTGGTGGCGCTCACGGTGTTTCCCTTGGGGTCGAAGACTATGCAGTTCATGCCTCCGAAGGATTTGAGGGCGTGGATGTCCTTCATGGCGCGGAACGCGGCCTCCCTGGCGCTGAGGCCGTCCTCCATGTAGTGGATTATGGTGCGGGCTGTGCTGTTCCTGATGGCGAGCTCGCCGCGGCCGGTGCAGCAGGCGGCGCCGTACCTGTTGTCGCAGTAGTTGCCTGCGCCTATGATGGGGCTGTCGCCCAGGCGGCCCGGGAACTTGAGGGCTGTGCCGCTTGTGCTGACGGCTGACGCGATGTCGCCGTTCTCGTCCATGGCCATTATGTTGACTGTGCCGTGGTATTGGTCCGCTAGTCTGTCGTACCACTCCCTCATGTTCTGGCTCTTGGCGTAAGTTACAACCCACCTCTGGCTTTCGTCGATCTCCTCGTGCTCGAAGGCGTCCTTGACGAAGGTCTCGTAGACCTTCCTGCTCTTGTCGGTGCTGAGGTCGCCCTCCTCCATGCCCATGGCTCTGGCGAAGAGCTCGGCTCCCTCGGCAACCAGCATGACGTGGGGCGCCTCCTCAAGCACCTTGCGGGCGACGCTTATGGGGTGGAGGAAGCCCTTGACGGCGCCGACGGTGCCCGCCCCGAGCGTCCTTCCGCACATGATGCTGGCATCCATCTCCTGGACCCCGAAGAGGTTGGGTATGCCGCTGAGGCCCACCGAGGTGTCGTCGGGGTTAGACTCGACGAGCCTGGTCGCCGCCTCCACTGCGTCGAGGGCGGAGCCGCCGCCGCGTAGGACCTCGGCGCCGGCGTAGAGGAACTGGCCCGCGTTCCTTGTCCCTATGATGAATGGTTTAACCATCTAAAGTCACAGAGAATTGAGGGAACCTCGATTACTTAAGGTCATGGAGCCCCCGGCGGGTAGGCCCAGCGGCGGTTACGATGGGCTCGGGTGGTCCTCACTGTTTTTAACGGGTTCCCGCTCTATAGAACCCGAGGGTGTCTACCGTTGCCCGCGAACCTCCCGCAGGAAGCCAAGGAGAAGTGGAACGAGGTCACCATGACCCGTAACCCGGAGGAGAGGCTGCGGCTGATGGGGGAGTTCCTGGCCCTCGTCCCGAAGCACAAGGGCACCGAGAAGCTCCAGATGCAGATCAAGCGCCAGATGGCGCAGCTACGGGACGACATAGAGAAGAAGCAGCAGCAGGTGAAAAGGAGGGGCGGCCCCAGCTACTACGTCCAGAAGCAGGGCGCCGCCCAGTTCGCGGTGGTGGGTCCCCCCAACGTGGGCCGGAGCAGCCTGCTGAGGGCGGTGACCAACAGCTCGGTGGAGGTTACGAGCTGGCCGTGGGGCACCACCTGGCCGACGCCGGGGATGCTGCCCTACCAGGACATCCAGTTCCAGCTGGTGGAGGTGCCTCCCATCGTGGAGGGGAGCAGCGAGGGCAAGTCGGAGGGCTTCATGAACCTGGCGTCCGCCCGTAACGCCGACGGCTTAGTCATAGTGGTGGACCTCCAGGACGACCCGGTGGGCAACTACCTGATGGTGGCGCGGGAGCTGGAGAACACCAGGATACTGACGGCGCATCCCCCCGGTGAGGTGGAGATAGTGAAGCGGGGCCACGGTAGGGACATCCAGTTCGTCTGGGTGGGGGAGCTGGAGGGCTGCACCACGGACGAGGTAATCACTCTCCTCAACGAGTACAAGATACAGAGCGCTTTGGTGTATATCAGGGGCAGGGTGACTCTGGACGTGGTCGAGGACGCCCTCTTCGGCAACGCCGTGTACAGACCGACGCTGGTGCTGGCGAACAAGGCCGACCTAGGGTATAGCCAGGACACGGTGGATCAGCTGAGGGAGGCGGCGGCGCCGCTGCAGGTGGGGGTCTGCAGCTTCGAGAAGACACCGGACCTGCAGAGGGCGCTGGGGGAGAAGCTGTTCGAGCTCCAGGGCATCGTCAGGGTGTACACTAAGGAGCCGGGGAAGGAGGCGGCCGTTGAGCCCATCGTCTGCAGGGATGGCGTTACCGTAGGCGAGTTGGCGAAGATGATTCACAACGACTTCTACGAGCGGTTCAAGTACGCCCGCATCTGGGGGCCCGCCGCCAAGTTCGACAACGAGAAGGTGGGACTCGACCGGGAGCTTAAAGACGGTACGGTGATCCAGCTCTACGTTTAGGCCTTCTTACTGGGCTTGGGTGTAGAAATGTGGTATCAGATAGAGATTAGCCTCTTGCTATTATTACTGCTTTTAAGAAAAAAGGCTGAAATAAGGTGTTCTTGGTAGCCGCCAAACTAACAACAATAAAGTGGGGGTGGGGGGCAAATAACAAACCGGAAACCAGGCCCCCAAGCCGAAAAGGAGCCCTAGAAACGCCTCTTTTCGATCTTGATCCATGTAAAAATGCTTTTGAGTAACGGTGAATTAACGCAGAATTGAAGCAAAGCAGACACTTTTTCCTGTAACCACAGCCTGCGTGAAGCATGTTTGCTCCAAGAATGCAGGTAGGCTGGCAGCGTGTCTACAGCAAATTTTTATCGACACCACTCCCCAGTATCTCCGAGGACCCACCGTGATCATCGTGGTATCGGGGCTCCCCCGCAGCGGCACCAGCATGATGATGAGGATGCTGGAGGCCGGCGGCGTCCCCGTGCTCAAAGACGAGAAACGCGACGCCGACGAGGACAACCTCCGCGGCTACTACGAGGACGAACGCGTCAAGCAGCTCAAAGACGACGCCTCGTGGATAACGGAGGCCGAGGGCAAGGCCGTCAAGGTCATCAGCTACCTCCTCAGGTACCTGCCCGAGGGGCACAGCTACAAGGTGATCTTCATGGAGCGTAAGATACCAGAGGTGCTGGCCAGCCAGAAGAAGATGATGATGCGCCGAGGCGAGCCCATAGACGAGGTCCCCGACGACATCATGGCAGGCATCTTCGAGAGACACCTCGCCGAGGTAGAGGAGTGGCTCGGCACACAGCCCGATATGGAGATCCTGTACGTCAGCTACAACGAGACCCTCGACGACCCTGAGACCAGGGCCGAGCGGGTGGCGGCCTTCCTCGGGGGTGGCCTCGACATCGAGAAGATGATGCAGGTAGTAGACCCAAAGCTCTACAGACAGCGCAG
>DATKWN010000054.1:0-15866 GCA_035529515.1 Candidatus Krumholzibacteriaceae bacterium | reverse complement strand
GACCCCGGTCTCACCCCGACCGTCATGGTGGGCTCCATGTTCTATAAGGGGGATAAGACGGTGGAGAACCGGGCGGAGGGACTGTTCAGAAGGGATGAGGCCGAGAGCCTTCTGCGGAAGGCGGAGGAGATGTCGGACTTGACGGGGCTGCCTACGATGGTGGACCTCATCGCGGAGAACGCCATGGCGGCGTCGAGGTACCTGGACTTCACGGTCGACGCCACGGATATGCCCATCTTCCTCGACGTCGTGTCTGAGGACGGTCTCACAGAGTCACTCCAGTACGCCTCCGATCATGGAATGATGGAGAGGATAATACTCAACTCGTTGAACCCCCACTCAGGTGAACGGGTGTACGAGAAGATCAAGGAGACGGGATGCACCAGCTCCGTCCTGTTGCTCCACAGCGCCGAGCACATGTTAACCTCCAACAAAGACGCGCTCATAGAGGAGATGGTCCCCAGGGCTAAGGCGGCGGGGATAAGGAACATACTCATGGACACGGCGGTCATCGACATCCCGACTCTGGGGTTGGCGACCAAGGCGATCTACCGGATCAAGGACAAGTATGGTTACCCTTGTGGCTGCGGCGCCCACAACGCCATAGCCTCATGGAAGAGGCTGAAGAAGAAGTACTCGAAGGACGCCGTCACCGTGGCGATTGGCGTGGTAAACGCCCTGCCAATAGCCGTTGGGGCTGACTTCGTCATCTATGGGCCGTTGAAGAACGCTGAGACTGTCTACCCGGCGGTGGCGATGATCGATGCCGCCTACAGCCAGCAGATGATAGAGAGAAGGATCAGGCCAAGCAGGGATCATCCCAGGTTCAGGATAGGATAAACAATCAGCTAATATCCAGAAAAGAGTACGACATATTAAAACACCTCTACTTCTTCCCAAAGCAAACACAGGACGTCATTTGCATGTATCTGGAGGATCACCTGGAACACTGTAAACAAACAATCCTTCAAAGCCTCTGTACATGGAAAACTAGAGTGGATGGAACATTATGGGTTAGTCTCTCCATATGGGCAATACAAGTCCTGTGAGTGGATGTTAACTGAGAGGGGTAGGAGAAAGGCTGAGATAATACTGAGTCTACCTGACCGAGAAGACTACCAAAGTACCTCACAGGAACAAGTAGCAGAACCTCCTACCAGCAACTCCTATTAGAAAATCATACTGGAGCCTGAGGGGAGTTTCCTTCAAGTTCCTCACTTGTCCCCTCAGGAGAACCTTCATTAAAAGAATTAGAATCTAAACATTATAGAAAGCTGACTAGACGGTTTTTGAATGGCTATCAGAATAGGGTATGATACATATTCTATCAAAGATCTGGTGAATCAGCCATGCGTTTTCTACCATAATTGGATATCTAAGACATGTAGACTCCACTCAGCCGATTGCTACCACTATACAAAACACGCTATAAAGAAACTAGGAGAACGAGGTGACTGGTCTAATGTCTATGACTCGTACGAAGAAGCATACAAAGCCTGTATAGAGAGAGTACATAAAGATAGAATATACAACTGTAAAGATTGTTGGATACTAAAATAAAGATCTCTTGTTCCCCTTAGGAATTAAGAATAAGATGTTAAGGGAGAGATAGATAGTGGAGGTAACTCCTTTTTTCTTTCTATCATTTTATCTCGTAATTCTTCTTGACCAAAGTAATATTTATTTTCTCTTGAAATGGTGCCTGAATTTTCTAATCTTGATAATATATGGTTTAATCTAAATGGATCTATCCTTCTATCATAGTGTTTTTTATATAAATGGAAAATGCTATTACGAGTTCTATGGATAGCTTCTCCTACCTCTAATTCAGGCATATAAATAATATTATCTATTGCAATGGTCTTTTCTAATATAGTTAAATTAAAGAAGTCCCTTAAAGTGATATAACGATTCTCAATTAGGTCTGATATTATTGCTCTTTTAAAATCTTCATTTGTGCTTGTAGCATCCTCTAATAGCCCAAACTTTCTATCAGGTACGATGTTACCATTCTCATCTGATCGTACGACTTGTATGTCTTCTAGCAATTTTATGTAGCTAAATAATCTATTTCTACGTGATTTAGGTCCATATTGCTTCAAATCATATGGTGTAATCTTATCAAACTCTTTTACGTAATCAATAATTAGGTCAATTTGAGTGAAATGGTTCCTAAACATGTCAATTTTCACCAGATTTTTAGCGGTACAAGAAACAACGATATTTTCAGCTTGTTCTCTCCATAGTTGTAAAATTTTTTCAAGGTTAGAATCAAAGTCCTCTCTTGAAGTGGATAATCTACGTATGATCTGATACTCATTATTTAGATATAATTTACCTAGACTATCAATTTTCAATACTCGGACTTTATAATCGCTTGGGTTACGATCGTCATGGATAAAAATCGGATAATCTGACCTCAAATTAGATACATGCCAATCATTATTTGGGTCGTATTCTGGAAGGTCGTAAAGAGTGAACTGCCCATATTCTTTGTAAATAAATTTTCTCACAATTTCAGATTCACTCATTTTCTTTCCTCCTAGAATACGGCTTTACTCCACCAATCAAGTCTTTCTGACCGATTGAAGAGATATTAAGCTTTATGATTCTTCCTTCAACACCCAATTTTTCATCTAAGAACTTGCCAATAGAGACTTTCATCGTATGGTGCTCCTCTGTCATTTCTGGATCGATATACTTAATTTCAAAATTTACTGGGTCATAATCTGTAATTACTACAGCATGCATTACAGTGTCTAGTACTGAAGGTGCGATATTTATCCAAGCTATAACTGGTCTTTTATCATCCAATTCTTGCTTTATATCATCTAGCCTTGCAGACAACAAGGTTTGAAATTGTATTTGAGGTACGGAGTCGGTCAACAGGGTATTTATTAATTCAATATTTTCCCTTACCGTTCCACCCATTGGATGAGTTTTACTAGTATTAGCAATCGTTTTTAGACTTAGTGCCTTTTGTTTAACTCCAAGAACCTTAATAGCATAATCAATAACCATCTTTACACAAGCAGGATGACAATATCCAACTTCGGTTTGTTTATAAAAGGGAATTAGTGAACTAATGCTCTCTGTGCGGTTAATTCCCATTCCTATCAGTACATTAAATTTCTTCTAAAGATATTTGAAGTTTAACATTACTAGATTGCCTTTAGGTATCTTTCGCCCACAGTAAATAATTAAATATCTATTACAGCCAAGTAGGTTCAGGTCTTCTGTTAACGGTCATTGATGATTAATAGATGGACCTAGCTCCGAGGTGGGGAGCTATACAAGTACCGTGAATTCTTTGTCTTTTAGCCCAGGTATTTTATTTGGTTGAAATATCCAACGCGGTTCACATATAATGTGTTCCTTGTAGTCATTGTATTTGAAAATCAGTAATTTTGGTTGACAGGCGGACTTTGCCCGTCGGCGCACAGCTGGTCCCGCTGGACATCGACGGATACGGTGTTCCGAGTGACTGGTATCTTCAACTTGGTGGGAAAACGGGTATGATGCCACGAGGAGAGATACCGCTTTCAAGGACCTACCATGACGTCGTTGAAAGAACGTCAACGGCGCAGAGCCATGCCCCCTGGGCGAGCTAACCTTTTTCGAATCCTTCAATAACCCAGGCGGGATACGTCACAGAATGGTGAAGCCGCCGCGCCTCGACCTGTCGCTCCCATACATCACAGAGGGGCTGGAGGGCGTAGGGGGCAGGATCAGGGCGCGCCCCGAGGACTTCTTGGTCGAGGAGGTTGCCCTCTACGAGCCCTCGGGCTCCGGGAGCCACCTCTACGTCAACATAACCAAGGTGAACCAGACTACCCGGGACGTGCAGCTCCAGCTGGCAGAGCTCTTCAGCCTCAGACCCGAGAACGTGGGCACCGCGGGGCTCAAGGACAAGTACGCCGTGGCCACGCAGACGTTTAGCGTGCTCTTCGAGAGGAACGACGTGCGGCCCAGCGACGCCGTGAAGCTCATCGAGGGCAGCTTGGACGTCAAGGTGAACTGGGCCAAGTTCCACGGCAACAAGTTCAGGGCGGGCCACCTCATAGGTAACAGGTTCAAAGTAATGATCACCGACATACGTATGCCCACGAGCCGGGCCGCCGAGAACACGAGGAGCATAGCCGAAACGATCCACCTGAAGGGGCTGCCCAACTACTACGGCGAGCAGAGAACCGGGAGAGGCGGCAAGAACGTGCAGGAGGGTTGGGAGATACTTCACGGGCGGAAGACGTTCGCCGACAGGTGGCTCAGGAAGCTACTGGTCTCGGCGTACCAGAGCTACCTGTGCAACAGGTATCTGGCCGAGAGGGTGAGGCGCGGCCTCTTCGGAAGGCTGCTGCTGGGCGACATAGCGAAGAAGCACGAGACGGGCGGCATATTCTGGGTGAATGACCCTGGGGCCGAGCAGCCCCGGTACGATGCCCAGGAGATCAGTTTCACGGCTCCCATGTACGGGTACAAGATGTCCCAGCCGCTGGGGGAGGCAGCCGCCCTCGAAGCCGAGATACTTGAGGAGTCTGAGATGTCCTTGGAGACGTTTAGGCGTATGAGGGTCACGGGCACCCGTCGCCTGGGCAGGCTGACGCCCAGGATCGAGGTGGCTGAGGCGCCCCGGGGGGTCCAGCTTTCGTTCATGCTTCACAAGGGCGGTTTCGCCACAACCCTGCTCAGGGAGTTCATGAAGACAGAGCCAGAGGACTAGACTGGAGGATGAGCAGCGGTCCCTCTTCATGAAGACCCTCATACAGAAGATCGTGGCGGCGATCCCTGCCACCAGTTGAGACGGCTCTAAAGCGATACGATGATTTTTTCCGCCTTTTTACCTGTCATCTCAACGATGTCGATTCGGCCGACGTGCACCTTTGAGACGCTGCCCGGCTTCACCTGTCTCTCAATGATGTCCCCGGGGTTGTCGTCGAGCTGCCTTACCATGATCTCCAGCGCCCGCCTCTTCTCCTCGTAGTCCTCGACGAATGAGACGACGCCCCTGAACTGGGTGGTGTGGTATAGGTGGTCGCAGCTGCCCTGCTGGTACCCGCCGTCGATCAGCGCCTGCCCCCAGACGACGGGGTTGTCCCGGAGGTAGTCCACCTTCTTTCCCTCTCTGGCGCAGTGGAAGTAGATGCGGTTGTTGGCCTCGTCGTAGCCGTGGCTCAGGGTCGCTATGTATGGGACGTTGTCTCTGCACAGGGCCAGCGTGACGTAGTCCGCCTCCTTCAGGGGCTTGACGAACTCAGCGTGGTCCGTGACCTCCTTGTCCTTCCTCCTCATGTGGATGCCGGGCATGGTTCTACCCGCTCCCGGGCAGATATTAGGTTATCTGGACCCTCCAGCTCTCCCATGAACTTTATGTGTGAGAGGTTTAGCCGTGGTGCGGGGGCGGGGTCGGACACATTGTTGCTTGCTAAACGGTTCTCAAACTTCAATTTGATTGCTTTCTGTGCCTCACTTCTCGCTGAAGAACATATGTGGCCCATCTTCGTGAACCCGATCCAGTATGGCCTGAACCTCAACGAGGGAGGTGACTCGCTGCGCCTCAAGCTTCAACAAGTTAACGCGGCGGCACCCGGAGAAGTACTCGTGGAGCACCCGCCTCATCGCTATTACGCCCTTCTGCTCACCGTAGAAACCACGCAGATGGCGCAGGTGCCCGAGGCACACCTCCTTCCTCTCCGCCAGCGACGGCGGGGCGTAGGGCTCCCCCGTGAACGTTGAAAGTATCTCCGTCACCAGCCAGGGGTTTCCGATGAGGCCGCGGCCTGGCATGACCGCCGCGGCCCCCGTCCGCTCCACCATCGCCAGCGCGTCCATCCCTGTGAAGATACCGCCATTAGCAACCACAGGGACCTCGACACCCTCCACGACCATCCTCAGCCCCTCGTAGTCCACGGGCAGTCCGAACTTCTTCTCGCCACTCCTCCCGTGCACCGTTATGGCCGAGACGCCCGCCTCCACGAGCCCCCTAGACAACTGGACTGCGCTCCTGCTCCCGTTGGACGCGCCGAGGCGCATCTTGCACGTCACGGGTATGTTCACGGCCTCGGCGGCGGCTCTGGCGACCCCGATCGCCTTCTCCGTGGACCTCATGAGGGAGACGCCCGCGCCGCTGCGGGTGACCGTCCCCACGGTGCACCCCATGTTGATGTCCACGTAGTCGTAGCCGAGGGACTCGACGATGCGCGCCGCCTCGGCCATGGCCCCTGGGTCGTCCCCCACCAGCTGGACGCCGCTCAGGTGCGCCCCCTCGATCAGTTCAAGGCTCCGCATGACCTTCTGGTTTCTGTGTATTATGGCGAGGGGGCTGACCATCTCCGTGCAGATGAAGGGAGGGTGGAACCCAGCGAGCACGCAACGGTACGGGTGGTCCGTGTACCCTGCCAGGGGCGGCAGCATCAGCCTGGTTTCCAGCAGCCGCCGGATGAACCCGGAGCGCCTCGTTGAGCTCACTGAAGACCCATTCACCATCCGGCTTACCCCTTATCCGCTTTTCTGTTCCACAGCAACGCTTTTTCACTGTAGTACGCTAGTGGGAGGGATGACGCGCAACCCATGAAAACCCCGGATTGATGGTGTCAGTGTGTTACGGGGCGAAGTGGCTAACTATTCTACGCGCACGTGTATCGGCCTGATATTTTATTGTGCGAGTAATTCTTATCGTAGAAGTCGATGAATTAATGATGCCTCCATGAGCACAGAAATATACTATTTCTCAGGGACCGGTAACTCGCTGCACGTAGCGAGAGAGCTTCAGAGACGGATACCGGGGACGAGGCTCACGCCGATAATAAGCCTATTAGGGTTGCATGCTGCAATCAGTTGGTCTATTTCCTTCTCGGAAGGAATGTAAGGTAATGGTGAGGACTCTTCCCTGAGCTTCATTACGTCATAATCGAAGCCTTTCCACCTACACCAATCTCGAAAAGCATAGAATGCATTATTCTTCCTGCGGTTCCCCCAGGTCGCATCCTTAACCACCTGAGTAACCTTTTCTGAATCCCAGAGATTCCCAGAACGCTTCCTCAACGTCCTGACAAGCTTGTACTTGGTTATTACCGTGGACTCCTTGAAATCCCTCTCCCTGAGATGCTCTCTGAACAATTCAAGCTCATCCACGACTTCTAGGGATGAGCATAAGGTGCGGGAGGAGGGACTCGAACCCTCGAAGTCCTAAGACACGAGATCTCCTACCCGAGAAACGGATCTTAAGTCTCGCCCCTTTGGCCAGCCTCGGGTACTCCCGCCCGCAGAATACAGGGCTAAGAAACAGCCTAAAAAACTTGCCTAGACGATGCGCCTGCTCCGGTTCAGCGTCTTCCTGTTGTTCGCCGGCTTCCTTAACGTACTGGAGGCCCCGTAGCCGCATGCGGCGCACGCCTTGTTCCTAATATGATAGGCGCGTCTGCCGCAGCGCCTACAACGGATATGGATGCGTTTACCGTGATGAATGGGTGATTTGGTGGGCATACGTTTTCAGCTCTACTCCGGTGGCGGACTGATCATGATCACGTTGTCGCCGCGGAGCACGATGGTCCCGATCTCCTTGACGTTCATCGGGTCGCTGACCTCCTCGGCGTCACTCATGTAGAGGTTAACGTGCTGGTCGAACCCCTCGAGAACGCCCCTGAGGGTCCTGCCGCCTCTCACCTTGATCAGCACCGTCTTGCCGACGCTTCGCTCTAGCACTTCTTCAATCATTTCCGCCAATTTATTCGCCTCTCCGGTGATGTCTTAGGCTTAAATCGAATATCGGGTATCACCTATAAAAGTTTGTATCTTATGCGACAATATATCCGAGCCACGACCGATCATGATTAAATCTAAAAGAAGGCATAAAAACGCCCCTCTGTGCGAGAGGGAACATAAAATCGAGTAACGTTTATTAGGAAGTAGTCGCCCCTTGTTATAGCTTCGTTAGGGTTAGGAAGGTTTCTGTAAAAGGTGAATTACGTTTAATGACGGAATCTGATCCCTCCGACATTATGGAACCCGCCCTAGCCCGTTTAACGAATCAAACTCAAATCAGGTTGATATAATGCTTCTCACAGAAAACGACCTTTGGGATGTGATGAAGTCCTTCTTCAAGGAGGAGGGGCTCGTCAAGCAGCACCTGGACAGCTACAACGACTTCTCTAGGAACACGCTGCAGCAGATCATAGACGAGATCGGGGGCATCAGCATCGAGGTCCCCAATCACACATACAAAATACGCTTCGGCGCCATAGAGATAGGCGATCCCCGGGTCGTGGAGGTGGACGGAACCAACCGTGAGGTCTACCCACGGGAAGCCAGGATAAGGAACCTGACGTACTCGGCCCCCCTCTACCTCGAGATCGAGCTGGACGACGAGGGGCGCGAGACCTACGAGCGCGTCAACATAGGCGACCTCCCCATCATGGTCAAGAGCAACCTCTGCCTCCTCAGCAGGCACACCGAGGACCAGCTCGTGAAGCTCGGCGAGGACCCCAAGGAGGTCGGCGGATACTTCATAGTCAACGGAAGCGAGCGCGTCATCGTGAGCCTGGAGGACCTGGCCCCCAACAGGGTGCTGGTGGAGACCGATAACAGGGGCGCCAAGCCCGTCTACAAGGGCAAGGTCTTCAGCACCACCGTAGGCTTCAGGGCCCGAATCGAGATGAGCCTAAAGTCTAAGGGCGAGATGGTTGTGACCATCCCCGGGGTCCCCGTGCCGGTGCCCCTCGTGGTTCTCATGAGGGCGCTGGGCGTCGATACCGACCGAGACGTGGCCGAGATGGTCAGCCTCGACTCCGATATACTTAACGAGCTGGAGGCCAGCTTCAGAGAGACGTCAACCGTCCAGAGCTTGGAGGACGCCATACTCTACATCGGCAACCGCGTAGCCTTCGGCCAGGTCAGGGAGTTCAGGATCAAGCGCGCCGAGACCATCCTGGACAGGAACCTGCTGCCCCACATAGGCCGCGAGCCAGAGGCCAGGCTGGACAAGGCCATATTCCTGGGCGAGATGGCTTCAAGGATCATCGAGCTTAAGCTAGGCCTACGCCAGGAGGACGACAAGGATCACCTCAAGAACAAGAGGATAAAGCTCGCCGGCCCGCTGCTGGCGGAGCTATTCCGCTCGGCGTTCTGGAGCCTCTACAGGGACATGAGGTACCAGTTTAGGCGCATGAGCACCAGGCGCAAGGGAGTGCTCATCAGCGCGGCCGTCAGGCCCGGGATAATAACGAGCAGGATCCAGCACGCTCTCGCCACCGGCAACTGGAGGCGGGGCCGCGTCGGCATGACCCAGCTCCTCGATCGAACCAACACTCTTTCAACCCTTTCTCACCTCCGCAGGCTCCAATCCCCCCTCAGCCGGAGCCAGCCAAACTTCGAGGCCCGTGACCTCCACAGCACCCACTGGGGACGGCTGTGCCCCAACGAGACCCCCGAGGGAGCCAACTGTGGGCTCGTCAAGAACCTGGCGCTCATGAGCAGCGTCAGCATCGGGACAGACTCGGAGAAGATCAAGCGCACACTGGAGTTCATGGGAGTCACCAGGGCCAAGGACGCTGACGAGCAGCTGCGCCACGAGGGCACCAAGGTGTTCGTCGAGGGCTACCTCCTAGGGTACAGCACCTCACCTGAGATCATGGTCAACACGTTCAGAGAGATGCGCCGCAAGGGCGAGATCAGCGGCCAGGCCAACATCGTGCTCTACCATGACTACAACGAGATCTATGTTAACTGCGACGAGGGCAGGATAAGGAGACCCCTCATAGTGGTCGAGGAAGGCAAGCCTATACTCAAGCAGAGGCACATCCGCAACATCAAGCAGGACAGGTGGACGTGGAGCGACCTGGTCAGGGAGGGCATACTGGAGTACCTAGACGCCGACGAGGAGGAGAACACATACATCGCGATTGACCAGGAGACCCTCACCGAGGAGCACACCCACATGGAGATCTGCCCCTACACCATCCTCGGCGTGGGGGCCAGCATCATACCCTACGCGGAGCACAACCAGAGCCCCCGTAACACCTACCAAGCGGCCATGGCGAAGCAGGCGCCGGGCGTCTACGCGTTGAACTACAACGACAGGACCGACACCCGCGCCCACCTGCTGCACTACCCGCAGAAGCCCCTCGTGTCGACCAAGCCCATGGAGGTCATCGACTACAACGACCGGCCGGCGGGCCAGAACTTCGTCCTCGCCATCCTGAGCTGCACAGGGTACAACATGGAGGACGCCATCATATTCAACAAGTCAGCCGTCCAGCGCGGCCTAGGCCACAGCAGCTTCCTCAGGATATACAAGGCCGAGTGCAAGCAGTACCTTGGCGGCGCCAAGGACAGGCTCACCATCCCCGAGGCCGGCATCCGCGGCTACCACGGCGCCGAGGCGTACAGGCAGCTGGAGAGCGACGGACTCATCGCCGAGGAGGCCGAGGTCAAGGGCGGAGACATCCTCATCGGCAAGACGAGCCCGCCAAGGTTCATGGAGGAGTACCGCGGCATCGAGATACGCGGCCCCCAGCTACGCGACACATCCGTCGCCGTCAGGCCTACAGAGGTCGGCGTCGTGGACAGCGTCTTCATCACCAAGGACATCGAGGGAAGCCAGCTGGTAAAGATCAAGGTGCGCAGCAACAGGGTGCCCGAGCTCGGCGACAAGTTCGTCAGCAGGCACGGCCAGAAGGGCGTCATCGGCATGCTGGTGCCCCAGGAGGACATGCCCTTCAGCGCAAGCGGCGTGATACCGGACATCATCATGAACCCCCACGCCTACCCCAGCCGCATGACCGTAGGCCAGTTCATCGAGGCCATCGCCGGGAAGGCCGCGGCCCTAAGAGGCGAGATCGTGGACGGAACACCGTTCGCCAACGAGGACCCCAAGAGCCTCGAGGAGATACTCACTGAGCTAGGCTTCCAGAGCGGCGGCCGAGAGATTATGTACGACGGCATGAGCGGCAAGATGTTCGAGGCCGAGATATTCATCGGGGTCGCCTTCTACCAGAAGCTCCACCACATGGTGGTGGACAAGATCCACGCGAGGGCCCGCGGCCAGGTCCAGATGCTCACCCGGCAGCCGACGGAGGGCAGGGCCAGGGGCGGCGGCCTCAGGTTCGGCGAGATGGAGCGAGATTGCCTCGTAGGACACGGAGCCGCCATGCTCCTGAAGGACAGGCTCCTGGAGGAGTCGGACGCCTACACGATATACGTATGCGAGAGGTGCGGCCGCCAGGGCTTCTACGACATCAGGCAGCGCAAGTACGTGTGCTCGACATGCGATGGGAAGGGCGACATCGAGCCGGTCACCGTTTCATACGCTTTCAAGCTTCTGCTGCAGGAGATGCAGAGCCTGTGCCTGTCGCCCACCCTGCAGCTGGCCAAGGAGGTGGAGTAAGATGAGCAAGGTAATCGACGCCATAAAGTTCGGCGTCCTGAGCCCAGACGAGACGAGGCGCCTCAGCGTCGTCGAGATAGGGACCAGCGACACCTACGACGAGGACGGCGCCCCAATCGCCGGCGGCCTCATGGACCAGCGGCTGGGCACGCTGGAGCCGAGGCAGAGGTGCCGCACCTGCGGAAACATATCCATCAACTGCCCGGGCCACTTCGGCCACATCGAGTTAGCGGTCCCGGTCGTCCACGTAGAGTTCGCGAAGCAGATATACCGCGTCCTCAGCGCCACGTGCAGGAGCTGCGGCGGCATACTGCTGGACGACGAGACCAAGACGAAGCTCACGGAGCAGCGCAACCATGACATCGAGTTATTCGGCAAGGTCAGTGACGAGATAAGCGCCGAGATCATGAAGCAGGCCAAGAAGTACAAGCGGCACAAGGAGTGCCCCTACTGCGGCATGGTCCAGAACGTAATCAAATTCAACAAGCCTACAACGTTCATCGAGATCGAGAAGGAGCTATTCGACGAGGAGATGGAGGACGAGGTCACGCGCAGGCTCACACCCAACATGATCAGGGAGTGGTTCGAGCGCGTCCCGGACGACGACCTGGAGCTGCTGGGCTTCGCGCCCGGCAGCGCACGGCCGGAGTGGATGGTTCTGCAGGTACTGCCTGTGCCGCCCGTGGACGTACGGCCCAGCATCATCCTCGAGTCCGGCATCAGGGCGGAGGATGACCTCACCCACAAGCTCGTGGACATCATCAGGATAAACCAGAGGCTCCGTGAGAACGTCGACGCCGGGGCCCCCACGCTAATCATCGAGGACCTGTCCGAGCTCCTCCAGTACCACGTGACCACGTACTTCAACAACGAGGTATCGGGCATACCGCCGGCTCGTCACCGCAGCGGCAGGACCCTTAAGAGCCTCGCGCAGCGCCTGAAGGGCAAGGAGGGCAGGTTCAGGGGCAACCTCAGCGGCAAACGCGTCGACTACTCGGCCCGCACCGTCATCAGCCCCGACCCCAACCTGGACATCAACCAGGTCGGGGTCCCGGTGCACATCGCCACCAAGCTCACTGTGCCAGACGTCGTAACCGAGCGGAACCTGGAGGAGCTGAGGAAGCTCGTCTTGAATGGCCCCTACCATCACCCGGGGGCCCTCTACATCATCAGGCCGGACCAGAAGCGGATAAGGCTCGAGTTCGTCGCGGACAGGTCCCTCATAGCGCAGGGCATCGAGCCGGGCTTCATCATCGAGAGGCACCTGAAGGACGGGGATATTGCCCTGTTCAACCGGCAGCCAAGCCTGCACAGGATGAGCATCATGGCGCACAAGGTCAAGGTGCTGCCCTACAAGACGTTCAGGATGCACCTCACGGTGTGCCCGCCCTACAACGCGGACTTCGACGGCGACGAGATGAACCTCCACATCCCCCAGAGCAAGGAGGCCCAGACAGAGGCCAGGATGCTGATGCAGGTCCAGGACCAGATCCTGAGCCCAAGGTACGGCGCACCGATCATCGGCGCCGGCAAGGACTACATCAGCGGAGCGTACCTGCTCACCCGGGAGGGAATGATGCTCTCGGCGGACGAGGTGGGCAAGCTCATAGCCTACACCGGCTACGAGGGGGAGATACCCAACCCCACCGTGCTCGAGCCCACGCCCATGTGGAGCGGCAAGACCGTCTTCAGCCTCTTCCTGCCCAGCGACTTCAGCTTCGTCAGCAGAGCCAACATATGCGTCCACTGCCCAGAGTGCAAGGAGGCGGAGTGCCCCTACGACGCCTACGTGATGATCCAGAACGGCGAATTGAAGATGGGGGTCATCGATAAGAACAGCATCGGAGCCGAGCGCCCCGACACCATCTTCCACAGGATCATCAAGGACTACGGCACCGACGTGGGCCACGACTTCCTCAACGGCGTCAGCCGCCTCATCAACGGCTTCCTGACTCTGAAGGGCTTCACGTACAGCTACGACGAGCTCGAGCTCGCCGACAAGGATCAGCGGGACATAGGCAGGGTCATGAGGCGGATGGAGAAGAACGTCGAGAAGCTCACGGAGGAGTACACCACAGGCGTTCTCGAGAGGCTGCCAGGCCAGACCCTGCAGGAGAGCTTCGAGATCAAGGTGATGAACGAGCTAGCCAAGGCCCGTGACAAGGCCGGCGAGACCGTGCAGGAGGGGCTGCCCATGAGCAACAGCGGCATAATCATGACACGCAGCGGCGCAAGGGGCAGCAGCCTCAACATCGGCCAGATGATGGGCAGCGTAGGCCAGCAGAGCATCCGTGGCAAACGGATCATGAGGGGCTACGAGAACAGGACGCTACCCCACTTCAAGGAGAACGACGCGGCGCCCGTCGCCCGAGGCTTCGTCTACAACTGCTACAGGGACGGCTTGTCGCCGCTGGAGTTCTTCTTCCACGCCATGGGAGGCCGGGAGGGACTGGTGGACACGGCCGTGCGTACCCAGCAGAGCGGGTACATGCAGCGCAGGCTCATCAACGCCCTGGAGCATCTCAGAGTCGAGTACGACGGCACCGTCAGGAACAGCGTAGGCGACATAATCCAGTTCCAGTACGGCGAGGACGGCGTCGACCCCGCGAAATCCGACCACGGCGTCGCCGTCAACGTAGCCCAGCTCACGGACAGGACCCGGATCAACATGAAGAAGGGGCAGGCCGCAGCGGATTCGACGATAGACAAGCTGGTGGACGTCATCGAGGAGGAGATACCCCAGCTCCTGAAGGAGGAGCTCAGACGCCGGCTCAGGCAGGCGAAGCTCACCAAGCGGGGCGTCGAGGACGTCATAGCGGCCGTGCTCCGGAACTACGACTACAGCCTCGTGGAGCCGGGTGAGGCCGTCGGCATCGTCGCCGCACAGAGCATAGGCGAGCCTGGCACACAGATGACCCTCAGGACCTTCCACTACGCAGGCGTCGCAGAGCTGAACGTTACCCTGGGCCTGCCCCGGCTCATCGAGATCGTGGACGCCCGTAAGAGTCCGTCGACGCCGGTGATGGACATCTACCTCACAAGTAAGTACGGGAAGAGCGAGAAGAAGGCCAGGGAGGTCGCCCAGAAGCTGACCTACACGGTCATCGACGACGTCATAGACAGCGTCAACGTGGATCTCCGCGAGGAGGCCGTCAGGATCATCCTCGACCCCGAGAGGATGGACACCCTGGGGGTCGACGTCAAGGACGTCGAGAAGGCCATACCCTTCAGCTACACAAAGGAGGAGGACAACACCTTCCTCATCAGCCTGGAGGAGGACAAGGCCAGGGACCCGGCGCCCATCATAGAGGATGTGACCGAGGCGAAGATCAAGGGCATCCCCGAGATCAAGAGGGTCCTCACCACCGTCGAGGACGGCGAGTGGGTAATCAGGACGGATGGCAGCAACCTGGAGGGGGTGCTGCGCATCGAGGGCGTCGACCCCACGAGGACCACCACCAACAACATCCACGAGATAGCCGGGATATTCGGCGTCGAGGCGGCAAGGAACGCGCTCATCAGGGAAGCCCACGCGGTCCTCTCCGAGCAGGGGCTGGACGTCGACATTCGCCACGTCATGCTGGTCTCAGACATCATGACCAAGACCGGCGAGGTGCAGCAGATCGGCCGCCACGGCATCAGCGGCGAGAAGAACAGCGTGCTGGCCAGGGCGGCGTTCGAGCTAACCATCCAGCACCTGGTTGACGCGGCCGTCAAGGGCGAGATCGATCCCCTTAAAGGCGTGATCGAGAACATAATCGTCGGACAGTCGATGCCCCTGGGAACGGGAAGCGTCGAGCTGTTCATGACTCATGGAGATAGAAGCGATGAGTAGCGTAGACCACGAGCTGAGACTCGCTCTCTCCACCGGCAGGGTCCAGCTAGGATCGAAGATGGCGGTCAGGGAGATGAGGCGTGGCAGGGCCAGGATGGCTATCCTCAGCTCTAACTGTCCAGCCGAGAACGCCGAGGCCATAGAGACGTATGGCAGGCTAAGCGAGATACCCGTGCTTACGCACGCTAAAGACAGCGTAGATTTGGGGGTGCTGTGTGGGAAACCCTACCCTGTTTCGGCTATCGTGATCAACGACCCGGGCGACTCGAGGATACTAGACCTGGCGAAGGAAGATTAGCGCATGCTTAACAACATAAAGATCACGGAGACTGAGATGAGGTACATACAGCTCCTGCAGAACATGACGGGGGCGACCATCGTCGACTGCATCGTCGACGAGGAAGAGGACACCATCATATTCACTGTGAAGAAGGGAGAGGTGGGGCTCGCCGTCGGCAAGGGCGGCGAGAAGATAAAGCGTTTCCGCAGCATGACCAACAAGCAGGTCGAGATATACGAGTACCTGCCCGAGCCCGAGAAGTTCATCAGGAACGCGTTGAAGCCGGCGAAGGTCAAGGACATCCGCCTCGTCGACAGGATGGGGGGCAAGAAGATCGCCATGGTGAACGTGGAGCCCAAGGACAAGGGCAT
>DATKWN010000053.1:0-10767 GCA_035529515.1 Candidatus Krumholzibacteriaceae bacterium | reverse complement strand
GCGAGGTCGTCTGTTAGCCTAGTCTTCTCCCCGCGGACAGATATGTCTGCGGCGATCCTATGGAGCTCGGTTTCCTGGCGCTTGGACAGCGTCCTCCTCAGGGCGTTCCCTGCCGTGCGGGCCGTGGACTCTGCGCGTCGTCTGCTCTCGACGAAGATGAGCGTCTGCCCCCCGTCTGTTATGGCGTTGAGGGCCAGGTTTATGTGGTCCTGTTTGTGGTAGCCCTCGATGCTTCTGACTGAGCCGTCCTTGAACGTGATGTGGTTGCCCAGCGAGACTCCTTCGCGTAGCTCGACTGGTCTCCAATCTGTGGTGACGCTCTCGGCGTCCAGCCAGTCCGCTATCTCCTCCGCGTTCCGTATGGTGGCGCTGAGGGCCAGCACCTGGACGTTTGGGCTCATCTGCCTTAGCCTGGCGAGGCTCACCTCCAGCGTGGGCCCCCTGTCGCTTCCTATGAGGTGTATCTCGTCGGCGACGACGAGGCTGATGCCGCTCATCCATGGGCTGCGGTGCCGCAGGAGGCTGTCGCACTTCTCGTTGGTGCAGATGACTATGTCGTAGGCCTCCAGCCAGGGGCTGCTGTTGTCCATGTCCCCCGTGCTCACGCCTACCCTGATCTTCCTGCCGTTGGGCTTCACTAGGTCCGTGTAGACCTGGAACTCCTCGTATTTCTCCCACGTCAGCGCCCTCAGAGGCGTCAGGTACAGCACCTTGCCGCCCCTCTCCAAGACGTGCTTCATGGCGCAGAGCTCGGCGATGAGGGTCTTGCCGCTGGCCGTTGGGCTCGCCAGTACCAGGTTTCCCCCGTCTAGCACCCCCGTCTCTACGGCGTCTGCCTGAGGAGGGTACAGCTCCTTGAGGCCCTTGTCGGCCAGGATGCGTTTTACCTGGGTCGGTACGTCTAGTTCCGTTACGTTCACGTGGGACAGCTCTCTGAAGACTTGACTCCTATCAAGAATATATGGGGTTGGGTCACCCGTTGGGCAGCTTCTCCCGGGTGAGCTCCACCAGGCGGTCCACGGCTTTGCTTACCTTGGCCTCCACCTCGCCCTGATCCTCGCCTAGGGAGCTGACCCAGAGCCGGATGCCCTCCTCCCCGTAGGGCTTCACTAGGGACTTGACGTAGACGCCAGGTGCCTCCGTCATTACTTGGTCGATGATGGGGGCCAGGGTGGACTCGTCCCGGAGGGGCAGCGCCACGATCCTCTCGGCGTAGACCTCCCTCACCATACTCTTCAGTATGGGCGCCACCTGGTCGTCGAATATCCACTTCAGCTCCAGGGGGACCCCGGGCAGGCAGATTATGGTGGAGTCCCGTATCTCCATGAGGACCCCTGGAGCGCCGCCAACCCTGTTGTCCAGGGGCTTGGAGCCCCGGGGGAGTATGGCCATCTTCCTGCGGCTGTCAGTAATCTCCCTGCTCTCTATGATGCCCCGCTCGTGGAGCACCCTGTACTGGCGTGTCACTATGTCCAGGGATGCCTGGTCCAGCTCCAGGGTCAGCCCCAGCCCGTGTGCCACTCCCCGGAGGGTCATGTCGTCGTGGGTTGGCCCCAGACCCCCGGTGGTGAAGACCAGGTTGCAGCCATCCTCTAAGAGCCGGTTGAGGGCTGCTCCTATCGCTTGTACTTTGTCCCTAACGGTGATGGTCTCGTGGACTTGGAACCCCAGGGGCTTGAGGCGGTTGATGATCCACTGGCTGTTGGTGTCCAAGGTGATGCCGTCCAGTATCTCGTTGCCTACTACGAGGATGCCTACTGTGTTCAATGTGTGTGAGATGTGGGCTTTGGGGTGATAATTGTTACTCTACGTGGAGCGTTATCTTGGTGGTTGTGGGGATGGCGGGTTCGATGCTTTTGGTGATGTGGCAGTATTCTTTGGCTCGTTCGGCGCATTTTTGGTTCAGCTCTTGGTTTTCTTGGTCGCTCCAGACCTGTATGTCTATGTTGATGCCTGTTACTCTATATCCGTTTGTCTCGGTGAGTTCGATGTCCATGGATGCGTCTACTGTGAGGTCTCGTGTTTCGGCGTCGAGAATTCGGCGGTAGTAGTTGAAGGTGTTTATTATGCAGCCTGCGAGGCTCGCCATTAATAGCTGGTCTAGGCAGGGGGCGGTCTCGTTTCCACCGTATTCGCGTGGGGTGTCGAAAGGCTGTGTGAAGCCGTCGAGGATTGCGGTTCCCCCTGTCATGTGGTTCCACTTCGCCTCTGCGGTGTAATGGAGGTGTTTCTTGAGCCTCATGCCTTGTTTCATGGCTTGGCGGCTCTTAGAGCTTATCCCTTTGTTTCAAGTAGGTTGGAATCTCGGAAAAAAAATTTCTTGGTGGGCCGAGTTTTGCTTTGATTAGCCGTTATTATGCCGCATTTTTGCACTGATCAGGATCTCGTCTGGGCTATTCTGAGGCTTTTTCTCTACAGGTTGATTTTAAGGGTTTGAAGAGTCGACCCCCCCTCCCCTTGCGAATTCAGGTAGCATTGACTACCGTTATTCATTTGCTTTATTCAAAATCGGCTGAAGTTATAGTATTGACTACAAGTTGAACATGTAGTATTGACTATAGGTTGAACTTATAGTATTGACTATGGGTTCACTGTTTCCCGGTGGTGGATTACACTTTTGCACTTATTAGGATCGAAAAGGAGCCGTTCTGGGGCTTATTTAAGTGAAAAGAGGCTGGTTTCAGCTGGTGTGGGTTGACCCCCCCCCACCTGGTGCCGAGTAGGTCTAGAACTGTTCTTGTTATGGCTCGTGTGATCTGTGGCAGTGATTCTTTGTCTACCCACTCGTTTGCCTCGCAGGTGTTTCCGCCTGATGGCCCCATTATGATGGTGGGCACTCCCCCATGCACGGCGATGTGGTTGGTATCCGCAACGCTTCTGGCCAATGTGAGCCTGACTTCCTGTCCAAGCTCTGCCTCTAGGCTTCTCTTCGCTGTCTCGACTAGCTCCGAGTCGGGAGGGGTGATGTAGCTGGTTGGCGCGGGCGTGGGGCGTTCATCCCATGTGAGCTCGTATCTTCCTTTGATGTCCGCGTCTAATATGATCTGGCGTATCTGCTGAGCTGCATCTTCCACAGTTTGACCCGGCATGATGTGCCTGTCGATGGTAACCTCAGCTAATTCAGGGACGTAGATCTTGTCTCCCCCGCTGTGGAACCCTGTGACGCAGAGGGTTCCCCTCATATCATACTCCGGCATACAACCGAATCCATCAGGCTTATACTTCTCAAACTCCGCGACCACTTTACTCGCGTCTACTAATGCATTGATTCCCTCATCATAGGCCGCGCTCACTGAGCTCCCGTAGAACCTGAGCTTGAAGACGTGCCTGCCCCGCTGTCCTATGAGTATGGTTGCGTGCGCAGCCGGCTCAGGCACTATACAGTAGTTGCAGTCCTTGAGCATCCCAGTCTTTATCAGCTCATGCACCCCTCGGCTCCAGTACTCCTCGTCGCTGGTGCCGCTGATTATCAGGTCACCTCCCAGTTTGACGCCGGACTTCACGATGGCTTCAACAGCCGCCAAGGCACAGGCTGCCCCTCCCTTCATGTCGTGGGCGCCCAGCCCGTAGAGCCTGCCATCCTTTTCCACTGCCTTGAATGGGTGTGTATTCCATCCCTCGAAGGCGTCGAATGTGTCGATGTGGAAGTTGAGCATCATCTTGGGTCCGTCTCCTCCCTTGAGGACCGCAACCACAGTGTCTCCAGCCTCCTCGACGGGGAGCCGGGTGATGTCGCTCAGCCCCAGCTCCGTGAAGTAGTTGATAATCCAATCAGCGATCCGCTGCTCTTTTCCAGTCTCCGAGGGTATCTCAACGAGGGTCTTGGTGAGATCCGCCACCCTCTCGCCCGATACTATGTCCAGTGGATTCAAGTTATTCGAGGATAATGCTCAAAACAAATGTAATAAAACGATTGACTGAAATATTCTATACCTCAAGTCAATCTATAACGGATAGAGATTCATTTATTGCATATTATTGTTAAATCCGCGTCTTCTCCCAGCCAATATATGCGTTAAACTTAAATTACCGGTTGGGGTGGGTTGATCGGCTCGGTGAGGTCTTTGAGCTGCACAGTAGTCGTTGATGGTTTCTACGGGGACGGTGGAAAAGGAAAGATAGTGTCATACCTCGCGGTGTCGGACGACGCCGCAGTCTGCGCGAGGGGCGGTGTGGGGCCCAACGCCGGCCACACTGTTGTCAAGGACGGCGTTAAGTACAAGCTTAGGATGGTGCCCTGCGGCTTCGTGAACAAGAGGACCCTCCAGCTGATAGGGCCTGGCGTGGTAGTGAACCCCGAAGTCTTCCTGAAGGAGGTAAAGGAGACGGGCATAGAGGACCGCGTGGGGCTAGACCCCCAATGCGCCATCATAGAGCCCAAGCACATCGAGCTGGACCGTAAGGGCCACCTCAAGGAGAAGATCGGCACCACCGGAACCGGAACCGGCCCCTGCAACGCCGACAGAGCCATGCGCACCGCGAAGATGGCGAGGGAGATACCCGAGCTTGAGCCCTACATAAAGGACGTGCCACAGCTCGTGAACGACGCGCTGGACCGCGGCGAGAACGTGATACTTGAAGGGACGCAGGGGACCTACATCAGCCTCTACCACGGGGGATACCCGTACGTCACCAGCAACGACGTGTGCGCCGCCGCCATATGCAGCGACGTAGGCGTCGGCCCAACAAGAGTCAACGAGGTGGTGCTCGTCTGCAAAGCCTACGTGACCCGTGTAGGCGCGGGACCCCTGGAGGGCGAGATCAGCATCGAGGAGGCCAAGAGGAGAGGCTGGGACGAGTACGGCACCGTCACGGGCAGGCAGAGGAGGACAGCCCCCTTCAACCACAAGCTGGCAAAGAGGGCGGCCATGATCAACGGGGCGACGCAGCTCGCGATAACCAAGCTGGACATACTGTACCCCCAGTGCAAAGGCGTGAGCAGCTACGACGACGTGCCCGACGAGGCGAAGGCTTTCATAGCCGAGATCGAAGAAAAGGTCGGGCTACCAGTCACGCTTATAGGCACCGGCCCCGGCGTAGATGAGATTATAGATAGAAGATAGCTAGCCGAACAAACCCCTCTTCTTACCGAGTTCTCGGTCCAGCTCCTCTATTAGCTGCCGCTGCCTTCTGGTGAGCCTCTTAGGCACCGTGACGGTTACATGAACCAGCTGGTCCCCCTGCCCGAAGCGCCCCGGGACTCCCTCCCCCCTCATCCTGAGTATGTCGCCGTTCTGGGTGCCGGACGGAACCTTCAGGCTCTCGGCTCCTTTAAGCGTGGGCACCTCTATCTCCGTGCCCAGCGCCGCCTGGGGGAAGGATACCTCGGCCTCGTAGATTACGTCCGTACCGCGCCTGATCAGGTGCCTGTGAGGCTTGATCCTGACGAGGACATAGAGGTCGCCCGGGGGGCCTCCGTACTTCCCTGCCTCGCCCTGGCCGCGGAGGGTTAGGTAGACGCCGTCCTCGATGCCTTCAGGCACAGAGGCCTGTATGGTGCGCCTGTTCTCCTCCAGGCCGTTGCCGCCGCAGAGCCTGCAGGGGGTCTCGGCTAACTGTCCTCTTCCGTTGCACCGTGGGCACGTCGTGACTGTGATCATCTGGCCGAAGAGGCTCTGAGTCCTCTGCTGTATCTGCCCCGAGCCGTTGCACCTAGGACACGTGGTGACCTGGGTCCCTAGTTCAGCCCCGTTTCCTCCACAGCGGCTGCACCTCTCGAGGCGGTTGAGGCTCAGCTCCACGGTTGCCCCGAAGGCGGCCTGCTCCAGGGTGATCTCCATCCTGGCCTCCAGGTCCCTGCCTCTCCTTGGGCCCGTTCGGCTGGTGGCCCTGAAGCCGCTGAACCCGCCGCCGAATATGCCGCCGAAGATGCGGCTGAGGAGGTCGTCGCCGAAGCCCATCTCCCTGAAGATGCTGCTGAAGTCTGCGCCCCTGAAGATGTCCTCGGTGCTGTATGCTCCGCTGATGCCCGCGTGGCCGAACCTGTCGTACTGTTGACGCTTCTGCTCGTCGCTGAGGACGGCGTAGGCCTCGCTTATCTCCTTGAACTTATCCTCGGCGTCGGGCTCCTTGTTACGGTCGGGGTGGTACTGGAAAGCAAGCTTCCTGAAAGCCTTTTTCACTTCGTCTTGAGAAGCGCCGCGCTCGACGCCAAGAACCTCGTAGTAGTCACGCTTCTCAGACAACCGACTTCACGCCCGCCTAGTTACGCTGATTCTTCCGAAACCCTCGGTTAATAAACGTTACCAGTTGAAGAGAAAAATGTGGTGGGGCTACCTGGGGGTATCCGGGTGCCACTTCCTCTGTATCTCCAGGGTCTTCCTCATGCCCGTGGCCTCGAGGTGCTCTACGATCTTGTTCAACGGCGTATGATCCGCGATCCTGTCCTCCTGGGTTGCTAGTCTGAGCAGCAGCCTCGCCATGAGCATGGAGCCCTCCTGAAGGTTCCGCGGGTCGACCTTGTCCATCATGTCGGCGGTGGTGTGTCCCCACCCCCTGCCCACTATGAGCTGCTGGATGCTGGGCTCGGCGTGCATGTATATGCAGGGGACCCCCTGCATGTAGAAGGGCCAGTGGTCGCTGGCGGCGGAAGTCCCCTCGAGTATCTCCGTCGGGTACTTCGTCTCCTCCAGGAACCTTTTGATCCAGTCCTTCATCCCGGGGGGCTGGTAGACGGTGAACGCGGCGTGCTGGGTACCCTGCTTGTACGCCAGGCCCCCAAGCTCCAGGTTCACCATGATGGCTGTCTTGGGCATGTCGTCGAGGTGGTCCGCGACGTAGCAGGTGCTCCCGGTGACGCCTATCTCTTCGCAGGCGAAGCAGACGAACCTGATTCCTCTCCTCAGCTTGCCTCTGTAAGGCTTGAAGGCGCGGGCCAGCTCCATGGTGACCACCGTGCCGCTGAGGTTGTCCATGGCGCCCTGGGCTATGTCGTGGCCGTCGTAGTGGCCGCCCACCACTATCCACTCGTCTGTCTCTCCGGGCAGCTCCGCGACTATGTTCGCGGACACGGTGTCGGGGATGACTATGCTGCCGTCGCTGAGCCTGACTCTCAGCGGCTTGTCCTTGGCGAGCCTCAGCATGTGGCTCCCCGTCTCAAGGCTCACCCCTACCCCGGGTATCTCGCCGCCCATCCTGTAGCTGGGCCTTAGGCTACCGGTCGGAGGGAGCTGGCCCGGGTTGTGGTTCATGAAGATGAAGCCTACGGCGCCGTACTCCACGGCGTACCCGTACTTGGTGCGCCTGTGCACCCTCTTCCCCTTGGGGCTCGTGGCGCTCGAGCACATCACTATCTTGCCTTCTACGTCCTTGGGGTCTACGGCCTCGAACTCCTCGGAGCTTCCGGTCCCCAGATCGATGGCCTCGGCCTCCACCTCGCCTCCTGGGCTCATCGCCAGGCTTATGGCCTCGAACTCCCGTTCAGCCGGCGCCGTCATCTCGAGCTTAACGGGGCCCCGCCTCCACCCGTAGTAGTTGAAGGGCTCGGCGCGGGCGTCCGCGTAGCCGTACTCCTTGAGCTTCTCTACCATGTACCTCTGAGCCTCCTTCTCGCTGGGGGTCCCGGCGAATCGGCTGCCTATCTCGTCGGCCATGACGAGCATGTTCTCGTGTATCTCGTTGTTCTGCCAGATTTCGCCGATAAGCATCCTCTCGGCTTCCACGTTAACTCTACTTAGCATTCGGATCAAGTAGAAACTGGTTGATGGCTTATTAGGGGTTACCCGTCTGGATAGATGTAGTAGGTCATGAACAAGCCTTGGCTTGACCCCCTGAGGTACACGGTGCTGAACCATATGACGTATGCCCCGTCGCAGCAGTGGATGCTGTCATTGAGGCTGTGGTCGTAGACAGGCGCGCTCACGGAGTCTCTGAAGATGCCGTAGAACTCGTTCCAATCCTCGATCTCTTTCCTCTCGATTCTGACGGCGTTTTTGTATTTTCTTTTTTGTATTTTCTTTTTATACTCTCCTCCCACTCCTCCATATCGCCCCAGGCCAACCTCCCGTCTATCTCATAGCCGCGGGCCTCAAGCAACTTGACCTTCCGGGCGTACTCCCTTCCACTGACGGACATCTGTGTCCCGGCCACAGCCAAGACGACGGCGATGAGCAGCCCTACGGCTAGTATCACCTTCTTCTCCTTTTTGTCGTCCTTCTTGAAGCGGCTCACAGGGTACGCCGTAACTGACTCGTGGGCCACAGCTAAAATGGGTTAAGGAAGAGAAATCTCTAAACTGGTTATGTGTCTGGAAACAGGGTTACCGTTTCTTGTCCTCGTCCACAACCTTGAAGTCGGCGTCCACCGTCTTCTTTCCCTGATCCTCCTCGGGGCCAGGCTGCTGGGCGCCTGCGGCCTGCTCTGCCTGCTGCGCCGTGGCTGCCTGCTTGTATATCTCCGAGCCGGCCTCCTGGGCCACGCGCTGCAGCTCCTCCATCTTAGCCTTGATCTCCGCTACGCTTCCCTCCTTCACGGCGTTCTTCAGGGCGTCTAGGCTGCCCTGGATCCTTGCCTTGACGTCTCCGCTGATCTTGTCCGCGAGCTCCCCCAGCATCTTCTCTGTGCTGTAGATGAGGGCGTCCGCCTCGTTCCTGGTCTCGGCTTCCTCCTTGGCCTGTTTGTCGGCTTCCTCGTATTGCTCTGCCTCCCTGACCATGCGTTCCTTCTCGGAGTCGCTGAGCTTCGTCGAAGCCGTGATGGTGATGCTCATCTGCTTGCCTGTTCCCAGGTCCTTCGCCGTGACGTCTAGCACTCCGTCGGCGTTGATGTCGAAGGTGACCTCGATCTGTGGGACGCCCCGCGGAGCAGGGGGTATACCCTCCAGGTTGAAGCTGCCGAGGCTGATGTTGTCCTTGGCCATGGTTCGTTCGCCTTGGAGGACGTGGATGGTTACTGCGGTCTGCATGTCGGCGGCGGTGCTGAATATCTTGGTCTGTTTAGTTGGGATCGTGGTGTTCCTGTCTATGATCTTCGTCAGGACGGCGCCCAGGGTCTCGACTCCGAGGCTCAGGGGCGTCACGTCGAGGAGCACTATGTCGTCTATCTCGCCCGCAAGAACCGCGCCCTGGATGCTGGCGCCTATGGCGACGCACTCCATGGGGTCGATGCCTCTCTCCATCTTCTTACCGACCAGCTCTTCAACGGTTCTCTGAACGAGGGGCATCTTCGTCATGCCGCCGAAAAGGACGAGTTTATCGATCTTGTCTGGAGACATCCCCGCGTCCCTTATGGTACGCATTATAGGCTCCTTGACCTTGTTGACGATGGGCATGGCGATCTGCTCAAGCTTTGCCCTGTTCATGGTGACGTGGAGGTTCTGGGGGCCGTCCTCGTTTATAGCAATGTAGGGGAGGTCGATGTCGGTGGTCAGCAGGTTGCTGAGCTCTATCTTGGCCTTCTCCGCGACCTCCTTGAGCCTCGCCATGGCCTTGAGGTCGCCGGTTAGGTCGATCCCGGTGTCTTTCCTGAAGTCGGCGACGAGGTAGTCCATGATGGCCTTATCCACGTCGGCGCCGCCGGTCTGCGTGTCGCCGCTGGTGGAGAGGACCTCGAAGACTCCTCCGCCGAAGTCCATGATGGTTGTGTCGTTGGTTCCGCCGCCGAAGCTGAACACCAGTATCTTGAGCTCCTGGTCGCTCTTGTTCAGGCCGTAGGCGAGTGCGGCGGCGGTGGGCTCGTTCACGATCCTCGTCACGCTTAGTCCCGCGATCTCGCCGGCGTCGATGGTGGCCTGCCTCTGGTTGTCGTTGAAGTGGGCAGGCACCGTGATGACGGCTTTGGTCATCTTCTCGCCGAGGTAGGTCTCGGTGTCGCGCAGTATCTTCTGGAGTATGAAGGAGCTGATCTGTTGGGGCGTGTAGTCCTTCCCGTGGAGGGTGATCTTCCGGTCGGTGCCCATGTGGCGCTTCGCCTCCCTGATGGTGCCCTCCGGGTTGGTGACCGCCTGCCTCCTCGCGGGCTCACCCACGAGCAGCTGTCCTTCCTTGGTGAACGCCACGACGCTCGGGAACATCTTCCCGGCCACCGTCGGGCCCTCGGCGGAGGGTATGACCATGGGCTTCCCGCCCATCATCACAGCCGCCGCGCTGTTGGTCGTCCCTAGGTCAATGCCTAGTATCTTCTCTCTCTTCATCTCGTTACTCATCTTGATCTTCCTCTTCACTCTGTTTGGGGCTGCGAGCCACCTTCACCATGCTAGCCCTGAGGACCCGGTCTTTATACATGTAGCCTCTCCTCACCTCCTCCAGCACGACTCCGTCAGGCTCCTCACTGGTCTCTACCTCCACGACGGCGTCGTGCCTGAAGGGGTCGAACGGGCGTCCCTCGGCCTCTATGACGCGGACTCCTTCGGCGTCCATTACCTTCTGCATCTTCTTCAGCACCATCCCTATGCCTTGGACGAGGTTCTCCTTCTCCGCGTCCCTCGTGGCGAGTATCTCAACCTCGTCCAGCAGAGGCAGCAGCTGCTGGAGAAGGCCGCCGTTGGCCCTGTCCATGACGTCCTGCATCCTTTTCTGGCTCTGTTTCTGGATGTTCTCCAGGTCCGCCTTGGCGTACTTGAGCTGGCTCAGGTGCTTCTCGGCTTTATCCTCCGCCTCTTTTAGCTTGTTCTCGAGTTCCTCGACTCGCTCAAGTAGTTCCTTCTTGGTTGGTGTCTTCTTTGGTGACATGGCTGCGCTCCTCAGGCTTTTCTGTGATAGAGTGAGTCTGCTCTTTATTTTCTTTACGGTATGTCATAAATATGACTTTTTATAAGGTTTTATGTACAGA
>DATKWN010000052.1:0-7408 GCA_035529515.1 Candidatus Krumholzibacteriaceae bacterium | reverse complement strand
CGCCACGGCGTCATACTGCAGCACGGCACCATCCTCGTGGACAGCGACATCAGGCGCATGTTCCAGGTGCTGCGGGTGAGCGACGCCAAGATCAGCGACAAGCTCATACAGGCGGTGGAGGAGCGGGTCACTAACCTCAGGCGCTACCTAGGCAGACACGTAAGCTTCGACGAAGCAAGATCGGCGCTCATCAAAGGCTTCGAGGACACTTTCGACGTAGCACTGGAGCCGGGGGAGCTCACCGGCGCAGAGACGCGGCTGGTGAAGCAGCTCCGCGAGAAGTACCGCAGCAGGGAGTGGGTGTTCCAGAGATGAAGCGGGCGGAGTACAAGGTGCCGGGCGGCAAGCTCCTGGCCGCCGAACTAGGCGTCGAGGGAGGCCGCTTCGCGGGCGTCAAGATCACGGGCGACTTCTTCATGCACCCCGAGGCCGCGATAATCGAGCTTGAGAAGGCTCTAAACAACACTCCCGTCGAAGACCTGGAGAACAACGTGAACAGGTTCTTCCAGGACAACGACGTTACCCTATTCGGCGTCGAGGCCGGGGACTTCGTCAAAGTCGTCAGGCTTGCCCTAGAGTCATAGGGCGACAATCCTCTCCTCCAGCGCCCGGGGCGTGGCGCAGCACCCGTCGAAGCGTTTCACATGGTACCCCTCCTCGAGGGCCCGGCTCTCGGTGGATCTAGACGCCAGCGCTACTCGGTCTGCCCCCGCCTCTATGGCCCTCCACTCCAGCTCCGTCTTGTATCCCCTGCTCCTCATGCAGCCGAGCGAGACCTCGGTACGTGGGCTGAGCGTCTTCGCCTCCTCGATCAACCCAACGATCTCGTCGACGGGCGGCGGCTGCACGCCCGACATCGGGGTGTCCGGTGTGGGTATCAGGCCGAGGAACACTATAACCTCGGGCTCGATGGATAGGGACTGCTCCAGAGCCCTGTGCTCCCCCTTCAACTCACCGAAGTGCAATCCGACGCATATGTGGGGCGCCACCGATGAGGCGCCGGCGTCCCTCAGGTTGGTCAACGTAGCGCCGTACTCCTCCACCGACGCTTTCAAACCGTAGACATCCCTGAGAGTCTCCTCGCTGCCGACCATGTCCACCGACACGATGTCAGCGCCCATGGACGCCACCTCCTCAGCCTCGCGCATATCCAGCATCCCGGTGTGGAGGTTCACTATGAGGCCGGTGTTCTCCTTCACCCACGCCAGGGTGGGCAGGAAACGCTTCAGGGGCACCCTACCCTCCGTGGTGGAGCCGCCGCTCACCAGCAGACCCACGCCGCCGCCCCTCTCATGCTCGACGCAGAACCTTTTCAGCTTCTCTGGACTGCTCACGTCAGGCATGTGCCCGAGATAGTGGGCCTTACAGTGGGCGCACATGAGCTCGCAGTGTGGGCCTGTGACAGAGACGCTTGGGAACCTAGGCAGCGGGTAGTAGAATCTAAGAGTGGGTGACATGGATCGTCGGCTCAGTATGCATCTGGATGGACGCGATAAATAGGTTGTTTAAAAAAGGGGTGGGTTACCTACTTGGCGGCCTCCGCCAGCCTCCTCCCAAGCTCCCTGCACTTCTTGAGCACGGCGTCGCTGGGGGCTCCGCTGGACTCGACGGGGTCGCCTATGACGGTACCCACGCGTTTCAGCAGATTCACGAGGGGCTCGCGTACTCTTCCGCCGCCCCCGTGGCTGTAGAAGAGGGCGAGGGGCTTACCCGTCATCCCCTCCTCGTTCCTGTGGATGTACCAGTCGTCCATGAAGGTCTTGATGCCGCCGGCGACGTAGCTGAAGTAGTCAGGCGTGCCAACGGCTGCGACCTTGTAGTGGGGGAACGTGGTGATGTCCAACCTGTCCTCGTTGGTGTTGAACATCACAACCTGGAGCCCCGCCTCCTTGAGTCCCTCCGCCACGGCTTCGGCCATCTTCCCCGTGTTGCCGTACTGCTGCGAGTGATACAATACGAGTGCTTTCATGGTGTGATTCTCCGAGAATCCATCCTTCAATCCATTAAACACGTATTTAAACGTTATATTTGAATATCAAACATTTGATGCACATATCATACGTTTTCATAGGCTCTTGGTTAACCCTAAATCCCCCGAAGACACAGGATAGGCCATGGTTAAGATAGGCTGCTCGTTAGAGGAGATCGACACCCCGGCGCTACTTGTAGACCTCGATGTGATGGAGGCCAACATAGAGAAGATGGCCGAACGGTTCAAGGGGATGCCGTCTGAGCTGCGGCCTCACGCCAAGACCCACAAGACCCCCATAATCACGCAGAAACAGATAGAGGCGGGCGCCATAGGCGTCACCTGCGCCAAGCTTGGGGAGGCGGAGACCATGGCGGAGGCGGGCATCAGGGACATCCTCATCGCAAACCAGGTGGTCGGGGAGCCCAAGGTCACCAGGCTCATGAGCCTCGCCAAACACAGCGACGTCATAGTCGCCGTCGAGGACCGCTTGAACGTGAAGCACCTCGCCGAGAGGGCCCGGGAGAAAGGCGTCAAGCTCAACGTCCTCGTCGAGGTGGACGTGGGGAACAACCGCTGCGGCGTCATACCCGGGAAGCCGGCCCTCGACCTGGCCAGAGAGGTGCAGAGATACCCCAGCCTCAGCCTCAGGGGCCTCATGGGCTACGAGGGGTTCTGCCAGTTCATCGCCGACATTGACGAGAAGAAGCGGAAGGTCACGGAGGCCATGGACAAGCTCGTGGGCTCCAGGGACGCTCTGGAGGACGCCGGCATAGGCGTCGAGATCGTGAGCGCAGGCGGCACAGGCACCCACATGATCAGCGGCAGGCACCCGGGGGTCACCGAGATCGAGGCGGGCAGCTACGTCTTCATGGACGCCCGCTACAGCCAGGTCCCCGGCCTAGAGGAGTTCGGCCAAGCCATAAGCATACTCAGCACCATAATCAGCACCAGCCATAAGGGGAAAGTGATTTGCGACGCCGGCCTCAAGACCATCACGTTCGAGTTCGGGGTGCCCCCCGTCAAGGGCAGAGACGACGCCAGGTACGTCAGGTCCAACGAGGAGCACGGCCACATAGAGGTAGACCCCGGCTTCGACCTCAGACCCGGCGACAAGTTCGAGCTCATCCCCACCCACTGCTGCACCAACACCAACCTCTACGACCGTCTGCACTGCATCAGGGACGGCCAGCTGGAGGCCGTCTGGAGGATACAAGCCAGAGGAAGAAGCCAGTAAGCTTCATCATTTAATTATTCATGTTACCTTTGTTTCTTCTCGTCGTATAACAACAAGAAATAAGAGGCTAGACCCAGACCTCCTCGAGCATCCTCATCGCGTTGTGGCCCACGACATTCTGGATCTCCCTGTCGCTGTACCCGTGCACGATCATCCAGCGAGCTATGTTCACGTACTCGCTGGGGTTCTCCAGACCCTTAACGTACCCCTGGTCCACCACGCCCCTCGACACGGGGAAAGGCTCCTCAGCCTCGACGCCGGGTCTCCTGTAGTGCCCCAGCCTCAGCGGGAACCAGACCCCGTACAGCTCCTGGTGGGCACCGTACAGCGTGTCGGGGCCGCAGCCCACATGGTCGATACCCATCACCTCAATACAGTACTCGACACACTCCATGTAGCTCTCGATGCTCCCAACAGGGTTCTTACTCGTCCGCAACCCCCTGCCGGCGCCGCCGACGCCTATGAGGCCGCCGCTCTCAACCAGCGCGTGAAGCACCTCGTCGCCCGTGGTGTGCCCCTGGGCGATGGCCGCGGGGCCGCTGTGGCTGTTGATGATGGGGGCGTCGCTCGCCTCGATGGTCTCCAGCGCCGTCCTGTCCGAGGTATGCCCCACGTCGACGAGCATCCCCAGTTTGTTCATCCGCTTAACCGCGTCGTACCCGAAGTCCGTGAGCCCAAGATCCCGGCTGCTCTCACCCATGCCGCCGCCCAGCATGTTGCTCTCGCTGTAGCAGACGCCCATGCTCCTGACGCCGAGGCCGTAGAGGACATCGATCCTGTCCAGCTCGTTCTCGATGGGGGTCGCCGACTCCAGTGAGAGGACGAGGGCTATCTTGCCGTCCTCGTGGGCTTCCCTTATGTCCCTCACAGTCCTGCAGTGGGACACCATGCCCTGGTGGGCGATGTCGCTGAGCCTGATCCCGATATCGTGAACCACGTCGGTCCACTTCCAGCCGCTATAACTCGTCACATACGCCATGCCGTCCATCAGGTTGTCGAAGACACAGTCCAGACGGCTCGTGCTCAGCGCCTCGTACGCCGTGAATTGCCGGCCCAGCCTGTGCATCTCCGGAACCTCCGTCATGTCCTCGGGCCACAGCACCGGGTGCTCGTGGAGATCGACGAGCACCGTCTCCTCCATGAGCCCTTGGAACCGTTCCTCCTCCCCCCCGCTCAGAGGCACATAGTAGGGCTCCACCCGCGGATGCGGCGTGAGCCTGAACTCCTTGTAGTCGAACCCCGGCTCAAGGTAGCTGAACGCCTTGTAGCTGTCGTAAACCTTCTTACCGCCCATAGCCATCAAGAGAAGGTCGGGTCACGGCGATAAAAACATACACGGAGACGACGGCGGAGCGTGAGCAGCCCGACCATCTACTTTATAGACCCCCATCCGGCATTCAAATTCAATTATTGGTTGTGAATGCATGAACTCAGTCAAAGTAGATGGTAAGAGGAATGAGCCCAAGTTGTTCCTCTACACGTTGAGCACCTGCGGCTGGTGCAAGAAGACCAAGGAGTTCCTCAAGGACAGCGGGATGGTGTACGAGTACGTAGACGTCGACAAGATCACCAAGGAAGAGCAGAAGGAGGTCATCGCCGAGCTCAAGAAGAGAAACGCCCCGCTGGCCTTCCCCGTGATTATAGTCGACGACGAACAGGTGATCTCAGGCTTCAAGAAGCAGGCCATAGAAGAGGCCCTCGCCCAATGATCAATAATGATGACGTGAAGAGACGAGCAGAGCGGGACGCCAAGTCGAGGGGCATACACCTCACACCCGACGAGAAGCTGCTCCAAGACCTCCTAGAGGGACTGAAGACAAACGAGGAACGATACGGCTACCCGAGCTGCCCCTGCAGAATGGCCTGGGGGGACTTCGAGACGGACCGCGACATCATCTGCCCCTGCGACTATAGAGACCCCGACGTAGCCGAGTACGGGTGCTGCTACTGCAGCCTCTACGTCGACGACGAGATGTATGAAGGCAAGAAGCAGGCACGAGCAATACCCGAGCGCCGCCCCTACGATAAACAGATGGCCGCTCTGGGCCTTGTAGAAAAGGAAACCGAGGCGGAGACAATGGGAGAGATGAAGAAATCCAACAAGAAGCTGCTATACTGTAAACAGTGTGGATACGTGGTCTTCAGCGAGGACCCGCCCTACGTCTGCCCCATATGCAAGGCCAAGAGGGAGATGTTCGAGGAGATCGTCACCGTATCTGGGCACTACACGAGGAAGGTCGAGTAGCTACTCCTTCTCAATGACCACGGCCGTCCCTGTGGCCGAGATCACGACGACCCCCAGCTGAAGCCCCAGGTCGCTGGTCTCCAGGTCAAGCCCCACGACGGCGTTGGCTCCCAGGTTCAGCGCCTTGCTCCTGACGCGGCGTATGGCGTCCAGCCTTGCCTTCTCCAGCTCGCTCGTGAAAGCCGTGACCTCCCCTCCGAACATGGACTCGAAGCCTGCCACGAACTTGCCGAGGATGCCCCTGGTCCGCGGTGTGAGGCCCGTCACGACCCCGAACACCTTGGTGATCCTGTATCCCGGCACAGTCGGGGTCGTCACTATCATGAACCCGGTCGAGTCCTCCTCATCGACTGACTCGCCACACTTTGGGCAGAACTTGGCGTCCTCAGGTATCTCTGATCCACATAATGCGCACTTCATCTCTATCCAGTTGAAAAACGGGGCCCTGATTAAAAAGGTGTTGAAAGGTCAGCCCACGAGGGCGTTGAAGAAGACCTTGAACGTGGCGTCCGTCAGAGCCCTCATCTGGGGTGCGAAGCCGTAGAGCACCACGCTGCCCTCCCTCTTCTTTGCCTCGATGAGCGCCGCCTTCCTGGCGAGGTGCTTCTCCCCGATGAGCCACCCGCTCTGCATCATGTTCTCCTCGGGGTAAGTGATCACCGTGCGGTAGTTCTCGTTCCAGTGGTTCGCCTTCACCGCGTAGGCGTGGTTCCCCCTGAGCAGTATCAGGCCCTTCTCCGGCATCCTGCCCCCCAGCGGGTGGGTGTTGTCGATGTTTACCCTTATGGTGGATCCAGGGCAGTGGAACTCCTCGGGCTTCAGGTCCTTCACGGCACGCCGAGCTTCTCGACGGCGAACTCGCACGACTCGTATAGGGCCAGCACCCTGCCTCCCTTATCCACGAACTCCTTTACCTTCCCCACGCCGTCCTCACCGATCCCCGTCTTGTACTCGGGCGGCAGAATCGGCGCCGTGTATGCGCCCTTGAACCGTTTCTCGTACCACTCCTCTACGCCCTCCCCCGTGATGAGGGCGGGTGGGTCGCTGGGGAGGATGAACACGTCGCTGCCCTCCAGCCCCTCCTTGACCTCCTTGTCCGTCACGGTGGTGTACTCGAACCCATACTGCTCCAGGAGCCAACGAGTCCAGCCCTCGTCCATGTTCCCTCCCCACCCCCTCCGGTACATGGCGATCCTAAGTGGCTTGACGGGACTATGGCTGAACCCGGGCATGAAGTCGGCGGGGAAAACCGCCGCCTGCTCCACCCCCGAGACTCCCTCAGAAGCCATCCGTATAGCCATCTGGGCACCATAATGCTTCTGCTCCGTCCAGACCAGGGGGTCCGCCACCTCGTTGAGGGGGTCGCTGTTAGGTGGTATGAAGAACCGTGACCCGTAGAACCCCATCTGGTGCAGGGTTACCCCCTTCGTAAGTTTTAGGCGGTGATGCACCCCATACAATGGTGAGAGGTTTAGGAATGTCCGAGAAGGAGAAAGAGGAGAAGCCTGAAGAGAAGCCAATCGAGGAGGAGCCCCAAGAGAAGCCTGAAGAGGAAGAGATTAAGGAGGAGCCAATCGAGGAGAAGGAAGAGCCTGTAGAAGAGAGGCCTGCCAAAAAGAAACCATGGTGGAAGATCTGGTAGGTTAACGAAATTTAACTTCGAGTGAAAGTCTTAAGCGGTGATGCACTTGCGTTACACAATCGTAACCTTTAAGCGGCGATGCAAACCATTCTCAGGCATAGTGCTATGGAAGTTGGATTGGAAATGGATCTAATTATATTGGTTGGGCCGGTCATCGTAGCCATCATCGTCTTCGGCATCCTATACCTTCGGTTCGGCAATGAACTTAGGGATAGGGCGAAGTCAAGGTTGGAGAGGCGGGAACAGTTCGGCGAGGAATACGACCGTTTCAAGGACGAACACAACAACCCCTACATACCCGACTTCATCGAGAAG
>DATKWN010000051.1:0-4915 GCA_035529515.1 Candidatus Krumholzibacteriaceae bacterium | reverse complement strand
GGTGGAGCCCGGACGGCAGAAGCATACTGTTCCTAAGCGACGTGGAGCGCGTGGACAGGGGCGAGAGCGACGTCAAGGTCATCGACCGCCTCGTCTACAAGTTCAACGGCAGGGGCTTCTTCGAGAACCTCCGAAAACACCTCTTCACGATATCCGCGAAGGGAGGCAAACCCAGGCAGGTCACCGAGGGAGAGTACGACGTGGCGAACGCAGAGTGGACGAGCGACGGCAAGAGCATCGTCTTCGTCACCAACCTGGAGCCCGACGCAGACCTTGTGCGCCGCTACTACCTCTACGAGGTGGACGCCAAGGGAGGGGAGCCCATCCAACTCACGAAGACGCTGATGAGCATAAGCGGCGTCTCGCCCCACCCGGAGGAGAGCCTCGTCGCGTTCACCGGCCACGACTACAGCCACGGCAGCGGCAGCAACAGCGACGTCTGGACGCTTGAGGAGGGCGAGGAGCCGGTGAACCTCACCTCCGGCTTCGACCAAGACCTTGGCACCAAGCTCAGCAGCGACATAAGGGTCAGCAGCCCCGTCACCATGCCGGCGTGGGGCGGCGACCACCTCTACTTCACCAGCACCTACGACGGCGACTCCTGCCTCTACAGGGTGCATAGAGACGGCGGCGACGTCGAGAAGGTGCTCGGAGGCAGAGACCACAGCGTCGAGTCATTCACTGTCAACGAGGATGGCAAGGCCGCTTACACCGTTCTAGACACCACCAAACCCATCGAGCTGTGGTATTGGGACGGCGAGAAATCCAGGCAGGTAACCGACCTCAACAGGGACTACCTCAAGAAGACGGAGGTGACGCCACACGAGGAGTTCACCTTCACCAGCGACGCCGGGCACACGGTGCAGGGCTGGCTCATGAAGCCCCCCGGCTTCGACGCCTCGAAGAAGCACCCGCTGATACTCCACATCCACGGCGGCCCCAGGGGCGCCTACGGGAACAGCTTCGTCCACGAGTTCCAGATCCTAGCCGCCCAGGGCTGGGCCGTCATGTACATAAACCCGTGGGGCAGCGGCGGCTACAGCGAGGAGTACCAGGCGGCGCTGCCGGGCCACTACTTCGAGCAGGACTACGACGACCTCATGGAGGCTGTGGACGTGGTCATGGAGAGGAACCCCTGGGTGGACGCGGGGAGGCTGGGGGTGACGGGGGGCAGCTACGGCGGCGTGATGACCAACTGGATCATCACCCACACCGACAGGTTCGCCGCGGCGGTGACGCTGCGAAGCATAACCAACTGGGTCACCTTCTTCGGCGTCTCGGACATCGGGTGGACCTTCGGGAAGACCGAGCTGGGTGGCGTCCCGTGGGAGATGGAGGACGTGTTCATGGAGAAGAGCCCCATCAGGCACGTCGCCAACGTGAAGACCCCCACCATGCTCATACACAGCGAGGAGGACTGCAGGTGCCCCATGGAGCAGGCCGAGCAGCTGTTCACCGCCCTCAAGGTTCTGGGCGTGGACACCGAGTTCATCAGGTTCCCCGGGGAGAGCCATGAGCTCAGCCGCGGAGGCAAGCCCAAGCACCGCAGGGAGCGGCTGGAGCACATGGTGCGCTGGTTCAAGAAGTACCTCGACTAGCCTCTCCTCAACCTTTTCCCACTTAACCTGAAAGACATCCGGAGCCATGATGGATGTCAACGGTTAAAGCCAAAGTTCTAGAACTTGGCTGGGCCTAGCTTCCAGTGTCTTTGTCTTCCTCGGCCTCACCTGCTCCAGTCTCGGGCTTCCTAGACGCGCGGGTAATTGACTCCAGTTGACGCCTCGCGAGAAACGGCGACACAGTCGAGTTGTAGATCAAGGAGACGAGGACGATGGGGATGCATATGTTCGTGAAGACATCCGGGTTGGAGAAGAAAAGGCCGGTCGGGTCGTACTTGACGGGAAACTGGCTCAACACCAGGGTGCCAGCGCCCTGGATATAGATCAGCCTCGTGACGAAGAGCTCCCCGTCCTCGAAGCCGTGGATCTTCCCGACTATCGATACTACAACGAACCGCACGACGATTATGAGCGCCGAGACCATGAGCCCTATCTCGAAGCTCTCCAGGCTGGGCGTCATCATGAGTCCAAGGTAGACGAAGAAGAGGGCCTTGATCAGGAAAGTGAGCTCGTCGTGGTAGCCTCTGAGCTTCCTTCTGTCGATCCTGGCTCTCCTCCCCAGCCCCAGGCTCCTTGTCACGTAGCCATAGTTCATCACAGTGAAGCCCACCAGGAACACGGCGATGGGTCCACCGCCTCCGCCGCTGACCCACTCAGCGAACACGTACACCGGGAACAAGGCGGCGATGGTCATCATGTAGTTGAGGGGCCGGTCCCTGAGCCTTGACAGCGTCTCGCCCCAGATGAGCCCGACCCCCGCCCCTATGGCGACCGCAGTTAGCAACACGAATAGTATATCCCTCGCCGCGGTCATGGGCCCCGCACCGGTCAAAGTAGCCATCTCGATGAGGGTCACCACCGCCACAACCCTGATGGGGTCACCCAGGGTGGACTCAAGCTGAAGCAGCGTCATGGAGTCCCCCACATCCTTGAAACCGCCGCTTATCGACGACACCAGGCTGCTCACCGAGACGCCGCTCATCCCCGCCACCATGGCCCCCAGCAGAAAGGCGTCAACATGGCTGAAGGTCTCGGGCGCGAGGAGCCGCAGGAAGGCCCCGACGGCCAACGTGATGGACAGGAAGCTCGCCACGGCCAGCCCCATCGCCCTCCTCGTGTTGCCGAGGAGCTCCTGCGCGTTTATTGAGATCCCTGTGCTGAAGCTGAACATGGTGACTGCGACGAGGAGCATGAGCTCGAATATGCCGCCGAACAGGGACTCGTCGAAGAAACCCAGTATGGGACCCATGAGCATGCCGAAGCCCAGGAGCCAGACTATGTCGGGTATCATGGTGCGGTGGTAGAAGATGCCGGCGATGTAAGCCAGTATGACGGTGGAGGAGATGAGTAGAAGGATCTGCTCGGCGTTGATCAATCAGCTAACCCTCATAACTTAGGTGGGCTCGACCCCGACGCTTTCTTTTCGTAGGCTAGGGGAGCGGTTTCGTATTAAAATGTTTATTGATGAGATTGTTTGTGATAGCGCCCTAGAAAGGATAACTTGATTTATGGTGTCTGTATCCTTCCTTGACAGGGGAGGGATAGTTTAATCGGGAGAACGGCACCTTGATTGGTGAATGTGTGGAGGTTCGACTCCTCTCTCCATATTTTACTCAAATGTTTTTCAGAACGGCGTGTTTTTACCTGATATGTCATTTAACCGTATTTTTTCATATATTAGCGCGAAATAAATGAAAAAAGTGTTTTATATGAATGAATTTACAATAAGGTGGGGGCACGTAAACAAATACATGAAGGTTTAAATACAATGGGCCTTCAGTTATGCCCCGTCAGGTGACAACTAAAATGCCAATAACGGTTGACACGTCAGGCGAAGGACTTGCAATGGTTCTGAAGGACTACCAGGAGGTAGCCCTCCAGTACCTCTGGCGTCTAGACGGCGGAGGCGCGAGCAGCCGCGACGTCTGGGTGCAGGTGAACGAAGATCTCATAGGAAAAAGGACCATCAGCAGAGCATCTATAATCAACTTCCTGAACTCCATGGTAGACGAGGGTGTGCTTAACTACACGGAGATAACAGGGAAGGGAGGACACAGACGCATCTACTCTGCCAAGTACGACGAGGCAGAGTTCAAACAGTACATCGCCAAGGTAGTTCTCGGAAACCTCCTGAGAGACTTCCCCGAGGAGACGAGGACTGCTCTCCAGAAAGTCAAGTAAACACCCTTCAACGATTTTTTTTCTTTTTTTATAAACAAAGGTTAGAGATTATTATTTTCGGAGGATCATCCCAGCACGGGCCCCAGTGTGCTCGCCGTGCCTCAGGGTGACCGCCCCGTTGACCACCAGGTGCTCGATGCCTTCAGGGTACAGCTTGGTGGTCTCCGCCGGCGTGTAGTCGGCTCGATCGATGACGGTCTCCGGGTCGAAGACGGTGATGTCCGCGCACATCCCGGGCACGAGCAGGCCCCTATCGCTGAGCCCCAACGTGGACGCGGGTAGGCTCGTCATCTTACGCACCGCGTCCGCCAGGTGGAGCACGCCCTTCTCCCTCGCGTATCTGCCTAGGACCCTGGGGAAGGTGCCGTAGAACCGGGGGTGGGGCGCCGGGATGAGCCTGTTCAGTATGCCCTCCGGGCTGTGGACCCTGCCGTCGGTGCCCACCGCGACCCAGGGCTGCCTCATGATGAGCTCCACGTTCTCCTCCTTCTGGTTGAAGTTGACTATGCTGAACCCTCCCTTGACCCTGCCCTCGACGACGCTCTTCACGTGGTCCCTGAGGAGGTCTATAGCGCAGTCCAATGGGTCCACGCCCCGCTTCGCGGCTACCTCGGCGATGTTCATGCAGACCAGACTCTCATCTAGGGGGTAGCTGCTTATGAGGGCCGCCTCGGGGCCGCCTCGGTCCTCCATGGCCTCGGCGAGCCCCTCCTTGATCCTCTCGGTGGTGTCGGGGTCGTTGAGCCGCTTCACAAGCTCCTCGTTTCCGCCCTCGTTGGCCCACTTGGGTATCCAGGCACCGAGTCCGGTGCCGCTGGCCCTGTACGGGTACTGGTCGGCGGTCACCTGGACACCCTCGGCGCGGGCCTCCTCCACCATCTCTATGAGCCTTGGGCAGAGGTCCCAGAAGCGTTTGCTGAGGACCTTGAAGTGGCTGATGTTCACAGGAGCCCCGGTCTCCCTGCCGATCCTGATGATCTCCTCGATTGCGCCCAGGGGATCGCCGCGGTCTCCCTCGTCCCTGATGTGGCTGGTGTAGAAGCCGCCGTACCCGGCGACCACCTTGGTCAGCTCAATGACTTCCTCGGTCTCGGCGTAGCTCTGGGGGTCGTACC